>JAFTDR010000161.1 GCA_017454105.1 Desulfovibrionaceae bacterium | reverse complement strand
AGGCAGCCTAAGCAGCTCAAAAAGGATCCATGCCGAGAGGCACAGCGATCGCTTGCTTACAGCGCGGCCGCGTTTTTTTACTCGGGACGAGGTCTGGGAAGAAAGAAGCCCGCTTGCCTTTGACGATGGGCACTTGCAATTTCTGTCCGTTCGATTTACATACACAGTACTGCGTATGTAAAAAAATGATTTTTATCACACATACGGAGCATAGGACACACATCAGCGTGCGCGCTTTGTTTCGTATGATACAGTTGGAGGTTTTCAATGCCGTTTCCTGCATTACAGATTGGTGCGCTGAAAGCGGACACTCCTATTGTTCAAGGCGGAATGGGCGTTGGGATCTCTTTGTCCGGACTGGCATCAGCTGTGGCCAATGAAGGCGGTATCGGTGTTATTGCCGGAGCCATGATCGGAATGACGCAAAAGGATGTGGCGCAGAATCCCCTTGAGGCGAATCTTCGGGCGCTTCGCGAGGAGATTCAGAAAGCGCGGGAGCAGACAAGCGGCTTGATTGGCGTCAACATCATGGTTGCGCTCACAACGTTCGCGCAAATGGTTCGGACAGCTATCGAAAATAAGATAGATTTCATTTTCTCTGGTGCCGGTCTTCCCCTTGATATGCCAAGACATCTCCGCGAAGTGTGCGAGGAGAAAAAGGAAGAGTTCAAGACTAAGCTTGTGCCGATCATATCGTCGGCGCGGGCGGCGACAGTCATAGCAAAGAAATGGCTTTCCCGCTTCGACTATTTGCCGGACGCCTTTGTGCTTGAGGGCCCAAAGGCTGGCGGCCATTTAGGCTTTAAGCCGGAAGAAATTGATAATCCGGCCTTTTCTCTTGAGCAACTGCTCCCCCAGGTTGTTGACGCAGTCAAACCCTTTGAGGATAAATACGGCCGGGCCGTGCCAGTCATTGCTGCGGGCGGTGTCTACAGCGGTGAGGATATTTACCGTTGCCTTTCTCTTGGGGCGAGTGGCGTTCAAATGGGGACGCGCTTTGTTGCGACGCATGAATGCGATGCGGACGATAATTTTAAACAGGCCTTTATTCATGCGAAAAAAGAGGATGTCACGATAATCAACAGTCCTGTCGGCATGCCAGGCCGGGCCATACACAATGATTTCATTGACCAGGTCCGCAAGGGACTGACAAAACCGTTCAAGTGTATTTTTCATTGCGTGAAAACATGCAATCAGGAAAACACGCCGTACTGCATCGCGAGAGTTCTGCTCAATGCCATGCGTGGCAAGCTTGAAAACGGCTTTGCTTTCTGTGGCGCAAATGTCTTCCGTGTGGATTCAATTCTTTCGGTCCACGAGTTGATAGAAAGCTTGCGCCAGGAATTTGAAGAGGCGTCACGATCACTAAATAAAAAGTAAGCAAAGAGTGCTGGACTCTTTCGCACGTCTTTGCGAACCAGATAGATGCGGCGTATCCGGCCCGGTTTTGGGAGCGGATACGCCGCAAATGCACTGTTTGCCACTGCTTCCAATCCGCTTTTCCCTGCCCAAGAGCAATTGCGCAGCCCTGGCGAGAAACAGACTGACACTTTTGCGAACGAAAGTCCGCACTCAAAGTCAGGTATATTCAACTCCAAGTGGCAACTTTTTTTTTGACCGCAGTATATATTGACAACGGGTGAAATCTTCCTTCTGAAACACGGAGGAAGTGCGAGGTTCTGCTTTTGATGAGGACGAAACGAGTATAAAAAGACAGTGCATACGCGCTCCCTGTACCCAGAGAACCCTTTTCGCGTGAAGCGTGTTGTGGCAGGCACACATTTCGAGCGCAAGGACCCTGATTAGCTACCTTGAGGAAGTCATGAATTATCCAAACATTGACAGATTGCTTGAGCAATCAAACAGTATCCCCGTACAACGTCAACTGCAGCAGATCCTAAAAAAGCGCGGGATCTCACTTTCTGATGTCACCTTCCGCGACAGTGCTGTGACAAGCGTCCGCTCATTTGGGGCGATTGGCGACGGCATGAAGGATGACACAAAGGCGCTTCAGGCCGCAATTTCCGCCTCAGAAGGAAAGATTCTTTGTTTTCCGCAAGGACGTTACAAAATTTCAGACACGCTCTACCCAAAATCCGACCAGGTGTACCTGGCCTTAGGAAAGGTGAGCATTCAGCGATCCAACACAAAATTTATGTTTTGGCTCCTGCCTGATAAAAATCGAATTGCTAAGAATAGTTATTTTGGGATAAAAAACATCAAATTTATTGATATAGAATTCGACAATAACGGTAGACAAGTTAGGGGCGGCGAAACCTTTACAATGGGCTATGCCGACAATATACAATTCTATAATTGCACTTTTTTAAATAATAGAGGAACACATGCTGTTGAAATATCTGGCAGCAGAAATATTTTCTTTTCACGCTGTTCTTTCTTAGGCTGTATTGAAAATAAAGTCGAAGGAAGAGAAATTATTCAAGTAGAGTATACAACAACCAAGAATGCAGCGGCATCAGCAGCCAATCCAACAAATAATCTAGCTGATTTTCAGAATTTAATTATTCACTCAGAGAATATTCGTCTTGAAAATTGCCATTTTGGTCCTAGTTCTTCATTTCCTGCAGGAACGAGAGCAATCGGAAATCATTATTCAAACAGACCAATTTTTTCGCCGAATAAACTCATTATTAAGAACTGCACCTTCGATGGCTTAGCTCTGGGTGCAATCCGTAGTTTTATAATGAAGGACGTTGTCATAACAGGGTCGAAGTTTACAAATATCCCTTCTGCTTTGTCATTGAATAGAGGAACGAATAAAGTTTCGAATACAAACATATTATTTAAAAATAATTATATCGAAGCAGTAACAAGCGATGATATATATCCAATTTACTCGGAAAACGACAAAGATTATGGAAACGTTCATAGTAATATACAAATAATCGATAATGTGTTTACCGGGTCGTATATAGATAAATATATTTCCCTTGCAAATTGTAAAGATTTGCGTATTGAAAATAATAAATTTATAGGAAATTCAAATACCTTAATTGATGTAAGTAAAAGTAGTAATATAGTTATACAAAGAAATACTGCTAATGGCACAGTAGGATATAAACGAGATGCCATACAAGTTCGTGATTCGTCAAATAGCAACGTTCGAAACAATAGACTTCTTGTGCGCTAGTTTTGCGTGATGCTCTGCGAGTACGCGTGCATGAATCTGGAGTCTTGCGGAAAAAGTACGCGCAAGGGATGGGCGCGGGCCTGGCACCTAGCACTGGCAGGCGTGAAACCCCTCATTTGACACGTGAGCTTTTACCCTTCAGCATGAGATTTTCGCCCGAGCAATCGTATAGCCTCGGGCTCCGTCTTCTTTGTGTTTGCGCGTACTCGTTGAATTTTCTAAGTCCGTGTGTAAAAGGATCATTATGATAGTTATGGGTACAAGAGACACGTATTGCGGGACCTAAAGTGGTATACTGCGGGCAGAAATAAAGTTGCAAACAGTCTGGCCGCGAAGTCCTTGTGCCCTAACCGCATACATTTGGAAGAGTCACTTTTTTTCTAACTTGAGTATGGGGCGCGTTCCGCGCGGGCGACGATGGAATGCGTCTTTCAGCCGGCTTTGGGACATCTCATAGACGATAGACTCTCTTTGGTGGTCTTTGTTGACAATACACAATTGAAAGGGTACAAAGCCCGCAAGAACCGTTGACCTGTGAGCGGATACGGTGCATTCTCGTACGGCACTTTTATTCGTCCCTCCAGTTCTTCTTTAAATATTTCAATTTTCCCAACTGACAAGGAAATTGAGGTGTCTATGAAAAAATACACAGCGGCGGCATTCTCACTCCTTTTTGTGATCTGCCTTCTTGCCACTCCGATACTCGCGGATGACATGGACGCTGCCGAATCAAAGGTGTTTAAAAAAGTATGGGATAAATTTTCGAAAGTAAGCAATGAGGCCATCGAACTCGCAACAAGTTCGGATAGAAATTCACGTTCTGCCCTTGAATTCATCACTGCGCGTGAACCCCGCTATATCCGACTTCTTAAGAAAGCTCAGGAAATCCTGGGCGACTCGGAGATAAACAAGTACTTTGAAGAGATAGACGAGCTGTCTTTAAAAAATAAGGAGCTTGAAAAAGATAGTTTAGCATACAAGCGGGAGCGCGTTTCGGCGCCAGAAACATCCTATAACCCTTTTGTAAAATCTCGATCAACGCTGGATAGGAAGATTGCTGAAATTCCAAATAAAATTAGAGAGAATAAAAAAAGTATAGAAAATATCCAGAATACAATTATAGATTTACTACAAAAGAAAGGTCTGCATGTCTCAAAAGAGGAGCTGCAGTATTTTATTGTTTCAGCAGAAGGAAGCGAACTCGTTCGTTTGATGAATATCGCTGAGAACATGAAGAGGATGCAACGCATCATAGAAAATGAACTGAAAGCTGACAAAAAAAATGTCCAGCTGGCCAAGTACTACACTGGAATGTACTTGATTTCCCTGGAATCCTTTTCTGTTGCGCACGATATCGCCCTGGAAAAAATTGCAGTGTATCGTGAACGGGTTGGGAAGATTATAGCCGAGGCGAACGAAAATTATCGTCAGGCAAAGGCTTTGCAAAGAACAGCCAGCGAGTCGGATATTCAAACCCTTGAAGAAAATGCGCGGATCAATACTGAGGTTATGCGCGTCGGTGATTTGTATTTGTCGCTTTTGCAAAAGCGCTCGAAGCAGCTTGCGCGGTCAAAGGAAAGCCTCACAGGCAAAATTCAGCTCGCGATGAATACGTACAAGACAATTGTCAACAGCAGCTCCCTTCTTTCGCTTGTGAGAGAAAGTTCCTCTGAATTTTCTCTCCTGCTCAACTTCGAAATGCCTGAGCTGAAAGTCCTGTATAAATCCGCTGTGCTTGGGGCTTTTGCAGACATAGCCGATCGCATTCGCTCCGATCTGTAATTCGCCTAAGCTGCGGCATGCCTCTATCGTTCTTTGGCGGAGAGTTTCTGCGAAATGAGCTAGTAATGCTGCTTGCGTTGGGCCTGCAGGCAGGCGAAAATTGTTTCTTGCCAAGGCGGGACGTCTGATATATACAAGTTGGTTCTTGTTACGGCAAGAGTGCCGGCAAGCAAGTCCAAGACACGCATCTTTGGCGTGGAAAACATTCTCATCCCTGAAGTATCATTACATTCTTTATGACACACTCTTCTTTCGCATCGGCATCCCCTTCTTGCGCAAATCAGGATGTCAGGACGCGTTTTCTGCAGCTTTTGCAGTACGCGCCCAATGAAATTCGGCAGTCTGTCGTTGCCCTGCTTCCAGCAGTGAAACGAGCTTTTGATTTAGGATACCATCCTGTTGTTCTTGGGAAACCGATCCACGGCTGGCGTTGCCTCCTTACATTTTTGGCTTCATTGGCTTCGATGCAGTCGGAGCAGGATGCCCTTCTTCGGGTTTCAAGTGACCTTCTGGCCATTTCAGATCATATGGCGCCCCCAGAGGAAGTTCTGAGGCAGAGCGGAAATGTCCTTGTTAAGGGCCTGCATGCTGATTTTTATATCTGCCGCATGCGCACAAAACGAGGGGAATGGAAGATCCGCCATGCGAATGCCGTTGACAGTAGCTTTACCCCCATTCTGGCGCCGATTCTTAGCGAAACGCTTGTGGCGCATCCGCTTATGCGCGCTGTTCTCGACGGACACACTCGCTATATTGTTTCCAACAACCTTCTTTCCTTGGAAGAAGGCGGCGATGCCTACAATTCCACATTGTATCACGACGGCTATCGCTCGCGGCTTGCTTTCATTCTCCGCGATCGTTGCAATAGACCCCCTTTTGGCATTGTGGCCCTCTACAGTAAGCGCGAAGCTGGTTTTGACTCCTTTGAAGAATACTTTCTTACGAAGTACGCGAAAATTGTATCTTTAAGTGTCGGCAGGCGAATAGCTGTGGCGCGGGACACCCTGCGCAAAGCTGCGGGGGGAATGGCTCACTACGGCAATAACATTCTCCATCAGCTGCGAATAACGGCAGAATACTGCGATGAAATTGCAAGTGATATAGATGATTCAAAAAGCGAGACGCTTGCGCTCGCTGAAAAACTCCGTTCTATTCTGCCAAAGGATTCCCAGGCGTATGCGCTTGCAGAGAGGCTTTGCCACAGCGTCGGTGATGATGCTGTCAAGGAACTGCAGGAAAATCTTGCGGGCACGATCAGAGGGACGAAGCGGATGGAGCGCATTATCCAGTCTCTTGAGAAATCCGTCGACAGGCCCCGCCTCGTGCGCTATGTAAAAGGGTGCGATGTTCTGAGACTTGACGATGGCATAAAAGAAGAATGTCGCCACCGTTTCAATCCATCCTCCCGCATTGGGAACAACGGCTGCGACTGAGGAGAATACGCATGCAGGCGACATACAGCATACGGCGTGCTACAGAAAAGGATATTCCGGGCCTTCAGCACCTTTTGGAGCAAGTTAACCTCGTTCACCATAAAGGTCGCCCAGATCTTTTTAATCGCACAACGAAGTATGGGGACGATGATTTAAAAGTGCTGCTTCGCGACGAGCATTTTCCTGTCCTCGTTGCCATGGGGACGATAGATGATGCGGAGATTCCCCTTGGCCACGCTTTTTGCCAGATTATTGAACACAAGGGTGAGCGTTTGCTCGCTGACATACGCACTCTCTATATAGACGATATCTGCGTTGACGAGCGTGTGCGGCGCATGGGTGTTGGTAAAGGTCTGTATGAGGCCTGCCTTGACCTTGCAAGAAGCCTGCACTGTAAAAATGTCACCTTGAATGTCTGGGCCTGCAATCCCGGTGCCTGCGCCTTTTATACAAAAATGGGAATGGCCCCGCTGAAATATGGTATGGAAGTGCTTTTGTGATCCTCTTTCTCTCACCGCGGGCATAGATGCCCTGTTCAAGGCGGAATAAGAATACACTGCACGCATTGCGCAGGAAGTTAATGAGGTTTTTATATGGATGCCAAGACACAATTTATGGACATGCTTGGCGTTTTGGCTGGGGATGTGGAGGAATTCAGAAAACGTCTCCTCAAGCTTGAGGCTGAACTTGGAAGATTGCAGCCTGCCCTTGTCAAGGGGGATGTGAAGGATCGGGATGTACGCATAGCCAAGCTTGAGAAGGCAAAGGCAGTACTGGAAAGTGTGCAGGGTTTTCTTGGCTATGCCACATCGTCGCGCATAGCGAAGTGCTGCGGCGCGCTTGAGATTCTGTATACCCTGCTCGATGGAAAGGACGATGACAGCTGGCGTATTCTGGAAACAAACGAGCGCTTATCCCCCTCACAAACTGTCGATTGGTTGACAGATGCCATCACAGAATATCTCCTGAAAAATAACAACAAGACGCCATCTCCCAAATCTCTTTTTGTTGACAACCCTGACAGCTATGTCGCGCAATTCGTTGCTTCGCACCTCGACCATGATATATCCGATCGCATGAGCGATATGGTTATTTCTCTTGTGATGGATTGGATTCTCATACGCTTGTCTTGAGGCCAGCCTGTTCTTTCGCAGACTAGGCCGCATGATGATTGTACCCCGGCAGGCGATGAAGATCGGCCAAAATTGATCGCCTGCGAAGAATCATTAAACACGAGTTTGCGCAAACTGGATACTCTGGGACGGTGCTTGAAAAAAACAGAAGACCAGCTTTGCCGCGTAACGGCAACGCTGGTCTTCTGTCCTGTGACACGTCTTGAGCGCATACTCCTTTTCTCCAAGGGCAGCCTAAGAAAAAATGGTTCTTCGTTATGAGTCGTGGGCTGCTCCACTCTCTCGCTGCGAGGTTTTCGGCGTCCGCGCGCGGCGTACCCGATGGACCGTGGCGCGCCTTCGAAAGTCATTTCATTGTGCGATTTGCGTAACGTAATCCGCGTCCTAGGGGCCAGCAAAAGCCTTTCGTCCGACGCGAGATCGGCGAACAGTCAGGGGGCGCGTGAGCTTCGAGAGCTTTCCCTTGCCGAAGCTCGCAAGGTAGAAAAAGGCGTTCGATGCGGCGCAAGGTAAGCTTCGCAGGTTTCGCTTAAGCACCGAGGCGTAACAAAGGTGAGATGCTCAAGAGTGAGCCGACAGGGAGTGCCGCTGCCTGCCCGTGGCTTTTTACCCACGAAACCTATCGAAGATCCTAGTAATCTTAAATTCTCGCCTGGTGAGTTAGCTACATGGAGGTGAGCTACAGTCCATCTGCTCTTCCAACTCAAAAAGAGATTTTGTAGCTAAACGAGTTCATTTAGCTACAATCCGCCGCTTAAGTTGGCAGAATGGCCTCTCTTGCCATGTAGGTAACACGGAGGGCGGGAATTCAAGGTAATACTGACAGGGTAATTGTAATGGAAATTCACCTCCCATATATGGATGGAGGATTTTTAAATGACCGCTATAGAACAAGTACAGTCTTACCTCACGCACAGAGAAGAATACGGTTCTTGGGGATGTACAATCGAAGACTTCGCGCTCTGGGCACGAACGACATATGAAAGAGCCCAAGAGGACATCCGCGCCAGTGTAGACGCTGGCATACTCGCTCAAATGTACGGTGATCTCTATTATAACCCGAAATCTCAGAATCTCACATGCTATGTTCTTGACGATATGATCCCGTATTGTAGACCTAACGATTTTTCGTACGTCAGTTTCGAAAAAATTTTATTCAAGTACGGAGCAATACAAGAGCCGATAGCCGTTCTTACCGTCGCAACGATGGGAGAGAGCGGTCGCTATGAGACGGCATTTGGAAGCCTGCAGTTTACCCATATAGAAATAGCCAGTATGTTTTTGTTACTTAGACAGGTTTTCTGGTCTGATGATAGGCAATGCTATGTCGCATCCCCGTATCAGGCATGGAAAGATTTACAGCAGATCAACAGAAATATTGGCCTTGTTGACATGGAATTACTAGAACGAGCTATGGAACGCTATGAAGATATGCCGGATCCATTTCTTGAAACAGATCCGCAGCCTACGATTAGATGTATGGGTACGCCAAGGCCCTTGGGAGAATGAAGTGACAGATTCAGTCAAAGAGAATCAAATTAATTTTCTTTTGCATGCAGAACGACTTTTAGTTGAGCAGTTTGGGGACCGACTAACTATGGCTGACATTGCCGAGAAAGCCGTCCTGCTTGATGGTGCAATGGCAAGCCTGAAAAAAGCTGGTTTCCTTTCAGATGTCGTTTTGAAAGGTGGTGGCGCACTTCAGCGTGCGTATCTAAGCCATAGATTTTCTTCTGATCTTGATTTTTCTTGTGGAAAAATACCGCCCTTCTCACCGCAGCAATTCAATGACTATGGGAATAATTTTTTTTATTTTTCTCTTCGATTGTGCAGAAAGACTATGGAATTGATAAAAGTAATGTGACATCAAACCTATATCCCATAACCAAACATTCTGACACCAGACGAGTCAACAGATGGGTAATTGAAGTACGTATCCCCGACTCACTGTCATTACTCAGCACCGCTCACCGCAGAATTCAACGCTCTAGAAGAATACTTATGCGCAACATCCATATAGAAGATATACAGACAATTAAAATCGAAATCTTTAATGTACCAGCCTATATGAAACGCTGTATTCCTCTATATCCTTCTTCAGCCTATAATACAATACTTCCCGATACGAATACAGAAGACTTAGAAGAAATTTATTACGAGAAGGCTGCTTCTCTTCTTACAAGAAAAATTTTTAAGTATCATGACGTGTTCGATTTGCTTCTTGCTGAGTATCTTTCTAAAATAAATGATATTAATAAAGATATGTTTATAAATAAAATACACGATCAAATGATGAAGAAAGATGATATATATTCAAATATGAAGAATAATTTAAAGAAAATCATCCCATATGCCAGAAATACTAATTCATTCAAAGAAGCT
>JAFTDR010000013.1 GCA_017454105.1 Desulfovibrionaceae bacterium | reverse complement strand
TGCAGAGTTTAGGGTACATGCCAAACTCTATTCACGACGCGAACGATCGTCTTTCTTCCCGTATCGTAGGTGGACGTATTGCGGATCTTTAATGCAATTGAAGAAGAACATTGTATCCGTCACGAGTATACGTGGGGGCAAGCGTTTGAAGAAACCGACGCAGCTCCTTTTGCGTTGGAAAAAATCTTCCATCGCACTTCTTCTGACCAAGAGAAGATAGAGAATATCTTTGGCGTCGAGAGTAGAACAAGAGTATTCGTTCCTGTTGTTAAAAATACCCTAGAATGTCAGGTTCCGTTGGTACAGCTCCTAACTAAACTTCGTATGGGGAGATATGATGAAACGACCTTTGCGCGCATTCGACATACAAGGTCTGCATACCCGTCTTCTTTCGGTGTTCTTGCTCTTTTTTTGTGCAATCCTTGCAGGCGGCCTTATCTCCCCAGGAGACGCAGTCTTTGCGGCACAGCCTCTTCTGCAGGAAGGCAAACGCACGGTCTTTCAGCGTGTTGTCTCAAATCCTGGAGCCGTCCTCTACGCTGATCCTGAGGGGCAGATAGCTGCGGAAAAACCGCGCACCTTCACCTCATTCTATGTGTACGCACGCAAAGAGGGCATGCTGCGTGTGGGTGTCTCGACAACTGAGCCACAGGGCTGGCTTCGCGAAAAGGACGCGACAGAGTGGCCGCAGGCTATAACCATGGTCTTCACCGATCAAATGGGGCGGGAGCCTGTGCTTTTCTTCAAAAGCCACAAGGATCTGGAAGATCTCTGCGCAGCTGAGAGCATCAAGGACACCGTTGCTCAGTATGTCAC
The DNA here is from genome assembly GCA_017454105.1 of Desulfovibrionaceae bacterium. Taxonomy (GTDB): domain Bacteria; phylum Desulfobacterota; class Desulfovibrionia; order Desulfovibrionales; family Desulfovibrionaceae; genus Desulfovibrio. Next base: position 8,440 of record JAFTDR010000013.1, on the reverse strand, counting down.
TTTATTTAGCACAAAGAACGCAAGAGTGCCCAAGGATTGTCCAGTGATTGCGACAGAGCCTCTTGAGAAGGATGGGCAAATTTCGCAGAAAGACTTTTACCTGCTTCCAGTTCTTACGGTTGACACGCAGTTTACGGGTGAGGCCAATGGCATGCAGCTGCTTGAGGTGGCCTGTCTTGATCCCGGCGTTCCGAATGCTGAGCAAAAAAAAGAAAGTGCTGAGCCTCGCAGCATGCGCACAGGTATTGTCTTTGTGGTGGACACAACAATATCCATGAAACCGTATATCGAGCAGACAAAAGAGATTATTCGCAATATCTTTGACCGCATTCAGAACTCCCCGATAAAGGACAGCATTGCCTTTGCCGTCATAGCCTTTCGCAGCAATCCCCAAATTCGCCCGAAGACCGAATACAATACCCGTGTGATCAGCGATTTCGTCTCAGTCAATGAGCGCGATACCTTAGACAAGCTCCTTGAGCAGTTGGAGGAATGCCGCGCCTCGACCCACGCTTTCGACGAGGACTCGCTCGCTGGTGTGAAGGAAGCGGTTGACGCGCTCTCCTGGGCCTCGGTTGACGGCAAAATCATTCTTCTTGTGACCGATGCGGGCCCTCTTGCCGGAACAGACGCGACCTCAAAGACGGGGATGAGTCCTGAAGGCATGGCCGATTATCTGCGCACAAACGGTATTTTTCTGACAGCTTTGCATGTGAAGACACCCAAGGGAAAAAACGATCATCACTACGCAGAAAAAAGCTACCGAGAACTTTCGAAACTCAGCAATAATCGCTCAAGCTACATTGCCATTGATGCGCCAAATCCGGAGAGAGGCGCCCAGAATTTTCAGAAGGTCGGCATGGCCGTTGCGAATATTTTCTGCAAAATAGCCGAAGATCAGATACACGATGCAAAGCTTGCCAAGCCGAAGGTGCATGATGCCCCAAAGGATGCAAGCCCCGAAGATCTCGCCCGCCACTATGCAGAAGTGAGCGGCTACGCCATGCAGCTCCAATTTGCCGGAAACAAACAGGGCACAACCGCTCCCTCAGTTGTGCGCGCCTGGATTGCGGACGCGGACCTCTCGGCGCTTGAGGAACATCCTCAGGATGATCCTGTCCCCGCAGTCTATGCGGCCGTGCTTCTGACAAAGATGCAGCTAAGCCAGCTGCGCAAACAGCTGAAGACCATCATCGCAACAGCTGAGGAAGCCTTTCTCCAGGACAGCGAAAACTTTAATTTCTACGAGCAGCTTATTTCTGCAGCCGCTCAGATGAGCCGGGATCCTTCAAGCTTTTCGAGCGATCCCAAGGCCAATCTCGCGCAGAAGGGTGTTCTTCTCGAAGTCTTAGACGGTCTTCCCTATAAGAGCCGCATCTTGGGACTCACCCAAGAAGACTGGACCAATATGAGTACTGGCGAAAAAGAGGAATTTATTAAGCGCTTAAAGGGCCTTGTACGGCGCTATGAAGAATACGATCGCGACAATACCCACTGGGAGGGCTTTGGCTCAGCCAATCCCAATGATCGTGTCTATCGTGTTCCTCTGAGCATGCTGCCGTAGCCTTAGAAGCAATACAAGAGGGGAGCCTGCTGCGCATTTGTGCAGCAGGCTCCCCTCTGTGAGATTTTTTATCCATGGGGAGGTATGATGAAACTGTGGCAGGTATGGGGCATAGGCCCGCGTACTCTTTTGATTCCTCTCTTTCTGCTCTTTCTTGTCGCACTGGGAGATGTGGCGCATGCTGCGCAGCCCCTTCTGCAGGAGGGCAAACGCACGGTTTTTCAGCGCGTTGTCTCAAATCCAGGCGCTGTCCTCTACGCCGATCCAACAGGGCAGAAGACCGTGCGGAAGCCGCGCACCTTCACGTCCTTCTATGTCTACGCGCGCAAGGACGGCATGCTGCAGGTGGGAGTCTCGTCAAGCGCGCCAGATGGCTGGCTTCGCGAAAAGGATGCGACAGAGTGGCCTCAGGCTATTACCATGGTCTTTACCGATCAAATGGGGCGGGATCCTGTGCTTTTTTTCAAAAGCCACAAGGATCTGGAAGATCTCTGCGCAGCCGCGAGCATCAAGGACACAGTGGAACAGTATGTGACCCTTTTCAACACCAAGAATGCGCGGATCCCCTCAGATTGCCCTGTGATTGCGACAGAGCCTCTTGAGAAGGACGGGCACGTTTCGCAGAAAGACTTTTACCTTCTCCCTGTGCTGAACATTGACACGCAGTTTTCGGTCGAGGCCAAGGGCATGCAGCTCTTGGAAGTGGCTTGTCTCGATCCCGGTGTTCCAGGGGCAGAGACAAAAAAAGCTGCGGAGCGCTCTGCTGCGATGCGCGACACAAAGGGAGCAGGAGAAGGCAATGGTTTTGGTGGCATGCGCACAGGCATTGCCTTTGTTGTTGACACAACCATCTCCATGAAACCCTATATTGACCAGACAAAACAAATTATCCGCACTATTTTTGATCGCATACAGAATTCCCCTGCCAAGGACAAAATAGCCTTTGCTGTGGTCGCTTTTCGCAGCAATCCAAAGCTTCGCCCAAAAATTGAGTACAATACCCGCGTGATCAGTGATTTTGTCTCTGTCTCCGAGCGCGAGACACTCGAAAAACTCCTTGTGCAGCTTGAGGAGTGCAAGGCTTCGACGCACAGTTTTGACGAGGACTCGCTTGCTGGGGTCAAGGAAGCCGTTGACGCGCTCTCTTGGCAGACGGTTGACAGTAAAATCATTCTTCTTGTGAGTGACGCAGGGCCCCTTGCTGGGACAGACACAAGCTCAAAGACCGGGATGAGCCCTGAAGGCATGGCCGATTATTTGCGGACAAACGGTATTTTTCTGACAGCCGTGCATGTGAAGACGCCGAAGGGAAAAAGCGATCATGACTATGCGGAAAAAAGCTATCGTGAACTTTCAAAATTGAGCAACAATCGCTCCTGCTATCTCGCTATTGATGCGCCAACACCGCAGGCCGGAGCGCCGCATTTTCAAAAAGTCGGCACAACAGTCGCGGACGTCTTCTACAAAATAGCCGTCAATCAGATCAAGGGCATCAAAATGGAGAAGCCGAAGGCGCACGATGCGCCGAAAAACGCAAGTCCTGAGGAACTTGCCCGCTACTACGCTGAGATAAGCGGCTACGCCATGCAGCTCCAGTTTGTCGGCAATAAAAAGGGCACATCCGCGCCATCGGTTGTGCGCGCCTGGATTGCGGACACAGACCTCACGGCGCTTGAGGCGGGCCAAGGAGATGCTCCTGTCCCTGTGGTCTCTGCCGCTGTGCTTCTGACAAAGATGCAGTTAAGTCAGCTGCGCAAACAGCTTAAGACCATCATCACAACAGCTGAGGAAGCCTTTCTCCAGGACAATGAAAACTTCAATTTCTACGAGCAGCTCATTTCGGCGGCCGCTCAGATGAGCCGGGATCCCTCAAGTTTTTCAAGCGATCCCAAGGCCAATCTCGCGCAGAAGGGCGTGCTTCTAGAGGTTTTGGATGGCCTTCCCTATAAAAGTCAAGTTTTGAACATGACCCAGGACGATTGGATCAATAAGAGTACTGGCGAAAAAGAGGAATTCATTAAGCGCTTAAAGGGTCTTGTGCGGCGCTATGAAGAATACGATCGCGACAACACCCACTGGGAAGGCTTTGGAGCAAAGGACGCCAATGAGTGGGTGTACCGGGTCCCCTTGAGTATGCTGCCATGACGATCATCGCAATGAACAATCTCACAAAAGAGCGGAAGCGCTCTTCTGGCTTTGGCCTAGAAATCCGCTCGCTTTCGGTTGCAGCCGGTGAACACATAGCCATTGTGGGACCAAGCGGCTGCGGGAAAAGCACGACCCTTGATCTTCTCGGCATGATTTTAGAGCCCGATTCTTGCGAACACTTTAGCGCCCACTTTGCAGAGGAGACCTTTGACATCGCAAACTTGTGGAAGCGGGGGCAGGGCGATGTCATGGCCCAATTGCGCAAACGCCATATGGGCTATGTTCTTCAGACAGGCGAACTCTTGCCCTATCTCACGGTTTGGGAGAACGTTGAGCTGACCGCTCTTGAAGGAAGGCGGAAAGGTGCTGGAACAGATGTCGCTTGGCTTTTGCGAACCTTGGCCATTGACCATATTGCTGACGCCATGCCGGATGCGATTTCGATTGGCGAGCGTCAGCGCGCCGCAATCGCCCGCGCGCTTGCCTCGTCTCCGGCCCTTCTTCTTGCCGATGAGCCGACAGCAGCTCTTGATCCCAATCTCTCGCGCGTTGTGATGAATCTTTTTTTGCAGGTGGCCCAGCAGGTTGGTACAGCCGTTGTCATGGTTTCGCACGATGTGGCCTTAGTCGATGCCTTTCATTTCAAAAAAAGGACGATACACGTGCGTCGCGAGGGGACAGGTCGATCGCAGTCCTTGACGACACAGAGCAAAGAGACAATGCGGGGCAGGTATGAGAGACAGCACTGTCTATTTGGCCATTAGGGACTGGCTGCACGAGGCCTCGCTTTCTCTGTGTTCTGTGCTTGCGCTCGCAAGCATACTCTCCCCTCTTTTGATTCTCCATGGTGTGCATACAGGCGTTGTGGAGCGCTTACGAGAGAGGCTCATGCAGGATCCCTCTGTTTTGGTTGTTATGCCCCAAGGGGGGGCTGGGGCGGGCTTTACGCAAGAACGTATCGATCAAATACAAGATCTGGCCGAATGTACGTTCTGCATTGGCCGCACGCGCGATGTCGCATCAGAACTTTCTGTTGTTGGCGCAAAAGGGACGTCTGTCACAATCACCCTTGAGCCCACAGCCCAGGGCGATCCCCTACTTGCCCGCTACCACGCATCCCCCCCAGCTGCTGACAAAGAAAAGCTTGAAATTGTCCTCTCATACACGGCTGCGCGGAGACTCTCTGTCTCTTCTGGGGATAGGCTCACAGCGCGTATGTCCCGCCGTCTTGCGAGCGGACAGTTTGAGCGCAAAACAATGGAGCTTATCGTCTCAGCTGTTCTTCCGCAGGAAGCCATAGGCATGGACACAGGCTTTCTTGCCTTGCCCCTTCTCCTTGCAATCCAGGACTTCCGTGACGGCTATGCCTCGGAGCTTCTTGCGACAGGGGGGGAGACGCCACCGAGTGAACACAGATTCGAGTCGTTTCGCGCCTATGTCGCCTCCCTCGACGATGTTGAGGGCTTTGATGCATGGTGTACGGCGCAAGGAATCCCTGTTACGACGCGTTCCAAGGACATTGCCACAATCAGAAATATTGACCGCACACTCACATCCATTATTCTCGTTATCGCTGCAACAACTGGTGCGGGCTTCTTTGCCTTCATGGTCAGTACTGTCCACGCCTCCATTCGCAGGAAATGGAAAATGCTCGGCATGCTGCGCCTTATTGGCTTTTCACGTTTGAGTATTCTCGCCTATCCCATAACCCAGACTCTGACAACTGGCCTGCTCGGTGTTTTGCTCTCCTTTGTTGTCTATGGCTGCATAGCATACTGCATTGACCTGCTTTTTGCCGCAGAGTCGGGAGGCGAAGCGATATGCGTTGTGCATGCGCTGGATTTTCTTTTTATTGCCGTTTTGGTCCAAGTCATCATTCAGATCGCCGCATGGAAGATTTCCCTGCAGGCCTCCCGTATTGATCCCTCTCTTGCTATCAGAGAAAGTTAGCGCGCTCCCCTGTGTGGGGGCGGCGCTCTGTGTCAAGTATCCAAACGTAAGAGAAAGTAGAATTATACTCTCGACGCCAAAGATCTTCTTCCTTCCCTTCATGGCGGCGGGCTTACTGGCTTTGTCCAAAAAATTGAGAAGGAAGATTTCATTAACCGCGAGTATAGATTTCTTTTGCAATGCAAAAAAAAAGCCGCGTGTGCGGAGTACAAGATTCTCGTTCATTCTCCTTTACCTGGACGCAGAACGCTTGTGACAGGGCCTTGCCCAGGTAATTCGTCTTTGCGAAAAGGAAGCAAGAATACTTTGGGCAGCTACAAAGTCTGGTTCTTTGATGCTCCCGAACGTTATAGATCCGGCCGCAGATGGTTTTCCCACGAGAGTCAAAGAAGATCGGCCTTAATTGGTCGCATGGGAAAAAGTAGTGTGTACCGAGTCTCCTGCGGTCAGAAAAAAAGTACCATTTGGAGTTGAAAAGACCAGGCTTTGTGCTGGCTCTCGTTCGCAAAAAAGACAGTTTGTTTCAGGATTTGCTACCCCGTACACGCGGAAAAAAAGGAGCTGTTATGCTGGATAGCCGACGCGCGCCATGCAGGGGCAATGCCTGCCTCTCCGTGCTGTGCCGCGCCCTTGCTCTTCTTCTTGTCTCTCTTCTTGTCTTCATCCCAGAGAGTGGATTTGCGGCGATCGGAAAAAAACGGAGCCTCGATGATCCCTCTCAGCTTTGTAATCCCAATGCCGATGCCGCCGATATCGTCCTTCCGATGCCAAATGGTCTGAGCATGGTTGTGCGGGCAATATCCATCCCGTCGAGCCATCCGCTCTCAGACAAAAAATTCGATATGGGGGTGCGTAAAGTTGCCGAGGAGCGGGGTTTCTACGAAAAAAGGACAGAATCCTATATCAGTTCCTCTGTGACGTACGCCGACCTCCCTGCGGCCTGGCAGCAGAAACTGCCTTCCGATGAGAAGACAGGGTATTGCTACTATTTTTTGGGAAAATATGAATTGACGAATGCCCAGTGGCATGCCGTTATGGGCGGTGAAAGTAAGGAACGCGGCGATCTTCCGAAAGCCAATGTCTCCTGGTACGACATACAGGCCTTTCTGCATAAGTACAATGACTGGCTTTTGGCACAAAATCCCCCTGTCGTGCCGATCATTGAGGGCTGCCCCATGTATTTCAGGCTCCCAACGGAGGCTGAGTGGGAATACGCTGCGAGGGGCGGAAATCTCCCCCAGGAAAATCAGGGCGAAAGCGATTTTGTGAAGGATGACAATAAAAGAGTCGAGGACTACGCTGTTTTTGGCGAGCGCTACGATAAACCGGTCCCCGTTGGCTCAATGACGCCAAATCCTCTTGGTCTGTACGACATGGGCGGCAATGTCGCCGAATTTGTGCAGGACGGCTTCAGGTACACAATTGTTGAGTCCTTGCCAGGCGGCGGGCGGCACAGACGCTTGCACGGTTCCGAAGGGGGATTTATTGCCAAGGGCGGAAGTTTTCTCTCGGCAAGCGAGCAGGAGGTCTACCCAGGAAAGCGTGTTGAAATGCGCATGTTTACGCAGCAGAAAGACGGCAGCTACTCTGCGCACAAAGCGCGCTTCTTGGGTTTTCGCCTTGTTCTCACCTCCATCAATATTCCTGGCACGCGCAAGTCAAAAGAGCTGCTTTTGACTGAAAAAGAGATGAGTAAGGGCAAGACGTACAAAGAAGAGAAGGTCGCGCCCGTTGAAACAGTGGTTCCAAAACGTGCGGCCGTCACAAAGGATCAGCTTGTCTCGATTAAGCCCGGAGGCGATCCGCTGACAGAGCTTGAAAAGATTTATGCCGCTGCGGCCTCACCCTTTATGAAGAGCAACCTTGAGCAGTTCAAGGATTTGCTCGCCGATATGAATCTCTCGCTTGCGCAAGAGCGCGAAGAGAATCTGCGCAGCAATATTCGCTCATCGGCGTATAAAGCTGATGCTTTTGAAAATATCGCGTTTCGCTTTTACGAATTGTCTTCACGAGTGGAAAAGGTGAAAAGGGATATGCCCCAAGGCTTGCCGCGCGACAAAGCGGGAGAACTTCTCGATATCATTATGCAACATTACAGAAGTCTTGAGCGGTCAACGAATCTCTATAGACTTGCTGTCCGGGACATCGCACAATTCCCTAAAAGTGTCGTTGCCCAGAACAGTCTCCAAGTAAAGAAAGAATATCAGGGAAAAGATAAGCTGGACGAAAACATACGGAAAAATATCGATATGTTCTCAAGGCATGTCGAGTTTGTGCGCGCGAAAGGCTTTGAGAGCCTGACAAACGAGATGGTTTGGCGCGAATCGCTTCCAGAGAATATACGTGCAATGATTGAAAAAAGGAAAAGGCAAGGTTTCCGCTCACTGTAGTTTGAACAGGCTCCTTTTTTTCCAGAAAGGAGCCTGCTTTTTTTGTTTCCTGGCTCTTGTGTGCGGTACACGTCTATGCTTTGCCTGAAAGGTATCTGCTCACGGGGGGACGGTTGACTGAGCCTTGTATCTTACTCTCGACGCATAGTTCCCCCGATACAATGCGGTCTTTGTCGATTCATGATACAGCGTAAAGCGCTTAAAAAACTGCATTGTTCTGTTGACCTGTGAGCGGATACCCTGAAAGAAGGTGTCCGCTCGCAAGTGCGGCCGCTCTGTTCTTTGATTTGGCAGTGGGAGTCGAAAGATCTGGGCCAGTGGCTTTCCCAAGAAAAGGCAAGTGAGAGCCAAAAAAAGCCCTCCGATTTCTCGGGGGGGGCCATTCTCA
>JAFTDR010000012.1 GCA_017454105.1 Desulfovibrionaceae bacterium | reverse complement strand
TGGCGTTTGGCGTAGTTCTTGAGGACAAAACTCCCCGCACGGATGCCATATTCAAGGCTGGAAAAGATAGCGTGACCAAACTTGTCGTTGCCAATCTGGCCCACCCAGCCAGTACCCTTCACGTTCAAGAAGTTCAGGTTCTTCCGAGCCAGCGTGGTCGCCTCCGCCCTCATGGGACTTTTGGGACTGAGGCATACAGGGCATGGCTTGATGGCAGCCACCCGCTGCCGGAGCTGTTCCGTCTCCTCCGCCATGTCCATGTAGTCCAAGGCCACCTTTGACCATATCAGCCCTGCGGTCAGCAGCCCACCCACCAGCACGATTTTTTGCACTTTCTTCATTGCGTCCTCACGCTTTGCAATCGAGTGCAAACTAAGCATTCGCCGCCGTCCGGTCGATTTCCAGCTTCCGTGCCCGCCACGCAGCCGAAAGATTGCGGAACAGGCCCCAGGTGATGCGCTCGACCCGATCAGTGGTGAAGTCGAGCAGGTAGAAGCGGCCTTCGTATTCGCCAACCTCACAGTTGACTTCGTGGGAAGCCGTACGGTGACGGAGGGCCAAGCTGACGTTGAGCAGGTTAATCCCGGCGATGGCCGACAGGTCAATTCTACTGCGCTTCATAATAAGCTCCTAGGCTTAGGTTCGGTTTGAGGAAAGAGTCCTCAATTTCAGTATAGCACATTTTATGGATTGGTGTAAAGTGAAAAATGGAATTTTTTGAGAAAAGATAGAAAAAATTTCATTTGTCTCAAGGATGTAGGCCGTGTAAAATAACATATAAATGCCTTTTTGAGCTTTGTTTGAAATAATTCTACTGTTATCGATAAAAAATCTTTTATCTCGTGAGAATCAAAATATGCACTATGAATTTTTAGCACATATCTTCTTAATAGCTTGAAAATATCGTTTATAGCTTCGTTGGCATAATATGAATACTGATATGGAAAAAATCTTTACGTTCTTTAGAATCAAAATATGCTCGATATATTTTTTGACAATCAACGAAAAAAGCACCTTTACGGTGCTTTCAGTCACAGAACAATCTTTTTCGGTCTTATTACAAGCTGCCGCCAATCTGTTCATGGAACAGGCAATCTGACGGCTTTTTGTCATCTCGCCAACGTATAAAGCGAGACCAACGAAATGCTTTTCCGTTCCAGCCGGACACCCGCATTTCCGCCACACGGAACTTATAGGCGGCGAAATTCTTGAAGCCGTCCCGCATAACATCCTCCGGCAATGCCTTGAGCTTGGCTACCTCCACGATTTTGTCCTTCCCGTTCTCCCGCCGGAACATGGAAACCGTGAACGTGGCCGCCGTGCCGTTGGGCAGAGGTTTCACTCCCTTGACGCCGGAGCCACCCGCCTTGCCCTCGGTGACGCCTGTAATGAACGCATCCACCGTGTCCTGCGTCTTGAGCTTGTACCAGTCCGAGGCCGTCCGCTGGCCTATCTTGAGGACACCATAGGCATTTTTGGCAACAGCCCCCTCCCCGCCCGTGGCCCAGATTTCCTCCAGCTTCTCCCTGGTCGCAGGATAGCGTTCAATCAAACGGATATGCGGATTGCCAAGCTGCTCTATGGCTCTTGCCGCGTATTCCCGACGAACATGGTCGTGATACGTTCGCAGGTCGCGGCCCTCGTAGAACAATGCCTGCCAGACCGTGTAGCCGATAAAAATGCCTTCCCGCTCCCGAACCTTGGTGTTCTCGTCGTATTCGCCGTCCTGCGTGAAGTGCATGGTCAACTCCCCGTCCAGCAACGTACCTTCCAAGTCGGGACAGGCTATGCGGGAAAGAATGGGATGCTGGTGTATCTGGAAGCCGCCTGCCTTCTCCACGCCTTTCAGAAAATCTTGACGGTTGCGGCCCACCAGCAGGCTTTCGGTTGTGCCGATTTGCAGACTCTCCCGCGTCCCGTCCAGCTTGGGTTCGAGAACATAGGCAGGATTCGTCCAGATGCTCTCCGGGGCGTCCTCCAAATAGGCTCCCTTGGCCCTAGGAAGGTCTATCTTGTGCTTTTCGCGCAGGTTTTCCATTATGGCTTCTCCTTGCGTATCCTGAGCTTGCGTACGGTTGGGTCGCTGAATGCTCGTGGCTCCACCGACTGGGCAGGCGGGAAGAGTTCTATGCCGTAAGTCTCGGCCACATCAGTACCATCGCTAAAAAAAGCGTGTACCGTGCCATCTGGCATAAGTTTCAACGTCAAAGGGCCTAACCCGTAGCCAGGATATATCCGGCCTACAATTTGTCCGTCGTCAGGCATTACTGGCGCTCGCTTCTCGGTGCATTGACGCCATGCAGAGGGCAATCCATGAGGTACAGGAAGACTGGCTTGCCCTGTTCGTTTGTGCTTCGACCAAGGCCGTGTGCATTTTCAAGAACAGGACAAGTGCAGCCTTGAGCAATGACGGCGTCGGAACCTGGGTTTGGAATTTCAATCTTGCTCATGTATCTCCCAACGTTTGCTTGAATGGCAACCATTACATGTCCAGTGTGGCGTCTTTTTT
>JAFTDR010000160.1 GCA_017454105.1 Desulfovibrionaceae bacterium | reverse complement strand
GTTGTGAACATTTAGTTGTGGATATTTATATATTAAAAAGCAAATTTTTTGTTCCATAATAAGAAAATTGTATTATAGATTGAATAAAATAGAAAATGAATCTCATTAAGGTCTTAAATGCTTTTGACCTAGCTTGTTATCCCCCTTGCCAACAGATTCCAGCTCACATCCGAGCAGAAACTTGAGCTGAGAAATAGAGACAGAGAATACCGGCTTCGTAGGGAGGCGGAACGAAGGCGGGCAGCCCAAGAGAGAGAGAGGATCCAGCGGGGAATGCCGCCGCCTGCCCATAGCTGGCTTACCCACGAAACCTATCGAAGATCCTTTATCTTCGCAACCTTTATTGTCTAAATTTCAAGAATCTTGAAAGGCTCTCGGCGTGCGACGCTTACCAGTCTGAGCGAAAATAGGCTGACAGCGTCCTCTAGCCTCTAGCCGTGCTATACTCATGTCAGAAAAAAATGACCATGTCAAATGTATGAAGTTCACGGAACAAGGGAGTTTTTAGCCAAACTTTTTGCAATTTTATTTGTGCCCACAGTAGCTCCTGTGATGAAGAGATAGAACAGACAGAACGGAACAGAACACTTTTTTTGTTTTGTTCTTAACAAAATCTCCTTTATCTCAGGTGAGCTATCCACGGTAGATATGACGCCGATCTGCTTGCCGAGCCATTAGCACAGACGTCAGGAGAGCATGACCGGCGCGTGACAACTGCCAGCTGCTCTGGGAGCATTGGTCGCTTGACAGATCTTTGTCCTGGAAGACCTAACGTTGGCCTACAGCCTACAAGTCCTCTGTCAAACGTGGAGGAAGCAAACTTTAGTGGTCACTCGCAACTACCTTGACACTCACCGAAACATTCTTCTATGTGAAGGTTATTTGGGCTCAACCACTCGACAATTAACTTGAATTCCCGCCCTCCGTGTTACCTACATGGCTCCAGAGGCTATTCTGCCTACTACGGCGGCGGATTGTAGCTAAATGAACTCGTTTAGCTACAGAGGCTCTTTTTGAGTTGGAAGAGCAGATGGACTGTAGCTCACCTCCATGTAGCTAACTCGCCGGGCGGGAATTTAAGATTAAAACTATATTCTGTCAATTCTTAATTGATAGTAGACTGAGAAGAAGGATGAAGACAGAAATATTCTTTGCATTCATTGTTGTACAACCCTATTGCGGAACTATTTGCAAAAATGCTTCATGCCCTACCAAGCAAATAGAGCGTACGTACACTCTCCGGTAGAGTAATAGACTCCAGCACACGCAATCCGGCACTTGGTAAACATTCTCGGAGCGTAGATTTCGAGTAATCGTCAAAAATATCTTCACGTCGGGACAGAAGTCGTTGCACCTGTGAATCCTCTTTGGGCACAAATTCAAGAAGACAAACTCCGTTTTCTGTGAGGAGGGATGCCATCATGGTAAGGATATTGGGCAAGGGTATGCCTGCTGTAATGCGCAGATGGTGACAAAGAGCCAATGCACTCACCCAGTCCGCCCGGCATCGTTGAAAGAAAGAAGGCCTTTCCAGACAGGCCCAGCCAATGGCCGGAGAGGGGGATGACAGGTCGAGTAGCAAAGGTAGAACATTTTCTGGCGGCGGTTTGTTCCAAAGCCGCTCCATTGCAGTGTGATCCACATCCGTGGCCAGTACCGTGTCAAAGGAGGGGGCAAGAAGGACACTAAAGGCGCCAGTGTTGGCACCAAGGTCAAGGGCCAAGTGCCCACCGTGTCGCGCAGCCATGTCGCGGACGGCCTGTTCTTTGGCGGCACGTGCAACGGGTGTGTAATTGGTGTCGGTGTAGTAGTTGCCCCATTCCGTGGCCTGTCTGGGAGCATGGAGGGACTGCACCACATCACGCAGCGACTGTGCCACATCACGCAAACGCTGTGCGTCCAATCGTACGCTTTTGGCTTTTGCCGCTGAGAGGCGTGCATCTCCATGTTTTTCACGCATGGATGCGTGGAGATGGATGTGCATGGCAAGGCTTGGTGATAGGCGTGAACGCAAGGGTAGCAGGCGACTGGCGAGATCTAGGGGGATTCCGTCGATCCACTGCCGATGCAGCATACCGCAGCGTACGTCACACAGACTCATGAGGGCCAGCGGTGCCAGAAAATGGGTGCAGAACTGTCCATAGGCTTCCCATGGACGTCCCTCAACCCAACGCTCAAAGGACAATATGTCAATAAACACAGGTTTGCCCTTCAAGAATTGCACATTGTACGCTGATGCGTCTTTAAGGACGCAACCGTGTTTCAGAGCCAGCAGATGCATGTCCAATGTGAGCAGGGCTGCGGCCCGCAACTGACTGAAACACCATTCGTACGGGTAGGAGATAAACGGCAGCCTGTTTGTGCGCAGTACGGCAAGGACTTCGGCGTCATGGCAGGGGCCAGGCCAATCACGGAGTGGCAGCTCTTCAAAAGGAAACAGCATGCCACTTTGCACGACGGCATCCAACAGTCCGCATGCACGAAGATATGCCCAGTGATCCGCGTAGGGCCGGCGTATCGTGCGGAAAACCATTTCCTCAGACATAAAGACATGACCAGAAGGGTCGCGGAAAGAAGCACTGTCCCGTTGCATGTCAGTCCTTATTTTTTAAAAAAGGGTGAAACATGCGGGCGAAGAACCGTTTCAAACCGACAAGGGCAGCGATGATGCCTTGCACTAGGGTGCTTCCAGAGCCAGGGTCGAGATAGCCGGCATGGGCGGTATCGGGCAGAAGCACCAGAGCCGTCAACGCGACAAGACTCAACAATATGGTTTTAGGCATAGATGTCCTCCTCGTTTGGCGGACGCTGTAAAAGATGTAACAGAAACCCGCCTGTTTTGATAAGTTCTGGATGTGTATTGGCATAGATACCAGCGCAAAAGCTCGGCGAGGTGTAACGTCCATAATCATAATGAGTATCAAAGAGAATATAATGTACTAGGGGATTGTCCGCATCTCGTCGTACATCGCCATAGATCATTATGTAGAAGAAGGGGTCAAAATACGGGTTGGGCATTGCACCGACAAAAACACCATGCGTCAACCAAGAACGAATAGTGCCAGAAGCAGTGAACAATT
>JAFTDR010000159.1 GCA_017454105.1 Desulfovibrionaceae bacterium | reverse complement strand
ATTATGCAGCCGGGTACGAAGTTTTTCCCAACAAGCAAGTACGACCGTATTCTTTTCGCTATACTCAGCGCCACAATGATTGTTCCCGCAAGACGCAGCCCTGTGTGCCTTGACTTGCGTGGGAGAGCCATTATGCAGCCTGGGTACGGCGTTTTTCCCAAACAAGCAAGTACGCCCGTATTCTTTTCGCTAATGCATCAGCCAAGGTCTCGCAGACACTTGAGACGTTGTTTTCCGCAGGAAGACCGCCGTCCGTGTTGCTCATACAAGCCATGGCTCGTATGGCTCGGGACTCCTCCGAAGGCTGCGAAACATTTTCCGCGAGTCTTGCGATACCACCGCACACATGGATAGTCAGAGAACAGACCCTCTCCAGTGCAAAAAGCGCCAGTGTGCATTTGGGATTTTTCCATTCACACTTTTCTGTCCCTTTGGACGATGCGCCCACCATTGCGCGGCAGGCGCACCTTTGTGTACTGCAGGCAGAAAAAAAAGTGGCCAGTTGGATTTAAAATACCAGACTCAGCGCTGACTTTCGTTCGCAAAAATGTCAGTTTGTTTCTGGCTTGAGCAGGCAGAAAGTTGCAAACGGTTGCGCTACGAAACCTCTTGTTCTTAGAAGCTCATACAGCGGAGAGACTTACTTTTTTTCTGGCTTTACGTATATCACATGTGTCTTTTTTCAGGCCTACGGCTTGAGAGCATTTGACAAAGAGCACAAGATCTGCCGAACCGCGCCACAAGCTAGACTATACGAAGAGCTGCAAGGCGAAAAACGTGTGGCCTTCGTCTTCTTGCAAGTAACTGCGGTCAGAAAAAAAGTTGCCTCTTTGAGTTGAAAATACCAGACTCAGTGCTGGCTCACGCTAGCAAAAATATCAGTTTGTTTCTGGTTGGAGTATAGTTCCGCTGCAGAGTGTACAAGCCATTTGAGACTCTGCGTTCTTCATGCGGCATCCTTTTTGTTGTGTGCCGATGCGGCTTTTATACTCGGCGTCACAATGATTCGTACCGCGCAACGAAGTGCGCCTTGTGCCGGCCAATTGAGGTCCCTTTCCTTATGGCTTTCTGGGGAAATTCGCTTTCTCTGGTGATCCGTGAGCGATAGTATACTGACCCAAACTCGGCTGTCAGTACGCCATTGCTTCTCTGTATACAAGCAAAAAAAGCTATGTGCAGCAGGGAACGGGCTTTGCAAACGCTCTTTTTGCGTGGAGTGCAGCACTCGAAGACAACCTGACACATGATTGCCCCACTTTCGTATGAGACAGTCGTCTGTACTTTGAGTGTCTTTGGAGTGTACGGCGCTTCCTTGCCGAAACGCTATGCGAAGAGATTCCCCTGTCAGTCGACTTCTTTGAGCAAGGGCACCTGTCTCTAAGCACAGTGCCAGATATCTCTCAACTGCAGCCTGGGCTTTCTCCACACTCTCTCCTCCACTTGGCGCACCAAATACTTTGCTTAGTTCCGTATGCATTAGAACTTAGACCCCCCAGGAATTTAGGATACTCCCTTGACAAGGAACTTTTTATCTTTTGGAAACAATGTATTCTTCTTACCATGATTGGTAAGCAATTTTCTTTTGGAGTTTTTAATGAGCGACAAGATCATTATTTACGATGAGATTGAATCAATCATGGCTCAAGGAGTTTTAGATAAAGATCATGAAAATGATTTGTTTATACAATGGGATTTGATACGAAATACAAATGAGACATTGAATAGTGGATCTGATATTGTAGAAGATTGCATACTTATAAAAGAACGCTTATTCGCAATCGTCGATAAAATTTTTAGTACGCCACGGTCTTGGTACACCTTTTCTTTTGTTTCAGGGGAGCCAACGCTCCATCCATTTTTTCTCGACCTGCTTGAATATATCTGCTCGCAGGGGAAAAATGTCTGCTTCTCTTTGACAACAGATGGCCAAAACGAGGCCTCCTATTATTCAAAGCTATTCAAAATTCTCCCAGAGCATTCTCTTGAACTTGCGCTCAGGCTTCCTTGGGCAGGACAGAACCTCTCGCTCATTCAAGAGGCCGCAGAGGCAAAGCAGAGAGTATCTGTTCTTGCATCCTCAAAAACGATTGACGATGCCTTGCTTAAGAGTCTGTGTACTCTCAGAAAAAGCGTCCCCTTTTCTCTTACTCTGCCCTCTGACGCAAAAATGCCTGCAGCCTTTGAAAAAGCCTGCGCAGAGGGGCCCAAGGCTCTGCCTCCACTTCCTTTTGGTCAGCCACACTGCTATCACGACCAGCCGTATGAGACACCTGTGGCAACGGGGAATTCGGACATTGACCTGCTCTGCCAGGATTTCTCCTGCTGTGTCGGCGCAAATCTCCTGGTGATCGCCCCCAATGGACAGTTCGCACCGGCGTACGGATACCCAATGAAAAAATTGGGCTATTGGGATGCTGGAGAAAAGACTTTGGCAAAACTGGTCAAAGTTGTGCCCTATCAAGATGGCTTATGCTCTGGACCAAACGCCGTTATCCCCAAGTTCAAAAGCCGTGAGGCAGCCTTGGCCTGGCAAAGCAAGTGTCTGGAGCGTCTTGCTGCCAATAAAGAGGGGGAGAGAAAGAAACGGCGTATGCCTCAGACAGAAGACATCGTGCGTGCCCGCTTGCAGCGCATCGCTGCCAAGGGCGCATCTCATCCTTGTCCGAAAGACCCCAAGTGGGTGGATCAGCAGTTTCCTGCACTTTGCACCCTGTATGCAAAGCTTAAGGATACCCAAAGCCGGGATCTCTTGCTCTCCGCATTTCGGAGCGTAGAAACTGGTGAGGCAAGCTATCTCCCCAAACCCCAGGCTCTTCCCAAACTGCCTCATATCCCAGGGGAAGTTGTCTTTGTGGACGATGCGTCGACAGAAGGCATAGTGATCGAGCCTTCTGAGACCCTGGACGCACTTGTTCTTAAGAAACGCGAACTCTGCTCGCGCATCGTTCTTAGTCAGGAGAACGCATTTGCAGTTCTTGAAGGGAGTGTCCGTACCCTGGCTGACTATCAGCCGTATCTCCGTGTGAGTACGAGCAATCTGAAAGATCTGCTGACCATCCCCCTGTGGCTTTTAGAACACAACCCAGACTACACACTCAAGCTCTTCAGAACAGGCGATGAGACGTATACGATCACAGCAGACCCCAAAAATGAGCCCATACGTCACGAGACAGCCATAGATGTTCCTCATCCACTCTTCTCCATCATTATTCCCGTTGGTGACGATGACGAAGAACTCACCCGCTGTGTCAAGAGCATCCTCTGCCAGGATCGTACGGACCTTGAAATCATCCTCGTGACCTCGGATACCTATAGCACAGGAGATGATTGCGTAGCCTCCTTTGTCCGTGACAACCCAAGAATCGTCAAAAGCATGCGTCTTGAAGACTCTGCCCGCAGCGCTGTCTTAAACGCCGGTTTTACCATGGCTCTTGGAACCTATTGCATGGTTCTGGAACCGAAGGACATGGTCGCTTGGGAATTCCTTCCCAAGAGCTGCGGCTATATCCAGTCTGATGCGCCCGATATCCTGGCCTTTGATCGCGTCTTCTTTACAAAAGACATTTTTGAACACGCAGGAGTTGAACCAGGATCCTATGTTGGCACAGAGAGCCTTGACGCTTTTCTTTCGGGAAAAATCGGCCCCTGGCTTGGTCGAGAGAGCCTTCGGGGCAAACTGTTTAGTCGGGAATACCTCCAAAACCGGAGACTGCGCTTTCCTGACCTTGGGGAGAATACGGATCTCGCCTTTGCTCTCCAAGCTCACGGTGGATCCCGCACAACCCTCGTTGTGCCAGAATACGCTTGCTTTACCGAAAAAGCTGAGGACGATACCGATAGCTTTTCCGTGGACGATGAGCCACTCAAGGCCTATGCCGCCTTTGCTGCCTGGTACGCTCGCTTTTGCTCAGAATATGGCCTAAATCAAGAGGAGGCGCCCTTTGCTCAAGTCCTTGAGCAATCCTTTGCAGCAGAGCGTGAACAAATCCTCTCTTCCCTCACCTTTGATACGGATGAGGAAGGGCTCTCAGACGATCTCCTAAAGAAGCTTGCAGGATCCAAAACCCTCTTTTGCACCCTGCTCAAAGAATACGCCTTGCTCTATTGCCAGAAGGAAGCCCTTGACCCCCTGCCTCTGGAACACCTTGACTGGGAACGGGAAGCCTCTGACATCGCCTCTGCTCCCAAGTATACACTCTATTCCCAAGACTCGTCCCCCACTCTCCCCAAACTCTCGGTCATTCTGACAGTACACAATGCGGCAGAGGACTTGTCACGCACCATGGAGAGCATTGCGGCACAATACCCTGATGAGGAGAGCCACGAGTATGAATGCATCGTTGTGGACGGCAATCCTGAACACATAGACATACTCCAGGCTTTTGCGGATTGCGACCCATGCATTCGTCTTGCAACACTTGAGAGCCCGGCAGACCCCCAGACATGTCGAAGCGTGGCCCTCTCTCTTGTGCGTGGACAGTACGTGATCTTTGTCGACGAAGGCGATATCTGCCTTCCAGGCTCCTTTGCCCATGCCGTTGCGCAAATAGAAAACACAGAAGCCGATCTTGTCTGCTTGAGCTATGAGACAGTCGATAGCCAAAACGAAGTCCTCTCCTCTCGTGAGGTCACAGACAACTTCTATGGCGAAGACCACTGCGTGGACTTTCTTGCGGACTACGCAGAGAGCCTCACCTGCTACGGCATGATCTTCGATGCTCGTGCGCTCTCCCAGAGCAATCTTGGATCGCCATCGTTTGTCACATCCTTTGTCCAGAATGCGGAATCGATCGTCTGTGACCCAACTAAGGTCTACCAGCACAGGGAATCAGCAGAAGAACCAACAAAAAAGGCGAGCTACGCCCAGCTGAAAGACCAGTACCTGGTTCTTTCTGCGCAGACAAGCGAGCCTTCAGAGGAACTGGTAAACCCAGTACTTCAAAATATTGCGACCTTCTGGCAGGTCCTGGGCACTGTTCCGGTAACAGAGGACGACTACAAAACCCTTGCCGCAAATACGCACCTGCTCCGCTTCCTTGTGACATCCTACGCGAAGCTCTACGAAGAGTGTGACGATGAAAAGGGCATTTTGTCTACGCCAGATATCTCCTTGCTCTCCTACGATGTCACAACAACCATCCAGCCATACGTTTCGCTCTACCAGAACGAGTGCATGTCCTCAGAGGAAGAGATCGCTGCTCTGCGTGAAGCCCCCAAACTCTTTGGCCTGTTCATGCAGGACTATGCCACACACTACTGCGAGGACTATCGCCAAGTGGAACTCTCCTCCTTTGACGATGTGACCCAAGGGCAAGGCTACGAGCAAGCAGACTATCTCATTCCTGCCCCAAGCAATACAAGCAAGGAATGCCTGCTCTCGATCCTCATTGTCACACGCAACAGTGCAGAGACTCTCGACCGCTGCCTTGAAAGTTTTACGTCAGAGACGGTGGATGCGATTGAATGCATCGTGGTGGACGATGCCTCAGACACGGACAATAGCTATCTGAAGAGCCTTGAGTTCCAAAAGAAAGATGCGCGTATCCGGCTCTTCCGCACCCCGTGGTACACAGGAGCAGGACAGGCCCGAAATCTCGGCCTCTCTCAGGCCAAAGGCAAATGGGTTCTCTTCCTTGATCCGAAAGACTGGCTGTGCAAGGGCTTTCAGACACAGTGCGTTCCACTTCTTTCACGCACAAAGGCATCCCTGCTCGATCTGTCTTGGAAGGCCTACAGTGAAGATAAAAGCCAGTTCATGTACTCAAAGACCCAGACAAAGAGTTCAGAGATCGATGCACAGTCTGCCTTTGCGGCCTGGCTTAAGAAATCAGAAGCAAGTGGTCTTTGGTCTAAGATCGTCCGCAAAGACGTGCTTGTCGACAAAAGTATCCAGTATTTTCCGCAGGAGACAGCGGATGATTTCTTCCTGCTCATTCAACTGTACACCTCGGTAGACACGATCGTCTCCTCTTCTCTGCATGCGGTCTACCATGTTGAGGAGAGCCAAGAACAGGAGCAGTCAGCCTATCCAAACGAGCAGGAATGCCAAGATGCCATAGACCATATTGCGGCCGTGCATGCCTACCTGCTCTCGAAGGGCTATGACAAAAATTCGGAAGAGTACCAAAGCATACTGAATACATACGTTGAGGGAACGCTTCTTGATACCATATTGCGCTACACGTACTTGGATACAAAGCTTCCCGCACACAAGTCGACACTGTCTTTCGAACCACTCTTGCATTCAGATGCCGTTATCGAGAAGTGCATTGTCCATTATAAGAAATTGATACGCAATGAATTAGGGGAGCTAGAGGAAGAAGAATAGAGAAAGAAGAATAAAGGAAAAACGCTCGTATTCTATCAAATAGACGCTCGTAACTTTTTGAGAGAACACCAGAGGCTGTACAGCGACCTCGCTGCACAGCCTCTGCCGACCACTCTCGAAGACCCAAGCACTGGTTTTTCTCAGTTTGTGTGTACAATATTGTCGGGGAACTTCAGACAAGACCAAAAGGTTCTCCATACAAGAGACACACGAACTAAGAGAAGTCAGTACAAAGCAAGGTCTTTCGTTCGCTAGGGAAATGTAGAAAGGTATCTTGACATTTTTATTGAACTGGGTTTGCGTTTCAACAACAGGAACACATATCTTAATAAGTATACTCACTGTAGCCCTCTTCAAAAGCCTTTGGGATCTGTAAAAGCATAATCACTTCAATACGATTGATAGTCAGTAACAACTAAGATCAACTTACTAACACATATGTTTATTTATCGTGAATTTCCTTAAAAAATCTATGACGATTTTTTTAAATGTACATAATAACGACCTAGAAACGAGGATATCCTGGAGAACTGCAATTCGACTGAAACCGCAGTTCTTTGTGTCTTGTGAGCGTATACGCTGCATTTTTTATAGTTGACAAAGTAGAACGAGCAAATTTACAGAGCTGCATGATATGTTTAAATATGATATACCAGAAATTTGTCAGGAATCAATAAAAGTCAATATTGACAAGGCAGTATGCTACAGAATCACTCAAAATAATCCTCCCATCGAAGAAGATTTTCTACCTCAATTATTTTTTAATCCATTGCCAGACTTCGTTGTAGGTAGCGAATGTGATTATGCTGGACTCTCAGTGTATAGTAATCTAAATAAAATAAAAAAACTCTTGAAGAGAAATAAAAAATTGGGAAATTATATTTATTCTGGGGAAATTGTTTCCCAGAAGCACGGTCCTCTTATGATTATTGAACCTAGTAAAAGGTATCATTTGAATTGGTATCAATTTAAAAGTGTCGATGCTCCTTCTCTTTTCTCTCAGAAGTGTTGAGATCGGATTGAATTATGAAAGAGTTCCATCTGTCAAATATGCTCACTCTGTCAGAATATGATGGGCCAAAGCTAGTTGTCGACTTATATACATTCTGTGTGTTTGTTTGGAATGATTATGCGCCACGTGAGAGCGGAGGAAAGAGTCTTAATTCGTATTGGGTAGGCTTCTTTTTGTCACAAGATCGGTTTTTTGATTTTTTAAAGAATAAAATATCTCTATATCACTTATTTGAAAATGAGAAGATTCATTATGCTTATTTGCTTAACGATTTTGAAACATTAGTCGTTGATCAAGAAAACTTTAGATTTGTCGTTACAGATCCAGACGAAGACTCTTTTATAGAGGATGACTCAAAAAATCTTTTACCTATAAAAAAATATTATTTTGGAAATTTAGATAACTTTTGCATATGCATAATTTCATATGGCTTTAGGTATTCGTTGATTCGTATTTATGTGAATAATCTTGCTCTCTCTGACCTAACAGAGTGTGACAAAAGAGATATCCTTTTAGATACACTTCTGACTAATTTTTTTAGATTGTCATATGATCATTCTTGTGCGCTAAAGTATTTCGACAAACCCTTAGAAAATACTTCGAGATTATCAAACTCGTTTGATTGGCAAATACTTGAAAAAAAGAATTTTTTATTTTTAAAGAAGTTCCTAAACCAAAAAGAATTTTTTATTTTTAAAGAAGGGAACAATTTTGTCATCCTTAATAATGAGGACTCGTAACAATATTCTCTTCACGTAAGAATTGTTTTTTACAAACTATTGAGCCATATATTTCCAACTATGAGCGCCGCATCAATACATTAAAGAATGACCTGGATATAGATACTTTAATAAGTATCTCCACAGGAATGAATCATATATTTTATAAGAAAACTTGTGAAGTTTTGAAAGAAAAATTAGAAAATGTAGAAAATTTTTGTGAAACACCTTTATTATGCGCAGCACGTTTTGCAAATGGACTCATTGGAGATCTAGAGGCACAGGGAATTCTTAGCTCAATAGACGGAATTGAAATAAAAAATAGTGATAATCCAAATAGAAATAATCTGAGAAACTTGTCCCTATGTATACCTAAAGCAGTTTTTAATCCCTATTTCGCTAGCTTTAGGCAGGGATATATTCTCGCTAAATACGTAAGAAAAAATTTGAACATTAAGGACTTTGTTGTAGATATATGTAGTATTTATGCTTTTTTAGGCGTAGAAATCAAAAAAATAAAATTTCCTAAAAAACTTCATGCAGTAGCCGTTTGGTTTGATTTAGAAATTGCTGTGTTTGTTAATTCGGACTTGTTCGATGAAAGAAATAAAAGGCTTTTTAATACTACCTTAGCTCACGAATTAGCACATATTTTAGTAGATCGCGGTAATGCTCTTCCTATTGCCGATATAGTCCTTTCGGATACCATTAAGTCTGAAATAGAGCAGAGGGCTCGCGCTTTTGCTGCAGAATTCCTGTTGCCGCAATCCTTGGTGGGACATCCCGAAAATAGAACAGCAAAAAATGTTTTAGAAATTGCAGAAAAGTACGGCGTAGGCGATATCTTAGCAGCATATCAGATCAGAAATGCACACAAATCAGAAATCTATGTGAGCGATACTCTATTAGAAGAGGCGCAATCTTTGATACAAAAATATGAAGCAGGCGAAGGTCTTTATAACTTCCAGTAAAATAGTCTACTGACGCGGTAGGGACGCCCATTACTGAACGCCCCCCGCACAGAACCGTGCGTGCAGTTTCTAGCCACTAGCTTCGCGTCGGGCGTCGCCGCACACGGCTCTTCATTTAGGTTATACTCGCGACGGAAAAGATCTTCCACAATGCAGCCGGTTTTTCCCCATCGGCGAGATGTGGTCAGATTAGCCCTCAGGCGGCATCTACCTGGTATGTGTTCTCAGCCACTTGCTTAACCTTAAAGAGCTGCACTTTCTCACCGATGAGCTTATCAATTTTCTGCTTGTAGACTGTTGTTGTGCCACTGATGATCTCGTCGATGGTTGCTTTAAACTCTTCATAGTTCTTGCAGTCCCTCGGACGTATAATGGATTTTACGAATTTCCAAAGACGCTCAATATGGTTGAGATTGGGGCTGTAAGGTGGAATGTAATCGAGAGTAATTCCTAGTTCGGCTGCTAAGTCTGTAACCAGCTTGCATTTTTGGTACTTAGCATTGTCTAAGATGATGTGGAT
>JAFTDR010000158.1 GCA_017454105.1 Desulfovibrionaceae bacterium | reverse complement strand
GCGTCGCCGCTCACTCAACACACTCCTTATGTTGTCACACATGGGGCTTCAGGCCCAACCTTACGATCTGACCTGCAAAAGGCTAGTTTTTAATTGAACGGCTCATCCAATTAAGTGGCTGTTCCATCCACATGAGGTATATGCCCTCGTGTCGCACCATTCTCTTCATACTTATGGAGGGATCTATGGTTTTTATACTGGACAGATTGCAATTCATAAAAAAGACCTGTAGAACTATGCCGACTTTTTGAGCCGCTTCCAAATGGTATTGCTGGTATCCGCTCGCGGGGCAACAATACTATACAGGCTTCGTAGCCTACAGTAGCACCTGCTTTTCTAAGTCCGTGTAAAAGAAGATAGAGGTACAACTCCTACGGAGTCACGATGGGTTTGCGCACGCCATCAAACAATAGTGGCTTACAATTTTTCTTTTCCAAAAATTCGGGCAAAATAGATTTCTTCTGGTGAATCGTTATCGTCTCCAAATACTAAGCCATTTTGAGTTGTCGATAATATCGCCACGATTTGCTATATAATAACCTTGCCTTTTGTAGTCCTGTTTTAGACGCTTTTCCAGCATAATACCTATCCGCCCGCAGGTCGACGGTTCGAGTCCAGTCGACAAAAAACGCCGAAGAGATGCCCCAAAGTCGGCTGAAAGACGCATTCCACCGTCGCCACGTAAGCGGATACCAATAATCTTAAATTCCCGCCCGGCGAGTTAGCTACAGTCCATCTGCTCTTCCAACTCAAAAAGAGCCTTTTACAAAGGCTCCTGCAGGATAGAAACCCGCGTCCGTTACGCTTTTCGTCTCTGTAGCTACATTTCATGCCGGGAAATTGAGATACTGTGAGTCGTTATGCCTCTCTTCACGATAGAATGTACCCGATCGACACATCGCCGACAGGTCATATTCAAGTCACATTTCTGCTGTAGGAATAGCTTGTCGAGGAACAGGAGGTACGGGCTATGTTTTCCATCTTGGTCGTCGAGGATGATACAACGTTGAATCGAATGATATGCGCCAAGCTTACAAAGGCGCAGTATCACCCAATTCCAGCCTTTGATGGGCAGGAGGCTCTTTCTGTCCTCGAGCGGGAGCATGTTGATCTCATCATAAGTGACGTCATGATGCCGCACATAGACGGGTATGCGCTCACACAGGCGTTACGCGAGGCCAACATCCATATACCCATTCTGATGATTACTGTCAAAAATCAGATGGAGGACATGGAACGCGGTTTCCGTGCCGGTACGGATGACTACATGGTAAAGCCCATACGTTTGCGTGAACTGCTCTTGCGCGTGGTGGCACTTTTGCGTCGGGCACAGTTGATCAGCCAGAAGCGCCTGGTCGTACAGGGAACGGAGCTTAACTATGAAGCACTCACAGTCCGCAGCGGTGATAGGCTTGAGCAGTTGCCGCCAAAAGAGTTTTACCTCCTGTTCAAACTCCTAAACCGGCCGAATAAAATTTTCACGCGACAGGAGCTTTTGGATGAGATTTGGGGCGTTGGTAGCGACACGGACTGCCGTAATGTTGACGCGCATATAAAGAAGCTGCGCCGGAAGTTCGCAGATAACCCCGATTTCTCTATCCAGACTGTGCGAGGCCTCGGGTACAAGGCTATTTTCACGCAAGAGACACAGTCATGAACACTCTACGCCAAGTACTGCGAAAGAGACGTATTGTCTTGCCTGTGCGCCTCCATTTTGCACTTTCCACCCTGCTGACACTCTGCGCAAGCTGCCTTCTGTCCGGTCTGATCCTCTATGTGTTTGGTCAATTTACGGACATTGGACAAGAACCGTTATTGACACACATCGTTTGCAGTCTCTTGACCTTGGTTGTGGCCGGCATCGCGCTGGCATGGGTGGCCGGATGCTATCTCCGTCCGGCAAAGATCGTGGCCGATGCGGCAGGCCAAGTGGCTGCCGGAGATTTTTCTGTGCGCATTCCACAGCCCAAATCGCGTATTGGCATTGCCGAAGCCAACACCCTCATCATGGATTTCAACCGCATGGCACAAGAACTAGAGGGCATGGAACGCATGCAGAAGGATTTCATGGGCAAAGTCTCCCACGAATTCAAAACGCCCCTCTCTTCCATCATCGGCTTTGTGGAGATCCTCATGGAAGACGGCCTTGATGCCAAGGAGCGGCAGGAATACCTCGGTCTCGTACACAAAGAAGCGCACCGTCTCTCCCGTTTATCAGAAAACCTACTCCGCCTCTCTAGGCTGGATGCGCAATGTATCAGCACGCGTCATACGCGGCTTGCCGTAGACGAACAGATTCGACGCTGTGTGATCCTGCTCGCAGAAAAATTTTCAGACAAGAAGATTTCCTTAGATATCCGCTTGGCAACCATGTCGATTGAAAGTGACGCGGACCTTCTTGAGCAGATATGGCTGAACTTAATCGACAATGCGCTCAAATATTCTCCGCCTGAGAAAACGCTGCATATTTCTGGATTCATGACGGCATCCTCCATCGTTGTCAGTATCCGCGATGAAGGCCTTGGCATCCCACCTACAAAACAGAAATACATCTGGAACAGGTTTTATCAGTGCGAGGAATCGCATAAAGAACACGGCCACGGGCTGGGATTGGCTATTGTGCGGTGCGCCGTAGACGTTCTCGGCGGAGCTATCGAATGCCGCAGCGCTGTGGGATACGGGACGGAGATGCTCGTCACAATTCCTCTGCATATCGCTAAAAATCCGTCTCTTACGTCACATTGAGGTCATAGTATTGCACTATACTTGTGCCGCCAATACCGCCATGACAAACCAGCATCAATACGATCGGACTGAAAGAGGTAGTTACGATGAGCTTACATGGAGTAACCAAAGGAACTGGCTTAGAAAAAATTGCTGAAACCTTGGCTCTGGGTGAGGCACACGGCGTAATGATGTATTACGCTTTGGCTCGCCTTGCGAAGGAGGAAGGGTACGACGATATTGCCGATGACTTCATTTTGGCAGCCAACCAGGAGGCAGTACACGCCGGCTTTTATGCCACCTTGAACGGCAAATATCCCAAGGATTTTTGGGGGATGGTACGGGGCCTTATGGCGGCAGAAACAGGCGGCGAGGCGCGCATAAAGGGCCTCGCGGACAAGTTTCGCGCATCTGGGCTTACTGCGGCCGCCGATAAGATGGAAGTGTTCGCAAAACAGGAAGGACACCATGGCGCCCTACTGAAAAAAATACTGGAAAAATATCGGCCGGAACTTTTGAACGATACTGGTGCAAAGGTCTACGTTTGCGCTTGCTGTGGCTACGAATACGTCGGCGATTTGGACGGCGAGCCAGAAAACTATGTCTGTCCTGTCTGCGGCCAGCCGAAACGGGTGTTCCACCTCAAAGAGGCCTAGTCTCTAAGAGGCTACTTAAGGAACATCGAACATGGACAGGAGAACTTTTTTAAAAAAAACCTTGGCAGTAACCGCAGCCATGGGCATCCAAACGTCCGTGATTCACAGCGCAGCGGCAGACTCTCCCAACCGCGTACACGATACTAGGAGGACAGGAATGCAAATTAAGGCAGTCAAACTGTATGAAAACGGCTTTCTCACAGAACCACTGCTTATGGGCGGAGAGGATGGCGAGGACCATTTTGATGCTAACGTACGCTATCGGTCGTCCCTGCAGAACTTTCTCATCGACACCGGCAGCGAGGTTATTCTCGTTGATACAGGAATGCCCAAGGAAACTCCAGATGCCGTGCCCGATGAAAAAACCAAGGTATACCTAGGAACGCGCATCAAGGATTATGTGTCAGCCCTCGCAGACCTCGGCTACCGGCCGGAGCAGGTTACAAAGATTCTTGTGACGCACAAGCACGCCGACCACACAGGTGAACTGCGCAGCTTTCCCAAAGCAAAAATATACATCGGCCCTGAAGACGCCGACGCCTTGCACCTTGAGGGGGACAATATCGTCCGCGTCACATACAAGGACGGTCCCTATCACAATTTCAAAGAGCATGAAAAAATCGCCGATGGAGTGTATTTCATCAAGGCCAGGGGACACACCAAGGGCAACAGCATTATCATCGTGGAAAATGACGGCCTGTTTTATATGATGCACGGCGACGTCACCTATTCTGACGAGGCGCTCTACGCGAATAAGCTGTCCATTATCTATGAGGACAAAGCCGCAGCTCGTGACACTTTAAATCAGGTGCGCACATTTATCAGCGAGCATCCCACAGTCTACTGCTCGACGCATACCCCCCTCGGCTACGAGAACCTGGAAGCCAAGCGCGTGGTCAACCTGAACGAACCGCCGGAAGTCATCCCGCCTACGACGATCACAGTCAAGCAGGCCACAGGCAAGTATGTCTGTTCTGTGTGCGGCTATTGCTATGACCCAGAAAAAGGAGACCCTGACCATGGCATAGCCCCCGGCACACGCTTCGAGGATCTTCCCGACGACTGGAAATGCCCGCGCTGCCGTCAGCCAAAAAGTGCTTTCAACAAGGCATAACAGCACAGCAATGCCTGCGAGGTGATATTGCCATGAAAAAAATTCTCGTGCTGAATGGAAGTCCCCGCCCAAAAGGCAATACCAAGGCAATGATTACGGCTTTTGCAAAAGGGGCAGAATCCCAAGGTCATCAAGTGGATATTGTGGATGTATGCAAGCTGACTATTCACGGGTGTATCGCCTGTGAACACTGCCATACCAAGGGGAATGGCGTATGCGTACAAAAGGATGATATGCAGAAAATCTCCACGCTGTTCGGCGACGCCGATATGCTTGTGGTGGCCGCCCCCATTTATTTCTCAGGCATTCCTGGACAGCTCAAGTGTGTTGTTGACAGATTCTACGCTGCATTCAATCCGCAGGCACCCAACAGTTCTAGAAAAGCCAAGAAATTTGCTGCTATCCTAAGTTCCGGCCTGCCTAACGTGTACGACGGGGCAAAGGCAGTACTCAATAGCCTGGCAGCCTGTCTTGGTCTTGAAGTCGTGAGCGTACTTACGGCCAACGGGGAAGAAAATGGCTCGGAAGCCAAGATGGCGGAGCTGCAGAACTTTGGAAAATCTCTGTAGAGATATCTGATGCTGGTATACTCGGTCGCATACTGTTTTTCCCTCGCAAGCCAAAACGGCATGGGCAAAATCACTGTGACGCCGAGTATACCCGGAGGGTACGCGATGACAATGCACAATTACGCGCAGCATTCAAAATTTGCCGATACAATTCGCAAGATGCAGGCGGCTGAAACCAACGGCAGCGAGTTGTATTTCGTCCTCATCTACTTAGCCAAGGAGTTAGGACTGCACGATCTTGCCGACGCCATGCTGAAAAACGCCTGTGAAGATTCCCTGCACGGCGGCATGTACGGTGCCATGCTCGGCAAGGGCAAGGAAAGCGAAGAGGAATTGTGGAAACAGGCTGTCAAGCTGTACAGAGTTGAGGCCTCTGCGGAAGAAAGTCTGCGCAAAATGGCCGAGGAAATGCGGGCTGCAGGTGAGCCTCAGCTGGCCGATTGCGTTGAATCGACTATCGCTGAGGAAAACGAACACGCGCGACGCCTGAAGGCTGTGTTCGACGCTCACGGCATAGCCTATGAGAAGAGCTGACACTCCTACAAAAAGGAATATGAAAATGACAGACGAAGAAATCATCAGCGCGTTTCATGCAATGTGGGACAATTTCCCAGAACCCGTTACCATAACGCAGAAAAGCCGTGAAATAATCGCCGTGAACGCAGAAGCGGAAAAACTTGGTCTAAAGCCAGGCATACAATGTTCTTCCATAGGTAGGCCCGAAGACCACAAAGGCTGTCTTTGCAACAAAGCAATTGACACCGGCCAAGGAATCGGTGTCTCGTATGAAGGGCCTTTCGGCAGGGCCTGTGGATACTGGATTCCCATTTCCGGCCGTCCTGAGTGGATTATCCATTTCAGCTCCGGCAGAAGCTGCCAGTACGAACCACTGAAAAGGTAGATCAAACGCCCTCGACGCAACGCTAAATACTGTGCAAGACGCTTGACTAGGCGGCAAAACAGGCACTTGTTTCTTGGTATCTGCTCACGGCGGCGACGCCGTAGGCCAGTGGGAAATGCGTTCTGTATGCCGCCTCTCCATACATCTGGGACATCACAGGTTCTGTGGGTAAAAAAGCTCTGCAGCATTCTCTGCCTTTTCCCCCCAAAGCAGCTCGTCCCCGCCTCCCTAGTAGTACATTTTCTATGTCCGTGTGTAAAAAGATGGAGGAGATACTCCTACTTCGTTACGATAATTGTGGACAAAAGATACACACATATTTCGGTAAACAAGTACTCGGCCCTATTTCTCCGCTCAAATCTCTGCTTTAAGTGAGCTGTTACCAAGAAAAAAATGCTCTGCGAAGCTTCCTAGGAGCCGCATCAAACGCCATTTTCTCCCTTGAGCGCCGACGCATAGCTCACACGTGCCCTTTGGGTCGATGCTGACTCCCATGGAAGCTTTAATAAAACGTCCCCAAAACCAAGCGTTGCACCTAAAAGAGGCGAGGGAAGCGCACAGTACCCACGAGACACTAGGACTGCCAAAGCAAAGGCATTTTTTGGCAAACGTTTTTTGTGCGAGGGGTACGTATTCTGACACAAGTATCGGTGAACTTGGTATCTTGAGTACAAGACTTAGGAACTGCAAATTTGTTGAAACGCCAGGGCATTTCAACAAAAAAGGTAGTGCCCTTCCTGTCCTGCACCACTTGTGAGCCAAGAGCCCTGATTGGACCATATGTGTTTTACATTCAACTAGCCAAATTGCAATAATAGTTTGTTACCAAAATTTACTATAAAAATATATGATAAATTCACATATTTTTATTAAAAATTTAGACAAAGATCTTAAAGATTTTGTTCTCTTTTCTCTTCGCAATCTTTGGACTCAAACATCAAACGCTATAGAGGGGAATACATTTACTCTGGGAGAAACAGCATTTTTTCTTAAAGAAGGATTAACTATAGGCGGAAAGACTTTACAGGAACATTTAGATATTAAGGGATATTCCGATGCAATTGAAACTATGCTTAAAATCCTTGATCCGTCAAAAACTATAAAAAAAAGAAAATCTATTCTTTCTGCATAAAATTATACAAAAAGATATAGCAGTTGATGTCTATAAACCAATAGGAAATTGGAAAAGAGAGGAAAATGGAACATATATCATAGATCAAGATGGAAAAAGCGCATGGCATGAGTACCCATCGTATATAAATACACCAAAGCTTATGGATAAATGGCTAGATCGTTTTTCTCAATTTCATCCTTCATCCAAAGAAGAAGCGATATTTGTTTATGCCGATAGCCACCTTTCCTTTGTTTCCATTCATCATTTTTTTGATGGTAATGGGAGAATGGCACGATTAATGTCAAATTTTCCTCTCTTGCAATCTGGCTTTCCGCCAATTATTATCAGCAACAAAAAACGTAAAGATTATACAAATATTTGCGCTCAATTTCAGATAACTAAGAGAATATTTCCTGATAAGGATGATTGTAGTCAATTCATTATTTTTCTGGATGAACAATGGAACTCAACTTGGGATATCATCAATAAAGCCTATGAGCAGCAAAAAACGAGGGATATCCTTCATAAAGAAAATGGTATAAATTAATCTAAAAGATTCACATTTATAGACGATTACGTTCAATCCACTCACGTGTTTTTAGATGCATGCGTCTTGCATTCTACTCTCAGTTTATCCCACCGACTGTAGGATGCGATCTTTGCCTGCAATGCTTGATTTGAAGAGTACGACGTGAAACAAAACCCGTGTAATTCTGCTGATACGTATCTCTCACCTAGGCTTGAGTTCTCGACTTTCAGACTTCTTGCACTTAACGTATATTACGATTCTACTGGTTGATTGCAAGAGACTGGAGGAGTTCATGGCAGAGAGGCCAGATACTCTCACAGGTATCCGCTCACGCGGCAACGCTATGCTGGTTTTAATCTCTTCAAACCGTAGCAGCGCCAAAAAAGTTCGCTTCTACCGTCCTGAGGAGTAGCATAAAATCGCCTGATAGGCGCGATTCCACCGTACCCCGTGAGCAGATACATATTGTCATGGTCGTAAGGATCAAAAGCCCCTTGTACGATTTTTCCTTTTTTGAAAAAACAGGGATGGATTTGTCTCAAGAGGATGGCCAACTTATCCGTTTTCAACACCATCCTTGTCCAGCAGAGATATAAAAGATTGCCAACCTTGCAAAGTATCGAGATCAACAGATTCTAGAATCTTTTCCTCTCCGCTTACTATGTCTACAAAGAAGACATCCACTGAATGTGTGTTTGGTGTAAGTGAAAACGAAATCGCCCTATTGTTTGTTTGCCATTCGACAGCCAAACCACCATCGGGTCTAGGTGACAAATATGGATGATTAGGTCGATCGTCTGGAAAAAATTGAGAAAATCTTTGTTCAAACCAGTATGCAAGTTGTTTGTCCAACGGAAAGCCATGTTCTCCGTCTAGCCAACCTGATTTCAATACTATTAGAGATTCTAGTTGTACAAAAATATCCAGATCATCTAGTTCTTCCACAGAGATAATATTCGTTATTGTATCAATGTTGGTATCCCTATATCGAGCTTCACCAGTAATAACGACGTAACCACCATGTTTACAAAAAGCCAGTTCTTTGTGTAATTTGTCAAAGATATAATCTGGCATCGCAGAAA
Organism: Desulfovibrionaceae bacterium; assembly: GCA_017454105.1. Taxonomy (GTDB): domain Bacteria; phylum Desulfobacterota; class Desulfovibrionia; order Desulfovibrionales; family Desulfovibrionaceae; genus Desulfovibrio. The sequence goes on along the minus strand of JAFTDR010000158.1, from coordinate 1,336 downwards.
TAATCTGATTTCCCCCAAGCGGAGAAAAAGCAAAGGTCATCTCCTTGACATTAATGTCGTCAATCTTTCCCCTCAAAGTGACATTTTGTGAAAATACTGCAGGTAAACTTGATGCCTGTAGCAGTTTTTTGCGTATTTGCTGTGTATAGGTTGCTTTTTTTCCATTTATCGCAACAGGACCGAACTCAATGGTTTCATCTTCTTGAAGATTTAATCCTATCGTATCAAATTTGCGTAAATACTCCTCTGGAATGGCTGTAATAGCAGTTCCTGAGTTGGCTTGGTTTATCGCCTCAATAATCATGTCCTTAGCTTTGTTGTAAGCATTGAAAGTGGGGGATGACTGCGCGGTCAAAAGAGCCCCAGTCAGGACTGCGACCAAAACAGGTTTATTACAATTCGTGAAGTTGATTGCAATGGGCCCTACCCCGCGCATGTGAGAGTATCCGGCTTTCAGAGACAAACGCCTCCTATATCTTGCAATCAACCTGTAGAATCGTAATAGCGCTTCCCTCGTCCACGCTCTGCAAATCAAGAGAGAAATCATTGAAAAAAGATGAGGGCAGTCGCTTTCTATTGGTAACCTGCTTGAAGTGGTGGGCGGCAAGCCTGTCAAGTAGTTCTTTCAGCGCCACGAGATCCCGTAGGACATCCAAAGGCAGGGTATGCTCTTCAAAGCGTTTTCCGTTGTAACGTGGGGACCAGAACAGTTCTTTCTTCATACACATCCCATAAAAAACGGCTGTCATCTGCACAGCCAATGCCGCGAATTCCTGGCTGGGGGGCTGGTTGGCGCAATGTCCTTGCTGACTGCAACACCGTCAGAATGCTGATTTTCAGTACACACTAAAACTATCTTAAACGAACTTACAAACTCAATGTTCCGATGTCCGGGTGAAAATACACAGTTCGCAGTAAAGTATAAACATGTTCAAAAAATGTATCCGCTCACGGGTCAACAGTACTCTGTGGTGTTTGTACATCTTCCAATAGATTCATTGTCAAATAATCCGCATTCTTCTGTTGGAGAGACAGCTTGAGAGTCGGCTGAAAGGCGTATTTCACTGTCCCCTCGTGAGCGGATACCAAAAAATGAATGAGTCCAACTTGACTAGCAGATACACCTTCCCATGCCGAATGGCAAGAAACGTGGTGTTTGCGCCAGCTCTAGTAGTATGTTCTGTCAATACAAGTATAAGTACCTGTAAAAAGCTAACTTGAGCATTTTGCAGGTACACAGAGATCCGTCTACAGCAAATTTTTTGCTGTAAACAAACGATACGACAGAGTGTTGCACTCTTATCACCCGGTGGTAATGCCAAGCTGCCGGCAACTG
>JAFTDR010000157.1 GCA_017454105.1 Desulfovibrionaceae bacterium | reverse complement strand
TATCTCTCCAACGGAAGAATGCAGATTATTTGACAATGACTCTATTGGAAGATGTACAAACACCGCATAGTACTGTTGACCAGTGAGCGGATACTAAAATAGTATTATTTGAAGTTATACTCGCGACGTGTACATCCTCCTTCACAACATCGGTTGAAGTACAAGGTTTTGATGATGGCAAAAGCAGAGGATCTTTTCTATCACGAGTATATCTAGGGGAAAAATCGTATGAATTACGATACAAGTTGTACCCATAATAGTTTACCATTAGGTCTATCGAGATTCTCTAATATCAGAGAAAGTAATATGGTTTACGTAGATAAAACAAGATTAATTTCAAAAATTGCTAGCCAAAGAGTACCAATATTTTTTTCGAGACCTAGAAGATTTGGTAAATCATTACTTGTTAATACCCTAGCCAGTCTATTCTCGAAGGGTTTAGACAGTTTCCATGGTCTCGATATTGAAAAAACGTGGAACGATAAAACCTACCCTGTTGTCCACCTTGATTTCTCAGGGATTGCTGATAAAAACCCTTTGGAATTTAAAAAAGATCTTACTGAGACAATAATTGAAGAATTTGACATGGTAGGAATTGTTAAAAAATCTGATGAATTAGGAATAAGAAGTCCAGATAGAATTATAAATGAGATAGGGAAAAAATTAAAGAATAATAGCACAGTTTTGCTTATTGATGAATATGATGCTCCACTAACTCATCATATTGATAAACCCAATGAGTTAGAAGAAATAATGTCAATTCTAAATAATTTTTATTCAACTATTAAACAATATACAGATAGATTTCGTTTTATATTTATTACTGGTATAACCAGAGCAAGTCACGTTTCTATTTTTTCTGCATTTAACAATCTCAAGGATTTGAGTCTCAAAAAGAATATAACACTCTCCTTGGATTTACACAAAGAGATTTAGAACAATATTTCGATGCATACATTGAAAATGCTGGTCATATTCTCAATGTATCAAAAAAAGATGTTTATACTAGAATAAAGCAATATTACGATGGTTTTCAATTTTCTCTAGATGCAGAAGAAAGTCTTTATAGTCCATGGTCAGTACTTAGCTTTCTTGATAGCCCGCAGGACGGTTTTTGCAATTATTGGTTTGATTCAGGTGGGATAAGCTCTCTCATTATGCAATATCTCAAAATTAATAACAAATTTGATTTATTAGATTATAATAATATATCACTCTATACCGATAAAGAAGAATTATCAGATCGTTACGAAATAACTAAAATTCCTCAAAAAATCCTACTATATCAAGCTGGATATTTCACAATTAAAAAAATAACTAATAATACCGCACTGTTAACACCAGCAAATGCTGAAATTGAAGATAGTCTACTAAGGTTATATTTAACAAGCAATAATCTCAAACCAAAATATGAAGTAAAATTAAAAATTGATGAAATTTATAAAAATATTGATGAAAAAGATCTTTTACCAATTATAAATATATTTAATGGTATATTAAATGATTGCGTCTCAAGTTTAAGCAAAATTTTCCAAGATGAGCGCTCAGTTCGAGATATTATCTACGCGACTCTTCCACAAGAACTTTCTCTGCAAAAAATCAAAGAACGTGAAAGCGCTAAAGGCTTTTCAGATCTTGAGCTATTAACTAGAAAAACACATATGGTCATAGAATTTAAACGAACTACACCAAATCGAGATGCTCAGACTTCTTTGAATGAAGCTATAGAACAAATAAAAAATAAAGATTATGGTAAAGGCGCTTTTCAAAATCTTAAACTTTATCGTGTTGCCATGGTAATATCTACAGAAAAAAAGAGTATTCTTCCTAATTTTTGCAAGGAAATTATTTAACAAAATATTACAATTCGATAAGTTAATTACAATGAGTACACCCCCACTGTGAGAGTACCTGGCCTCACTGCCATACACTTCTCCAGTCTCTTGCAATAAGCAGTAACCTTGCCGTATAAAGATTTTCCTTCGCAGGTCACAGGAGGGCTACCTCAAAAAGTAGGCAAAGGAAGAATCATTGTGCGAGTATAGAATCGTAATAGCATTCTGCTCGCAGGCCAACAGTACGCCAAAATCTCGCACTAGCTTACAGAAATACTAGAGTATCTTTCACCTACAATAAGTGTAACGATGGATGAGTTTCCCCAGAATCAAAAATACCTTGAACAATGTGTCAAAAAAGTGTGGTCTATATTTTTTGCTCTGTGCGCGGCAGGTACGGTTTGAGTTACCGCCAAAACAAACTGAGTAGCGCTCACGGGGAGACTGTGGAATGCGCCTTCAGCCGACTCTCAAGCGGTCTTTTCAACGAAAGATGCTGATCAATAACAACGCAGCGCTGACCTGCGAACAAATACATGGAGGGCCTCTTGGCTTAAGAACTCAACAATCATAATGTGATCATTTGGCTTAAGCTTGCAGTCGCGACTCAGCATCTTAGAATGCAAACAAATTTTTGAAGGGCCCTGCATAAATAGTTTCTATTACTAAAATGCCGTGCGTTTTCAAGTAACTATCAAGATAAATTTTAAAAGATCAGAAAGACTTGAATAGGACATGGGGAACATCATATTAAAAAAATAATTATCACTATTATTGAAACGCTCCACTCTTTCAACAATCATGTCAATATAATTTTGAAATTTATTTATGCCAGTCGCCGATGTGCGAAAATAAAATGAGGATGCACCTTTCGGAACTGTAAAGCGACAGAAACGACTGTTTTCTTGTGGATAGAGAGCAAAAGCAATGTTAGCCAATCCGCACACCGAAAAAAAGGTCTCATTGTACAGCTGCTAAGTAGAAGAAATCATTGTACGAATTTGGGTTTACAGACACTCTGTTGCATCGTAATGTATAAAGAGCAGAACTAAGAGCGCAATTTTATGATTAATATTCCTGCAGGTATAAGCAATTTTCGTGAAATCCGTGAAGAAAACTACTACTACATAGATAAGACTTTTTTCTTAGAAGAATTTTTTATCGCAAAACCAGTAAAAGTTTCTCTGATTACTAGACCGAGGCGCTTTGGAAAAACGTTAACATTGAGTATGCTTGAAGAATTCTTTGATATAACCAAAGAAAGCGGTAGCCTTTTTTCAGGTCTTTCAATTGCAAAAAATAAAGAACTTTGTTCAGAATGGATGAATAAGTATCCAATCATTTCGATTAGCTTTAAAAGCATAGCGAGTTCAACTTTTCAATTATGTATGGAATCACTTGCAGAACTAATAGCTGAGCTATGCGAGAAACATGAGTATTTACTCGAAAGCGAAAGAGTCACGCCTCGAACTAGAAAGATTTTACAAAGTTTCTATGACAACAATGCATCCAAAATAAGTATTCGAAATTCCCTAAAAATTTTCACAAAAGCTCTTGCGAATCACTGGAAAAAGCCTGCCATTGTGCTAATAGATGAATATGATGTGCCCATAAATACAGCATGGAAAAATGATTTTTATATCCAAATGATAGATTGCATGCGCAGTCTGCTAGGAGAAGTCCTCAAAGATAATGAATTCCTCAAATTTGCCATCATAACTGGGTGTCTTCGCATATCGAAAGAAAGTATTTTTACTGGAGTTAATAATTTTAGCTGTTATACTATTTCAAACGATTTTTTCTCAAACGTATTTGGCTTTACTGAAAAAGATGTGGACAACCTCTTAGAAATAGCAAATTTCTCAGAAACAGACATAAACATCAACATAATTAAAGAGGAAATCAAGAAATGGTATGATGGATATCTTTTTGGAGAAAATACAGAGATATTTTGCCCATGGGATATACTTCTTTATCTGAGAGATCTCCTAAAAAATCCAAAAAGAAAACCTCAATCCTATTGGATTAACACCAGCGAAAATGCCATTATACGTCGCTTGGTTGAGATCGATGTATATAACACAAGAAAAGCTCTAGAAGTTCTGATCAATGGTGGCATTCTGCGGGTAGCCATCCAAGAGAGCATGTCATTCGATGCTCTCAAAAACGATCCATCTCTCGTTTGGAGTATACTCTATGCTTCCGGCTACCTGACAAAATCCACAAAAGGACAAAAGATAACGAATACCCATTTTATTTTAGACTATAGCGGTAAAGTTATGCGTAAAGGTGTTGACCTTGTCATACCAAACAGAGAAATAAGAGAGATATTTCTGGATACTATTGATACGTGGTTCTCAAGCAAACTATTAAAAAAAACCGAAATTTTTAATAAATTACTAGATGCATTTTTACAAGGTAACTCGAAAATAGCTACTGAAGAACTTCAAAAAATTCTGATTAAAACCATAAGTTATTACGATACGCAGGAATATTTCTATCATGCTTTCCTAGCTGGTTTGCTTTCAGGGATAGAGGGACTTGAGATTCAGTCAAACAGAGAACACGGGCACGGTCGCACTGATATTACTATGTACGACAGATCAAAGAACAAAATAGTTATTTTTGAAATTAAACACCTAAAATTTTTTTCTAAGGCAACCAATTCAATTAAAGAACCACAACTTATTGAACATCTATCTGTCGATAATAATTGTTTAATTGAAGATTCTATTTTTTTCACAAAGGAACAATATCTAAACAAAATAAAAAAATTCTTAAGACTTCTTGCAAAAAAGGCTCTTGAACAAATAAAGAAAAAGGAATATGCAAGTGAATATATAACTGAAAATATTCCTGAAAACATTGTAATTTGGGGTATTTCGTTTTTTAAAAAAGAATGCTTAGCAATAGCGGAAATTTTAAAATAACAGCAGAATACTTAGTGTATAATCTCAATTTCCCGAGATGAAATATAGCTACAGAGACGAATAGCCTAACGGACACTGTTTTCTATCCTGCAGGACCCTTTGGAATTGTTAAATAATAACTTGTGCAACTTCGAGCAGGTAACTGAAGTCAGCGGACCTGATGGCCAAGCACGTTTTGGCCATTCCGAACGTCTCAGAGAACCCAATTATCATTAGATCAAGGCAATATGGAAAGCTGCAAGGGCAATCGGTACCTTCACCAACCTGCAGTTTTATTGTCCAAAACAAATTCCTTATCTATCCGCATGCTGCAGCGTACCAATTTTGAGATTGTATTGCGAGATGCGCCAGACGCTGCACGCAATGCAATGTACCGCTATAGGGCAAAACCATAGCAATACCACCTAAAAAACGTGTTCGGTCCCCTAAGAATAGTTTCGTCATGTTCGCAGCTATATCTATTAAAGTTCAAAAATACTGATGAGTCCAAATATATTCACTAATTAAAGTTTTTAACAAAAATTAAAAGTAGAAACATTTAAAAATATCATAAAGTATATCTAAATATTCTCGTAAGAAATATCAGCTATTTTCTTACAAGTTTGACGACTTATTTCTTAACAATTCCCTTCGCGCATAACATTACTGCCATGCGGGCTCGGTTTTGTTTCTAATTAGGCGGCTCACCTAGCTAGGAGGGGTGTTGCAACCACATGAGACATACGCCCTCGTGGCGCATTGTAAATCTGATTATAATAAATTGAAAGAAAAATATAAAGCAGTAGAAAATGATATAGAACTATCGACGCGGTAGGGACGCCCATTACTGAACGCCCCCATACCAAACCAAAAAAAATGCAGAGGCAGTATGAAAAAATTACGAGCTTTTTCTTTCTTTCTCGTACTTGTCTTCTTATGTGTGTCGTGTACAGCCTGCGGGTGGGCTGGCAGGAAGTAGGAAAGGCGGAAGCAAAAATAGAAAGAAAGGCACAGGATTTTAAAAAGGGATACAACGAAGGTTATACGTCAGAAAAAAACAAACATTAAAAAAATATGTATCCACTCACGGGGTACGATGAAATAGAGCCTTTCAGCCGATTTTATGCTATTTCTCAGATGATAGAAAGCAAAATCTATTGACGCAGCTACGCTTCGATGAGATTTAAAATCCGCAAGTAGCGTTGAGCCGTGAGCGGATACCCAATGAGTAGGTTGCAAGGCACATTCCTCTATACACCTGTGAACGGTCCCTGTCGACAAGCGTACGATTTGAAGAGTTCTCAAACCCGTGACTCAAGCGTGTTAAAAATAGATATCATACTCTACAGTATCACTCATTTTTATGAGTAAAAAGATACACTAAAATTGAATTTTATTGAAATAAACAAGTGGATTTTTATATATTTATAACCTATTTCTCAGAAAACATACCCAAGAACGTTAAAAGTATACTGCGTTCGGAAAAGTCTTTTTTTTTGCACATTTTCGGAGTAGAATACAAGAATCTTTGCAGAGCGCAGAGTTCTTAGGATATTTGACTGAAAATTGCAATCTATTCTACGCAGAGGGCACAATTTTCCCATTTTGCTGAGAAATTTGTTAATAATCAAAAAAATGGCTCTGTACAGACTCTTTTTTGCGAAAACCTGATTTGGACTATACGGCGAAGACGATGTATTGTTTTACAATACAGCAAAAAGCACACCTTGCTTCAGAGAAAAAAAAACAGACGAGATGCCTTATAAGAATTATGTAAAAAAGAAGCCGCTCATCAAACTAAGCGTAATTGCAATAAACTAATTTCTGAAATATCTAATTACTTAAGATTCCCAATTGGAAGTGTATCTGTATACGGTAATGAAAGTCGGCAATATCCTGCTTTGTATTTCCTTGAGCAATGCTCATTCGTACGCTTGGCGCATCCATAAAGCAGGAAAAACGTACACATCCGCAAAGACTTCGCTTGGAGCGAGGAAGTACCCTCTCTCCCCGTAAGCGCCCCTCGCTTTTTGGGAAGTGCGAAAAAAAAATACAGAAGCCAATGGCAGGCGCTGTCGATTTGCTCCTGCCTCTTGCCAAACTGGGTGCTTTTTTTGCAGATGTCGGTCAATAACCAAAAAAAAAACGAGTGCCTATGCCATACACTCTTCTCGTCAATACCCTGCCCCTGCTCGGTGAGGAAACAGGTGTCGGAACCTATACCCGCAACATCGCCCAGGCTCTTAGGGAGGATTCCCGCTTTGATGCGACATTCTACTACGGAGTCTTTGCCAAGGATCTCCCATCGAGGGGTAGCTCTCCGAGAGACAGGGCCCTATCGGCTCTTAAGGACCAGATCAAAAAAATCCCCATCCTGCGGACTCTTGGCAAAAAAACACTTGTGGCGCTAAGACGCTTGCGCGCTCTTGGCAGAAAAACACATTTTACCTGCTATTTTGAGCCCAATTTTCTTTTGCTCAACGACATCTCTGCCGAAAAGACTGTTCTGACAGTCCACGATTTCTCGTGTTTCCGCTACCCGCACTGGCATCCCAAGGAGCGGGTGGACTGCATGGAGCGGTATTTTCCTGAGAGTCTACGCCGGGCAGACCATATCGTGACTGTCTCAGAAGCCATACGTGCCGAAGCCGCAAACTATGGCATTGCCCAAGAGCGCATAACAGCCATCCCAAACGGTTACGATCCCACAATCTTCCATGAGGGAGCACGTGCCGATCTCTCAGGCTACGGTCTTCCAGATACCTTCGTACTCTTTGCCGGCACACTTGAGCCGCGCAAAAATCTCGCAACGCTGCTTGCGGCCCACAGGGCTCTTGGCGGAGCGCTTAGGAAACGCTATCCCCTTGTGGTTGCGGGAGGCTACGGCTGGAAGAATGCGGATCTTCTGGCACAACTTACAGGTGAACCTGATTGCGTAAAGCTTCTAGGCTATGTGCCGACACAGGATCTCGCAGCACTCTACACCAGGGCAACCGTTCTCTGCTACCCGTCATGGTATGAGGGTTTTGGTTTGCCAATCATTGAAGCGATGGCCTGCGCCTGCCCTGTGATCACATCAAAGGATCCCGCTCTTGTCGAGACAGGCGGGGATGCGGCGCTCTATGTCGCCCCAGATGATGTGGAGGGCATGGCGCGCGCTTTGCGCGAACTCCTTGAAAATCCTGAGCAAAGAGCTATCCTTTCTGAGAAGGGATTGCTCCGCGCCCAAACCTTCTCCTGGCAGAAATCAGCACAGGCCCACATAAACCTTTTTCTTACGCTATGCACACACAAGCCATGAGTGCCTTACAGGCCCTCGCAACTCTCCCCCGTCTTTTCCCCCTTGCCTGCACACTCTGCAGGCAAGATCTTACGGAGCGTTTTGCCGGCGCGCTCCTTGGCACATGCTGGATCTTCATCTGGCCCATTGTGCAGCTCTTCATCTACATCGTAATCTTCGGATCCTTCATGGGTGCGCGTCTCGGTGTTTCTGGAGACGCGCACATCTATTCCTACGGCATCTATGTGGCAGCGGGTCTTTTGTCCTGGACCTGTTTTGCGAACACCCTCGCCCGCACAAACCGTTTCCTCATTGAAAAGCGCTCTGTGATCACCAAGGTCGCGGTTGATTTACGGGTCTTTCCCCTGGCCATTGCCTTCTCAGAGACAATTCCCTTTGTCGCGGGGCTTATTCTGCTCATTCTGGCAGACTGCTGTTCAGGCTGGAGTCTGGATTTCGGTTTTTTCGTGGCAATGGCTGTAACATTCATAGCCCAGCAGACACTTGCCATGGGTGTGGGACTCCTTCTCGCCTGTCTTGCGGCCTTTATCCGCGACACAATAGAAGCCTGCGCCGTTGCTCTCCAGATGGCCTTCTGGTTCACACCGATTGTCTATCACCCCTCTATCCTGCCGGCATGGGTGCAGAAGGTCTTGCTCATCAACCCTATGACGCACGTGGTCCACATCTTCCAGCAGTTCTTTGTCTTTGGCGGAAGCGTTTCTCTCACAGCCATAGCCCTTCTGCTTATAACCGGAATGGCTGCCCTGCTCCTCGGTCTCCACACACTTGTGCACTCTGAACAGAGCATCAGGGACATTCTTTAAACAAACCAGAGACGCACATGCTGAAAACCCCACAGAGAACCTGCTATAAGCAGAAGAATACAGAGGACCGCGTGCAGGGCAAACATCGTGCAAAACGAACGCTTAAGCCTCCTTGGCCACTGTCTAAACCAGAGAGCGTCAGCTGTTAAGGCGTCTAAACCATAGAGGGTTGCGACACCGATAAGGAAAGCGCCAAGGGCACAGGCCTGCTCCGAATAGCCCGTACGGGCCATGCGCAGAAATAAAAAGCCCCAGGCAACAAGACTCCACAGCTCGCGACGGCTGACCTGCATGATGCAACCTCCAAAAGCGCAACGGATATCGTATGCTTCACTCGCTTCAGTCCTGGTGGAAGGCTCTTGTCGTTCAGCGAAACGAACAAGCAGCCTTCCTCGGTCTTTTCAGCGTATTCTGCTTCTACACAGTGTTTTTCTCCTCAGGCTACGGTTTTAGGGAAGTCCTCCCCCCGCTTGCCGGGATCTTTCTCCTTCTTCTCTACACGCGCGCCTACAAACAATCAAACCTTTTTCTTTTTCCAGAAAAACGTCTGCTTCTCCTCTTTGGCCTCTTTCTTCTGCTCTCTATTGTCTGCTCAAACGATCCCTGGGCCTCCTTTCTCCATGTCGGTCGCGGCGTAAACAAGCAGTTTCTCGTCTTCTTCATAGCCCTAGAATGCGCGCGCAGCGAAAAGAACGTGCGCACAATCGCCTGGGTTCTTCTCCTTGCCTGCTATCTTCAGGGACTTTGCTGTCTGCACCAATACTGCACAGGGCACGATATCATCCACAACGATACCCTGCGTGCGGGACGCTTGACCGGCACAATGGCTTGGTACTGGGTTGGAAGCTATCTCCTTTTGGCTGCCATTCCAGCCTGCGGACTCTGGAAGGAAATACGCGCAAAATTTGAGCTTGGCATTGCCCTTTTTATTCTCTCTGCCCTTGCTCTGCCCATTGCTTTTGGCATTCTCTTTGGCGGTGCGCGGGCTTCTTATCTTGCCCTGCTTGCGGCAGTCTCAATTGTCCTCTTGCTCACTGTCCAACGATCAATCGCAAAGCGTATTGTCTTAGTCCTCCTGCCTCTTCTTGTTCTTGCACTGCTCCTCTTCCTCTTTGGTGAGGGTCGCCTCTCTCTGACAACGATTGTCAACGATTCCCGCCTAACCCTTTGGGGCTACAGTCTGGATGTCTGGCGCACAGCGCCGTGTACGGGTGTTGGCGCATGGCAGTACAATCCTGTTCTTCAGACCCTCCCCTATGCGGCCTCTGCCCCTCATGAACTCATCCACCTCTCCCATCCCCACAATGTCTATCTCCAGGTTCTCTGCGAAACAGGCATACTGGGTTTTCTTCTCTGCTTCTCGTCTATCTTTGGCCTTCTTCTTTTTTGCGCACAGCGCATCCTACAAGCGCGCGCAACCAACCCTCTTGCCCATCTGGCTTTCTTCTTCTGGCTTGCCTGTCTTGCTTTTCTCGTTCACGGAACAGTTGGTCACGACTTTTTTAGACCCTGGTATCAGACTCTTTTCTTCTCCCACTTGGGCGTTGCCCTGGGTGCCTCACTGCATATCCCAAAAACCGAATGCTCTTCTCCTGCTTGATTGCAAGAGACGAGAGTTTTGCAAACAAGGTCTCAAACTGTGTCGTGCGTCCCTGTGAGCGTCTCTTGAGAGACGAGTATTGGTGTAGCAAACGTGTCCTGTGCATATTTGTACAAACGGACGTACGAGAAGGCGGGACTACGCACCCACAACGCCCTGTATGCGGCAAGCGATCTCTTATCTCTCAAGCAAGCTCCCTCACAGCCGTCTATCATACGATACTGCGGTACGACAACAAGGTGCCACTTTGCCTTGCGCATCCCAGACGTACGCGCGTTCTGTTCGCAACCATGTCACTTTCTTGCTTTTGGTCTCCATTAGCTCAGAAACAAAATGGCACCAAAAGTTTTGCTGTTTGCACAATGGTGCAAGAGGTCTCGTGGGTACACAAGACTCGGGCCGCATACAGATGTTCCCTCGCAAGATCAAAGAATCGGCAAGGGAAGCGCCCGCCTTCTCTCGCTCCAAACTCACGTCTCCTTATGTCCCCAAGAAAAAACACTCTGTAGAGAACGCCGTCTTCTCGCTTAGCCGGGCTCCAACGTTTTGGCCAATGCTGGCTCCCTCGCGTCACCGTATACTGCGGCCTAGAAAAAAATTGCCATTGTTGAGCGAGAAAAGCGCGGTGTCCTGAAATCACAGATCACGTATGAAGGCATTTTTTTTCTGACTCGAGTAGACAGCGTTACTGATTTTCCTTACGGCAAGCGGCCTCAATTGGTAACCGCAGGGCGCACTTCGTGTCGCGCAAGTATTGTGACGCGCAAGTCCGCGTCAAGTACAGCCTGGCCTGCAACTAAGCCCAGCGCAATCGGCCTCGAGGAAGAATCTTTGCGCAGCTTAAGTTACGCAGATCGAGCAAGACCGAGCCTTTGGGCACAGGCTCAAACAGCGCAGAGTCGCCTCACCAACATTTGCTTCTGGCGTCCGTTCTGAAAGATACACGCGTATTGCGAGCATGCTCAAGACACAGCGTGCGCATAGAAAACCCTGTCGCAGAGGCTTTCGCTGCGCGTAAACGCTTCTCCGCGTATACTTGGGAAAGCCAGAAAAAAAGGACCCTCACTGCTTGCAAATGTCCGCAGTATATCGCACAAAAAGTGGTTTACTGTGTGCTGCGTACTCCACGTATACTTGGCTACGCCTATGCGCAATCGGCACGTCGAAAATGGTGCGCGGCCCAAAGGGTTCATCTGCGTTCGCTGCCAACTCTCGGAAACGAGGGGGCGTTCAAAAAAAACAAACGCAAGTCACAAGGAAATGGAAGATGGGCGCCTGTGCAAAGGGCGCTCAATACGTATTGGCTCTGAACAGGAAAAACGTCATGTCAAAAAAACACGCACTCATAGCTCTTCTTTCGCTTCTCCTCTGCGTAGGCGGCTGTGTGGGACGGATAAACACGCAGAATCTGGTCAAGGCTTCGGCCAATCTCTACCAGTCTGCCTCAATCACCGACGCGCAGCTCATCTCGATGAGCGTGCAGCTCAGAAACAAGGAGGATCGCCAGTATCAGGTTGCTCCGCCAAACAGTCCGTACACGAAGCGCCTAAACAAACTCATGGCCCGCCTTCAATCGGTGAACGGCATACCTTTGACCTATAAGGTCTACATGACAAAAGCCATCAATGCGAACGCTGCGGCAAACGGCTCTGTCCGCGTCTTTTCTGGGCTTATGGATATCATGACCGATGACGAGCTGCGCTTTGTCATCGGTCATGAAATTGGCCATGTCGCAAACGGGCATGTAAAAAAACGTCTTAGGACAGCCTATCTCACAGCCGCAGCGCGCAGCGCAGCGGGTATATACTCTCCTGCGGGCACAATCACAAACAGTGCCTTAGGAAGCATAGCAGAAGCCTTCATCAACTCTCAGTACTCGCAAAGCCAGGAACTGGAGGCGGACGCGTACGGGCTCAAATTTTTGCGCGACAATGGGTACAATCTGCAGGCGGCAGTAAGCTGCATGGGCAAACTCAAAGGATCGGGCGGTTTCTTCTCAACGCACCCAAGTTCAAAAGAAAGAATACAGAAACTCCAAAAGCAAATAAACGAATTCTCCTCCAAAAAGCATTTCTAAACCGGCCGTCCCCTCCCCCACCCCATCCAAGGGTGGGGGGTGGGGGGCTTATGAAAACCACAGGCCCGATTGAGATTGGGAGCTGAAAATCGTACGTTGAGCATTTCCCCCCAGAACTCTACCCACGGCTCCCCTCCTTGAGAACGGGTACGATGCCTCCTCGCGCCAAGTAGATTTTTCTAGCGTCTGAGTTGGGGGCATGGCTCTGCCAATTTCGTAGCAGTACGACGGTATACCTGGCCGAGTAATGCTATCTGACGAAAGAAGCGTAATTACCCTGAGGATTTTGAGGGCAGACACAAAGTCGGAGCTTATTAAAAATGACGTTTATTTCTACTGTCGAAACTGCCTATCAGTTTCGACAAAAATGTCACGATACCTTTTTACAGCTCCTTATGCTCGCCATAACGCACGCAACATAGAGATAATTGCTTATCCCAGTCTTCGGCTACAACGACAGACTCGTCCCTGGCGGTGCGTATATTTCTAGGCTGACGACGCCGTAGGCTAGAGCACGGCCCTAGC
>JAFTDR010000156.1 GCA_017454105.1 Desulfovibrionaceae bacterium | reverse complement strand
TTGCTTCTGTTGATATGCACGAGTATAAGACAGGAATTAAAGTTGACAAAAAGGATTTGAGAAAACTCCTTCTTGTCTTTGATGATTTTTTAGGTCAATGGAATTACTCTATATATCAAGAGAGTCAGCGAAAATCAGTGCAGGGGATCGTCGACAAACAATGGAAAAAAATCGATGCAGAAGAGAAAGCAATAAAAGATAAAAAGAAAAAAAGTTTAAAAAACAAAAAATAATATATTTTTTTAGTTGCTCATGAAATCCATCAAGAATCTAATATGCCTAATAACGCATGGAGCTGTGTTAGCACGTTTCCCAGGGAAATATGACTCTCAGGGACGTTAAGCTTCTTTCGGCAGAATGCCTACTCTGCCAGGTATACTGTGGTACTGCCCGAAATTGGCAGAGCCATGCACCCAACTCAGACGCTAGAAAAATCTACTTGGCGCGAGGAGGCATCTTACTCGCTCTCAAGTAGGGGAACCGGGGGGGGAGTTCGGGGGGGAAATGCTCAACTTACGATTTTACAGCTCCATCCGCTCACGGGCGTACGGTGGAATGCGCAATTTATGCCAGTTCTCCAGTTTTCTCTAACTGAGTATGCGGACTTCGTCGCAACTGGTACGATTTGAAGAACTACAAATGCCGCGCAGTACCGTTGACCTGTGAGCGGATACTTTGAAAGATCAGAAGGACTGCGGCTTTCCTAAGTAGCTGTACTGGCGATGGGTGAAATCTTCCTTCCCAACATCCGCTTTTGAGGACAAAAGCGAAAGATCTTTTCCACTGTGAGTTACCTAAGGCACACGCGGGAATTTACAATTACTTTCCCGTCAGACGGGCCTTTTCAATTCGCTGCAAAAGATTGGTAATTTCCTCAAGCTCCTTCTGAACCAGCTCTTCCTCTTCGCCAAAGGCTGCTGCGCTTGCCTCAAGAATTTTCTCTCTCACAGAGTCATCAAGCCTGCTGTACTCTTTTTGAAAATTCTTATAGGAAAAATCGTCTGCGGACAGCTCCCAGTCATCAAAGACAGCTCGCCCGCGAGATCCAGCTGCGTCGGCCATTGCACTGCGAACGTACTCAAGGGTATTCTCCATTTCCTCTTTCGCAAGGCGTAAATTCTCCCTGCGCCGCTTCTCACGAGCCTCTTCCTCGCGCTTGCGCCGCTCCGCCGCATCGGAGTACTCTGTGTACTCTGAATATCTGCTGTGGTTATCATGATTCACAGCAACGCCAACCACAGTGCCGCCACCAACACCAATAACAACGATTCCGACTATAGAAATTGGAAATGGCATATTCTACCATCCTCCGAAAAAAAACTGAGAAATAGGCGAAAAAAACTGCCCTCACCTCAGAATGTTTTACACTGATCTGTCAGATGAATGAGAATGTAATTGATTCCAAAAGCCCCTACATCTTCGTATATTGGTCATTCTTCCCTCTTTTGGGCGGACCATCTAGAACTGTGACGACCATATTACATCTTTCAATCAAAATAGATTTCTGTGAAAGAATTCAACACATCTTCGTATATTGGTCATTCTTCCCTCTTTTGGGCGGACCATCTAGAACTGTGATGACCATATTACATCTTTCAATCAAAATAGATTTCTGTGAAAGAATTCAACATTAGGGCTGAAGAAGAGTACCCATTCACAGATATCAATAATTGAGACAAAGCATACTCATCTGACGCCTACAATAAATAACACAACTCAAAAAAGTGTACTCAGCATACTCCAAGTTGCCCTGGAAGAGTAAACGAATTGTGCCAGAGGTATGGCTCTGCACACACTTTGCACGGGGTGTGAAATGACCATACACCTCTCGATGAGAGGCGTATGGCCCCATGGCCATTATGGGACTGCCTTATAGCACCTAAACCGGTTGTATAGACCAAATGTAAGCCTTGCCAGTCAGAACAGTAGGAGAACTGAAAAGTAAAAACTTGAGTCGACAAAAATGGAGTGCCAGAGGTCCGATTGTTTCATCGTCGCGTCGATCTTGGGTAATGCCAAGGAAGCGTAAGCCAAGGCGTCGGCGGGACAACAAATACACGCTTCATGCATGGAAACATGTTTTTGCCTGTGAGGCAAGTACGATGACAACGAAAATGCGTGAAATATGGCGAACTGTAGGGCCTAACTGGCCAAAATGTGCATTTGAAGAGCCGCGAGCGCGTAACACAGGCCTTAATCGGGCACGTCCGGCAAAGCGTAGCAAGTGTGGGGGGGGCGCGGGGCTGGTGCGCGGGGCGACCCGCACATCTACCCGAGAGATACAATCAGTACACTTCAGTCCAAGATGCAAGGGGGATGTGCTGCTCGATCTGACGCCGGTGCAGAGATTGAACTCGCTGACTAGACTTAAGAAAAAATTCAGGAATTAGAAATTTTATGACTTGAGCAAGTACAATAGATTTCATTATCGCTTCAGGAGGAAGATACGACTCAACACGATAATGTTATTGAGGTCATCACGAAAAAACAGGATTTCTGTGAGAAAGACGGGAAGATTATCAACATAGCTCGTACCACGATACATATGAGCAATGGTGACAGTATCGAGGAATTTGGAGAGGACAGCACTTGGCAGGCGGCAGGCAATAGATCTCTCAAAGCAGCTGCTATTACGATTCTACTGGTTGATTGCAATAGACTGGGTGAGTTTATGACAGAGAGGCCAGATACTCTCACAGTGAGGGGCGCCACTCATTGCAATCAACTTCTCGAATTGTAATAACTCTGCTGGCATTACCTATGAGAACATAGGCGGAAAAGTTGCGTTTCTTGTTTGAATAGTAGTCATTTGTTGATAATAATTTTAATAGTTTTTTTGTCAAATAAGACAGTCAAAATATCTTATTTTACTTGATATATAGAGAATACAATCAATAAAATCAAGATTGTTTTTTTCGAAAAACACCTGTTTCAAGATATAAAATATCTTTTTTCTGACAAGAAACAGAGTCTAAAAATAATTTTATTTTTTATACTTCTATCGAATACACACCTTTCAAGACATATATTACTTCAGGAATAACCTCAATCGTAACAATCGCATTTCTTGTAGTTAGGTATTCTTCTGCTTTGTCAGCAATTTCTGTATTGTCATACAGTAAATACCTGAGAATTATATTTGCATCAAACATTACTATGCTTTTCTACCATTGCGTGTTCCCACGCCCGCTTTTCTTTTTCTACTAAATCAGGGTTTGCATATTCAGAGAAAACACCATTTAACACGTTTTTGCAGACTGGATTTTTAGACATAATAAATTCTCAAAGAATAGTAATTAAAACTTTTTGGTTAGTTTTTGCATCAAACTTCCCGATTGACTTGATATTAAAACCATCATAGTAGTCCTGAATAAATTTCATATAAACTTACTCTTAATAAAAAGCCTATTGTTTATTTTTAATAAAGTTTCAACAGATTTGATATGCCAATCAGTGCGACCCTTTGAAGGGTGATTCTTCCTGAAGCGTTGACGCATGCAATTTGCCCTCTGACAAAAAGTGCAGATATTCTCACGGTGTTTTCGTAAGGAATTGCGAAGAAATAACTTGCAGAAAGTGTCAAAAAAGTCTAGCCTCTTTTTTTGACAGCCAGTTTCGCACTTTTCTGGGCACTTGGGCGCCCCAAGGCCCAAGGCCCGC
>JAFTDR010000155.1 GCA_017454105.1 Desulfovibrionaceae bacterium | reverse complement strand
TGTTGAGGCACATATACGGAAAAATCGATAAAAAGTCTAAGCATGTCCATCTTGTCCCTTATTCGTGGATAGGCTCTTAGAAGCTCAAAGACAAAAAAAAAGAGTCGAAAAATAGTCTTTGAACGCGTTTACAAGGGGGACAGTGGAATGCACCTTTTAGAGGATCTTCTGCTACTTCTCAGACGGAAGAATGCGGACTTTTTTGACGTTGTCAGGGGGCAATTCGGTTTAAAACTCGCATAATACCGTTGACCTGTGAGCGGATACACATAGTGCCAAGAAGGCACTTCCCAGACACTTTTCATACTTATGTAGATAAAAAAGTTATATTTGATGATATTTGCCTTTTTTACACACATAGCATGTTTTATTGTTTCCTGCAGGTTGAGGTCTACCTCCAGGTGCATGACTTGATCCACAAGCTCCAGCACTACCATCTCCTCTAGTCGTACCACCATTGCAACGTACATCGCCACATTTATCGCATTTGAACAGTTTACCCGTTGAAAATCCACATCTTGGACATACTGGCATACGATACTCCAAAAAAGTTAGAATTTTACATTTTAATAAGCCTAAGAGCCTATCCACGAATAAGCCTAAATTCCCGGGCATTTATCTGGTCTTATGCCCTTGGCGCCCAGAAAGCAGGTGAAATACAGGTTAAAAGCGGGGATTTTTACGCGGGAGATCGCATCATTTGGCCGTATCTCTCTCTTGACGTACAGGAAAGCAGGGGATTTGAGGCGGGAGATATGCTCTCTCGTCTGGATTACACCTAGCGCTTTCCCTTTGGCATACGCAGAGCGCTGTGGGAGATCAAACAGAAAATACTGAAGAAGCAAACTGCTGATCCTTAACTCTGTAAAGCCAATCGGTCAGTGTGCCAGAAAAAGACGACAACTCATGTAACCTATCTTTTGCTTCTCAATGCCAATATGAGCGGAATACAGTGTAGCGTACACTTGCCCTGTTGTCACGTTAAAGCGTTCTTTGAGATTGTCAATCACGTTAGAATCCCTGTTTAATCGGGCCTTCTCTTGACAATTTCGGAGTGTTTGCGTATGGTTGAAAAACTTTTTCTACAATACAAGTGCGCGGTCACTCCTGTGCTTGTGTAGTGGAGTAGGTATTGTTCATGCATTTGTATACTCCAGCCAGAAACAAACGAACATGTTTGCGAAAAGGAGTCAGCGCAGAGTCTGGTATTTTCAGCTTCAAGTGGCAACTTTTTTTTCTGACCGCAGTATAATAAGGCATCTCTTTGATCTTTGCGGGATATGGGAGATGCCTTATGCTGTTTATACGAACAAGCACGATCTAGAAAAAAGCTAAAAAAAATTTGTTGTACTCTATACGTAGACACGGAAAAAATCAAGAAAAAAAATTTCGCGCACTCTGCCTATGAGTGACGCTCCAGATCCAAATAATCAAAAGCAGCAGGAGAGCGATCTTTCATCGAGGTCGCTCTCCTGCTGTTTTTTCTGCCGACGGCTGTTACGGCACAAAAGGTTACTTTTATATGGACATTCATATCCCCACTATCCACTCACGGGGTACGATGAAATCGCGCATTTCAGACGATTTTATGCTATTTCTCAGGCGATAGAAAGCGAAAATTAATTGACGTTGTTACGGTTCAATGAGATTTAAAACACGCAAGTACCGTTGAGCCGTGAGCGGATACAATTCACTCTATCAGTTTGATAACCATCGTACCAACGTTTACAGAGTAAAAAATCAGTTTTATACCTCTCACAAAGAAATTGGACTTCAGACTCTGTAAAGCCTACAAATTCAGAAAGATGACCTGCCGAAATCATTGTGAATTCTTTGAACATATTTAGAGCTTAATGTATACCATATTTCTTAATCGGCAAAATACCTGTCATATAGACCAAAGCAATATAATCCCAGTCTTTCAACCATGATTCTAAAAAATCTATGTATTGTTCCTGTAAATCGATTTTATTTTTAAAAACTCTAAACAAACAGTCCCACTCGTCGATAACTATCACAAATTGCAATTTCGTTTTATCATGAACTCTTTGCATGATTGTGTTTACGTCATCAAACTCACTACTTATTTTATATTTTTCAGCAAGTCTTGTTACAATATTATTCTTAATATTAAAAATAAACTCATTATCATCTCTATCCCTGGATAAATATTTTCTAATATTTAATTTTATAACAATATACTTGTTGGCGAAAGAGTTAAATGAATCGTGTTTGCTAATCTTTAGTTCAGCAAAAGATTCTTTTGCCTTACCCTCAAGATCACAATACGCAGCAATCATGTTGGCCAAGAAGGTTTTACCAAATCTCCTTGGTTTGCTAAAACATATATACTTATCGTCCTTGTCAATAACCGTGTTTGTATAAATAAGTAACCCCGTCTTATCAACATATATTTCATTATTGCGATTCTTTAAAAATGACTTATCTCCAGGATTAATTATACTATAATTTGGTGTATGCAGTAACTTTTGATTATTTGCCTTTATCTCTGTTGACTTTTTTACTTTCGATGGACAATCAACAAGCTTCTGACTCCATAAACAAGTAAGAACTGCATGGGGATTATAGACCATTGTTTTTCCATCAAAACAATATCCACCATACTTTTTTCTTATTTTATCTAGTAAACTGCTTGGGGCAATATTCATCTCTGACGCGGTAAATGAAATCCATTCACCAAGCGAATCCTCTAACTCTTCTTGTGTAAACCCTGTAATTGCACCAAACTTCTTACTATCAGAGATATCTTGTAGTGAATTCAATGCATTATATAAACCTGTTTCATTAATTTTTAGTTGTCCTGTGACCATAAAAAATTTTATATATTTATCATTTCTTATCAACACGTTATAAAAAGATTCAAGTTCGTATAAAACATCGTCAATAATCTTATTTCTAAAAATCTCTCGATCATAATCATCAATAAGTACAACTATTTTTCCCAATTTTTTGTATATACCAACTATTAAATTTTCTAGTCTAGAAATTAAGTTTGTCAGTATTAATTTTATCACGAAATCATTAGATAAGTTACTTATTTTATTTTGCAGTATGTCAAGAACAATCTTTTCTTTTGTTAGGACAACATTTGACATATCAAATGTTAATACTGGAAATGGGGTATTAATACATTTTTTACATATCCTTCAGCGAATGTTCCCTTAAAAAGATCAAATCTTTTACTAAAGATAGCATCTATCGTTGAAAGCAGTACAGATTTACCAAATTGTTGTGGTCGAGCTATAAAATATTTTCGGCCGGTTGTTATAAGTTCTATGATATGTCTTGTTTTATCAATATACAAATTATTCTCTTCACGAATTATCTCAAAATTTTGAGTTCCTATAGGCAAATTTTTCATAAAATTATACCCATAATTATTTTGCATTTTAAACTAAATACACATCGTCATTTAGAGACTAACCCGCTTTAATCTCTATAAAAAATTAATAAATTATTAACATATACTAACAATAGACTAATATAAATAAGAATTTCATTGATTTTACAAATAAAATTTATTTATAAAGTAAATAATTTATTTTGTGCTTATAAACATTCTAAAATTTTTAATGAGTATAATAACCGCCCCATGGTTTATTATCTAACAAGTAATTGAAAAATATAGTTCACCTATTAGGAATAATAACATAAAGTATGTAAGAAAACTATGATGAGGATAAAGAAAAAAAGTTTCCGCTCACGGTTCAACAGTACTTGCGGGTTTTAAATCCCATCGAACCGGAGCAGCGTCAATAGTTCGCTTTCTATCGTCTGAGAAATAGCATATACTGCGGTCAGGAAAAAATTGACATTTTTAGTGTCTAAGAGACCCAACAGGATTGCCTCATCTTTGCTGGAGTACACGCGAGCTAAGGCATACTCTTAAAAAGTAAAACTTTTTTCTGCCCAGAGTATAAAATCGTCTTAAAAGGCACGATTTCATCGTACCCCTGCGAGTGGATACCAAAGGCAAGACCATGAACTTCATCTCTTGGAGCCACTTGTCCATCTCAATCTTGAAGGCTATCGACAAAGTGGCAAACAACGATTAACTGAGAAAGATATTGTTCAGTCTTTGGACTCTCTTACTTTTTTCACACAGTACAAACCAAAAGCCCCAATGCAAAGTATTATTAAAAATACAGCCCACTTAACTTCCATCTGAACCTCCAAGAATTATCAGAGTTCCGATCACGTATCCGCTAACAGCTATACATGCGCAACCATAGTCTTTTTGAAAAACGGCCAAGCCGAAGCATACCACTGCAAAATTGCCAAGAACAGTCACTGTGTACAACAGTGCAGCTTGCCATCCGTTTTTACTGAAAGCCCCTAGCGCACTCGCTTCCTTGGCGGATTCTAGCCACTAGCCTCACGGCGTCGGGCTTTAAATGCTACTATAAGAGGGTACAATTTTGAAAGGGAATGCTCTCTTGCAGTCAGAAAAAAATTGACATTTTTAGTGTCGAAGAGACCCAACAGCTTGCAGACCTATTTTTTTACTGTCTCATCTTCGGCCTATGTACACGCGAGCTAAGGCCTACTCTTAAAAAGTAAAACTTTTTTTGTGCCCAGAGTATACCACGGCCATATACAGCTTCCACTCCTTTCAGTAGGTACGACCAACTGACCACCGTGAGTCAGCCAAAATTCGGGACAAACTTCGCTGAAAGACGGTGGTTAGGCGTCTAGCAGAAGAGAACTTGTGACTTCCGCCGCATCCAGCTGCCGATTTCGATACATGGAGGGCGGTGGACCTTTCGACGCGAAGCTTGCATTAGGCACGGAATGTCGCCCCTGCACGAGCTCTGTTCTTGATCCTTGCACAAGCGCGAGTCGGGTTTCGCTGGCCAGATGCTGCTTGTGTGCTACTATGAAAATGGGTGGGGGTGAATCGAATACTCATGCGGCTTTCAAGGCGTTTTTTTCCGCGTATACAGGTTACTATCGTTCAACAGTGGACGCTGAACTTCTCGTGACGCGGGCCTCCATCTGCCTCAGTGGTCAGTGACTGCAAAAAGGAAGCAAGAATGCTATAAGCAACTGAAAAACCTGGTTCTTTGGGTCTCCCAAGCTTGACCGATATACTATTAATCCGTACACGCGTTTTTTTTTGGATGCAAAAAAAGCCCCAAAAAGGGGCTTGTTTTTTTAGCTGGCGGAGAGAGAGGGATTTGAACCCTCGATACAGGTTTAAGCCCGTATACTCACTTAGCAGGCGAGCACCTTCGGCCAACTCGGTCATCTCTCCGAAACAATGAACAAATACAATGTAGTCTATCTCTGCCTTGCTGTCAAGTTTTTTTTGCAAAAAGGATCCACTTGTGGGCTGGGTGCAGTCGCCCGATCTACTCCAGATCGTGAATATGCACAATGCCCACATTGTCTTTTTCAAGATGAACAAAGAGGCTTGTCACCTTTAAACGCTTCATCTTTTGCCTTGCTGTCGCAACGCTTGCCTCAGCGTCTATTGTGTGCGGAGACACTGTCATCAGCTCTTCAGCTCTCTTCGTCAAAAATTCTGGACACATGGCCCGCCGCAAATCACCATCTGTAATGATGCCGACAAGACGACCGTGATCGCGCACCCCCACACAGCCAAGCATCTTTCGGCTCATTTCCACTATAACCACACTCATGGGATCATTGACATCGCACAGAGGAACAGACTGTCCTGTATGCATAATGTCGCGCACTCTAAGCAGCTTCTGCCCGAGATTCCCCCCGGGATGGAAGGACTTAAAATCCTCCGGTGTGAATCCACGCTCGCGCATAAGAGCCATCGCCAATGCGTCGCCAAGCGCAAGACTCATTGTGGTCGACGTTGTGGGGGCGCAGTCAAGAGGACAGGCCTCATGAACTGTTGGCAAAACAAGGCAGTGTGTCGCATGTTTACCCAAGGGGCTTTCGGGATTAGAAGTTATCGCGATGACAGGCAGCGCATGGGCCTGGGCGTAAAACAGAATGTCGCTCAACTCCGAGGTATTACCAGAATTTGATATCGCAACAAGGGCATCGCGCGGTGTCATCATGCCGAGATCGCCGTGGCTCGCATCAGCCGGGTGAATAAAATACGCTGGAGTTCCTGTACTCGCCATGGTCGCCGCAACCTTCCGTGCTATGTGACCGCTCTTCCCCATGCCGGTTACACAAACGCGTCCTTCAATTCGGAGAAGACAGGCAACACACAAGGCAAAGGTTTCCCCAAGACAGGCACTGAGTGCCAGCAGAGCTTCTCCCTCCTGGCGAATGGTATCTATTCCCTGCTGAAGCGCCCGGTCAGCAGAAAAACGAATCCTTTTTTTCATCGCCTCTAAAGTGCCGCGACAAGAACGCGCAGACACTCTCCTCCTATTTTCTTGTGCGTAAACGAGGGAGCAGGGACTAAGCCATCTGCAAAACCTATACTCCAGCCAGAAACAAACTGATATTTTTGCGAACGATAGTCACACTCAAGTCTGGTATTTTTAACTTCAAGTGGCAACTTTTTTTTCTGACCGCAGCATAAAACAATGTTTTCCCAATGCTCAGCAAAAAGTGGCCCGGGCAAAATGTTTTTTCACCAAGCAAAAGAAAAAACGAGCGGATGCTACGCTGCGCGTGACACATCAGAAAAACTTGAGCATATGCCCAATTCCAGAAGATTCGCGGATCAAACGTGGGCGAGGCCAAACGTCCATTGTGCATACACGGCACTGGGCCTCGTTCATCCGCCTGCATACTGATTTTCCCAAGCCAAGTCAAAAGGAGGCGCGCTCGACTTCGTGTCGCAGGAAGAATCCTTGTGACGCCAAGTACAGCGTGCCGTTTGGCTACGAAATCTCAAGTTCTTGGCAAGCTCTTCCAGCGTGCGTAGTCACTTTTTGTTGTCATAAGTATACACT
Organism: Desulfovibrionaceae bacterium; assembly: GCA_017454105.1. GTDB lineage: Bacteria > Desulfobacterota > Desulfovibrionia > Desulfovibrionales > Desulfovibrionaceae > Desulfovibrio. The sequence goes on along the minus strand of JAFTDR010000155.1, from coordinate 41,857 downwards.
TGATCCAAAAAAACTGACATTTTTGCAAGCGATAGTCGCACTCAAGTCTGGTATTTTTAACTCCAAGTGACAACTTTTTTAGCTTGCAGAGCACAATGACACCCAGTATCGGCCATGAAAAGCCAGGACGCATTTAGGCAGTGTATACAATTGCTTTGCGAGTGGGATTGCGCGCACAAAAAAATACGGACTGGCATCAATTACCCGGCAGCATGTCGAGCAGTTCCCGAAGAGCGCCCTTTCCGCCCTTGGTTTTAAGGACAATATCCGCCGCCTCACGCGCAAGGGGGTGGGCGTCGGCAACAGCCACACCGAGAGCGCAGCCTTTGAAACCTGGAATGTCAGCGACATCATCACCGAGAAAAACAGCCTCGTCCTTTGTTGCATTGCACTGCGCAAGCAATTGCCCAAGAACATCGCCCTTGTCATTGCGACCAAGACAGAAGGCGCTAATCCCAAGATCCGCAAGACGGCGTCGAAGAGCCGAGGAATCTCGCCCTGAGAGAACAGCGACCTGAATGCCCCGCTCTCTTGCGAGCATAAGACCTAGGCCGTCCTTAGCATTAAAGCACTTTAGGATCTCGCCCTCTTGACCGTAGATAAGCGATCCGTCTGTAAGCACACCATCCACATCTGTGATGACAAGACGAATGGCACGAAGTTGCGCATCGCGGGTGGGCTGTGGTCTACCCGAGAGTAGAGCGCGCACAAGGGCAAGATCGTCCGCCGTGTCGACTCCAGGACCAAAGGCCTCGGTCCTATCGACATGAATTGGAATGCCCGCCTGGAGGTAGCGGAGCTGCTCAAGCTTCTCAATCGCTTCGAGGGGCGAGGGCGGAAGAGAGCCAAAACGCTCAAGAGCCTCCTTGGTATAGGCGTAGACTCCTATATGGCCCAGATAGGTGCAGGGACTTTGCGCGTCACGGGGATAGGGAATCGGAGCGCGGCTGAAATAGAGAGCATTGTTCTCACTGTCAAGAACGACCTTGACCAGATTCGGATCGCGCGCTCTATCTGTTTCGGTAAAGGCGAAAGCAAGCGTTGCGACCTGCGCGCCCTTGCGCATGGATGCCGCGAGAATGTCCAGTGCCGCAGGCTTGAGTAGCGGCTCATCTCCTTGAATATTGATATACACATCCGCTGGCTCATACGAGGCAACTTCAAGAAGACGGTCTGTGCCGCTTGCACACTCTTCACGTGTTATGCGCGCTTTTCCGCCAAAACCTTCGACACAGGCGCGGATGCGCTCATCGTCTGTTGCGACAATGACGTCATCCAAAACGGATGAAGCTTTCGCCCGCTCGTACACCCGTTCAATCATCGGTTTCCCACAAATATCAAGCAGCGGTTTGCCTGGAAGCCTGGAGGACGCGTAGCGTGCGGGAATGACAGCAATGATTCGCATGGAAACTCCAACTACAATGATTTGACAAGGTGATCGAGAGCTTTCAGTTCATTGAGCAAGCTCGACAAAGCGGAAAAGGGAAGCATGTTCGGGCCGTCACAGGGGGCGCGATCGGGATCGGGATGGGTTTCAATAAAGAGCGCGGCGATTCCGGTTGCAACGGCCGCGCGTGCAAGCACCGGAACAAATTCCCGCTGTCCTCCGCTCTTCCCGCCGCCCGCACCGGGGAGCTGCACAGAGTGTGTCGCATCAAAGACTACAGGCTGCCCAGTCTCCTTCATGATTGCGAGCCCGCGCATATCGACCACAAGATTGTTGTACCCAAAACTTGTCCCACGCTCGCAGAGCATAATCGACTTATTTCCCGTGTGCGCCGCCTTCTCAAGGACATATTTCATCTCCCAAGGCGCGAGAAACTGGCCCTTCTTGATGTTCACAGGCCGCCCAGACCCTGCGGCCGCAACAAGAAGATCCGTCTGGCGACAAAGAAAAGCAGGTATCTGCAACACATCGACACATCTCGCAGCCCGTTCCGCCTGCTCCGGTGTGTGGACATCCGTGATAACCGGAATATCGAAACGCTCGCGGACACGGTCAAGTATTGTAAGACCGAGATCAATACCGACGCCCCTGTAGCTCGAGTGAGAACTTCTGTTCGCCTTGTCGAAGCTCGATTTAAAAATAAAGGGGATGCCCGCATCTCCAAAAATGCGCAGAAGGTTTTCTGCCGCATGAAGCGTCTGCGTCTCGCTCTCAATAGCGCAGGGTCCAGCAATGACAACGAGTGGACAATCATTGCCGAGAGAAAAGGACGCGCGACCGGATGGATGCGCGATAGCGATATGCTGCATTGCGTAACTCACATTGTCTAAAAATGAACAGCAAAGAAAAAACAGCCTGCATGCGCGCAGTGTACGTATACTCACGCGTTTCATCGCAAACAACGAAGACAAATGCCGGAGGTGGACGCTCATTTAAAATGCGTCATCTTGCTTAAGTGCTGTTTGGGAATAATGTCGCGGCAGATGCGCTCACTCTTAAGCTTCTCAAAACCCTCCCTGCGGACAAAGAGTAGGAGGGAGCTAAAGGTCCTAAGATTCTCCTGCATATGCCTATTCAATGTTCCACTCCCGGCGTATTCTGCTGTCAATTGCGAATATATCTCGTCAACCAGACTCTGCTCAGCGCTTGCAATTTTGCGCAAGTGATTCTTGTACTGATTTGCGGCTGTCAAAAGGACGCGGTAGTAGGTGTCCAGATACTCGGAAGCTTCCTCCCGGCTCTTCGCATTCATCCTCCCGGCCTCTTCATCAAGAATCTTTTTCACCTCAATGTAGCGGAAGGCAAAGGAGCGGATCGTCTCGGCTTGGTAGAGCGCAGAGCGCACGGTGTCTTCAAGAAAAGTGATGCGCTGGCGCTCTCTTGCCTCCTCTCGTTTTACGATCATCTGCTTAAGCTGCGTGAGATTGCCCTGCACTTCTTTTGACGCCGTGACCTCCAAAATGCGGCCAAGCTCTTTTAATACGTCGCCGTTCTGATTGATCGCAATCGCTTTTTCCTGCGTCTCCTTCAATTCTTTCTGCGCAGTCTGAGTATTTTGGGCAGTGGCTCCCGCTTGCTTGGGAGATTCTTTTGGTTTCTCAACCTGTTTTAAGGGCAAAGCCTGGCGGATCTGGGTCTGCCCGCGCGAGGAGGACTTTATATGCTGCATGGAGAGAAGACGTTCAGAGTTGGGGAGGGTTAAGCCCGCAAGAGCCAGGCGAAAGCCTAAATCCGTCGCTCTGTACTCGCCGCTTTTAAGATACAGGGGCATCTCATCGCGATAGCCTGGGAGAATGCCTGTCTCGTCGCTGCGAAAACTCCCCCCTTTGCCCGTAAGACCGCCTGAGGCGCCGTGGAGACGAATAGTCTGCTGATTGTTTAGGGCAATGTCCGCAATTGTTGCGTGAAAAAAGCCGTCGACCATCTCTTTTGCATTGCCCATCGTGTCGTAGAGCAGAAGAGGATTCGGCTTGCGCGATCCAATAGGGGAGGGCGAAGTCAAGATCCGCCCCTTTTCAGAGCGGAAAACGGCATACTCAGAAAAATCCCCACCTGGCGGCAGGAAGGAATCGTTGTTGTCGCGATCCTCTTTGCTGATCTTAATGCCGCCCCTGGCCGCAAATTCCCACTCTTCCTCTGTCGGCAGTCTAAGAAAACCGATCGCATTCGTTCCTTTATAGCTTGGAAGGACTGAGAGGGCCTCGCGGATAAGCCAGGCATTGTAGCGTTTAATAAAATCCTGCACCTCAAACCAGGAGACATTCACAACCGGCTTTGTGTCGGCCTCACTCGCCTGTTTGGGGCAGCGCCCAGCAACAAATGTCCCATCAGGCTGAACAAGCTGTGTTATGACATTCCACTGCAGGGTACTTACTTCGTATTTGCCAAGAAAGTAGTAGGAAAAGGCGCCTGGCTTTGTGACACCGAGCTTTTTCTGCCAGGCTTCTGGGAGATCCTTGACCGTGAAGGAGGCCGCGATATGCTTTTCAACGCTGCTCTCATAAATTGCCCGATCCGCATCAATGTTCCTGACCCCCATCATAAAGGGCACATCGTGTACTAGCCCCCCTGGAACGGCTATTGGCCGTAAAGCAAGACGCAGACCGCAGGGCATGGGCAGTAGAATATCATTGTCGTTCTTGTCATCGTGTTGCGGATTCCATGCGGAAATTAAGGGCTGCGTCTGGCCCTTCTCGCGCAGGGCAGCGTAGGCTGGGTGTTGGGAAAAAAAGAGGATAAGGCCAATAAGGGCGCAGAGAAAAAAAGCTCGCAATGCTACACCTCACGAATAACAGATGAGGGATCGACTGATGCGGCCCTGTATGCCGCGTACACGGCGGAGAGCCCAGAGAGCAGCAGAACTCCTGCGACCGAGAGACAAAAATCCTGCGCCGAGAGCGCGCATAAGCGCATCCCGCCGCTCTGATCAGCAAAAAAGGAATCGATCGCAAAACTCACAAGGCCGTAGGATACAAGTGCGAGGACAATGCCCGCAAGACTTGTCAGACAAGACTGCGCAAGGGGATAGCCCACCATGCTCGCCCGATTTAAGCCAAAAAGCCGCAAAAGGCCGAGCATGCGCAGTTTTCTCTGCACAGCCCCTTTTGCCGAGCTTATGGAAAAAGCGGCAAAACCGCAGGCAATGGCGAGCGAGAGAATAAGGATAACCCGCCTAAGTGCTGTGTCCAAGGCGCGTATCGCAGCTATCTCAGGCGCCTTCGTGCGCACTTCAACGCCCATGGCTTTCAATGCGTCTGTCAGATGTTCCACGCTATCGAGCGAATCCGCATACAGCCTAAATGAGGCGTACTCGCGCTCTGTCGCAATCGTCTCTCCAGGCATGCCCAAGGAGGGGACAGCTATGCCGTCACGATAATCCTGTATGGCCTCAAGAACAGCAAGGGGGAGAAAAGCCATCTGACGGTCCGAGGCCTCTTTTGGAAGAATGCCGCACACAGAAAGAGTGAGCGGAAAAAGCTCGTAGCGCCCCTCCCGCGTTTTCCGCGCAAGCTGTGCGACAACTGTGTCGCCAAGAGAGACTGAGAGATGCTCTGCAGCGCGCGTTGAGAGGACAATGCCAGGATTTTTGAGATCTGCGGGTATAGAGAGACCAAAATGCTCAAGAACAGGCTCTCCAGGACCTGAGGGCTCCATATGGACCGGGACCTTCTGCCCCTTAGCCCCTGTTAGGGTCACATCCATGGCTATCTCGCGTATCCGGCCAATGGCGAAACGGGCGCCTGGCAGAGCGCCGATTTTCGCGATCCATTCTTTTGAAAAGCTGCTTTTTCCTGAATAGGGGCTTATGACCAAAACGGTCGGATTTTTGAGGAGTCTATCGCGCATGGCGGTTATGACCCCATTGCGGACACCCTGCAAAACAAGAATGGGCGCAAGCATGCCCGCAAGGGCCAGGACTGCGCAAAAAGAGAGCGTTCGTTCGTGGAGCCAGTCACGCAGGGCAAGTCTCAGCGCTAAGACAATTTGTTGCATCTCTCCCCCCTGTCTGTGACATACGCTCTTGGCCCCTTCTCTGTCTGCTCAACTCGAAAGCGCAGTTCTGTGAGCGAACTCTCTCTGACCCAGCGCACATTGTGGGTCACAAGGAGAAGCGTTGCCCCCTGCTCGCGAACGGCAGAAAGAAAGGCCTCCATGACTTTCGCTGCGTGCAGAGGATCAAGGGCTGCGGTTGGCTCATCGGCGAGTATAATGCGCGGTTTCTGGACGAGAGCCCGGGCGATAGCAACACGCTGCCGCTCGCCAACCGAAAGTGTCGCCGGCATGGCCGCCATTTTGTGGGCTATGCCAAGCTGTTCGCTCGCTTCCTCCGCAGCCTCTAAAGCTAAAGCGAGAGGCATGCCGGCCATGCGGGCTGGGACAAGCATATTCTCGCGCACTGTGAGATAGGGCAAGAGCTCCCCTGTCTGCAAGACATAGCCGATAGTTAAGAGCCTAAGCCGAGCTAGGATATCAAAACGCTTCGCGCGGAAGAGGGCTGGGATATCCCACGCGGCCTCTTCCGTCACAAAGGTGAAGCTTGCACAGTGCGTGGGCTCAAGCACAAGCCCCAGAATATCCAGGGCCGTACTTTTGCCGCAGCCGCTCTCGCCAGTCAAGGCGATTGTGTCGCCGCACGCAATTGCCAGATGCTCGATATGCAGCTCATAGCCGTTCGCACCGTCTCGGCTTTTTACGCAGTCTTCCAAAATATATTGCGTGACAATGGACTTGTGTGGCGTCCCCATGAGTTTTTCTCTGTCCTTGGACTGTTCGCCCGAGCGTTTAGGGCAGCATGCTAAGTGGCACGCGGTAGACGCTATCGTCTGGATCACTTGCTCCGAAGCTCTCCCAGTTCGACACATCTCTGTCATAGCCCTCGTAGCGATTAAGAAGAGACTTAAGCCGCGTAATACGCTTTTTCCGCTCACCCGTTGTCATGCTCTCCCAGTCTTGACGCGTCATCGTGCTGATCTCGCTTTTGTACGGGAGCCCCTCAAGAACATCGTCGAGCAGATTGTTTTCCACAAGATTGCGGTCTGGATCCAAGGTAAACTGGTTTGGGTCGCGGCTCATCTGCGCAGCCGCGGACTTAATCTGCGCGAAAAGATCGGGATCGCCGTTTAAAAAAGCCTCCTCGCTTGCATAGAGCAGGGTCTTAACCTGCTCGTAGAGCTTTGAGAGCTGGCGCTTTGTCAAAAGGACAGATGGCTCGCAGGCCAGGACCGGTGCGCTCTGATTGCTCTCAAGAAGAGAGAGGTCCGCGTCCGCAATCCAGGCATTGACCACATGCGGAGGAGATGCTTTCTCACGATCCCCGTAAAACTGCAAAAGCATGGCGTAGCCTGTTGTCTCGGCAATGCGCGCTGCCTTCTCCTCAGGCGTTGCCGGCCGCTTGCTTGTGATTGCCGGAGGCTCCTTCAGAAACTGCCCGGTCGCAGTCGCGGTCAAAAGCCGCGTGTAGGACTGGGCCAGGGTGTCGGCTGTCGAGCGGAACGTCTTCTCAGCCGCGCGCTTTGCCCCCACGTTGAGATCAATATAGCTTGCCTGATTGTCCCCCTGCATGGTGAGTTCTTCGTAGACGCCCTCAGCATACTTCTCATTTTTCAGATTCTTCGCGTTCTTCACATGCGCGCAGGTAAGATAAATGCGCTTCTGCTTTAAAAAATCCCTAAGAGCCGCTGGAGTGAGTCCAGTCTTCGATGTGGGGTCACCGGCTGCAAGGGGCCCCGCGTCTGTCACAAGCAGCATGACCCGACTGCCGAATTTATCCCAAGAGAGCTTCTCAGCCGCCTCAAGCACGCCCGCAAACGAGTCCTCGTTCACATCGTGGGAGGAGACCTTGGCCTCAGAGACACTCTGCAGGGCTGTCTCAAGCGTCTTTCTGTCCGCAACTGTTGTGAAATCGCAGATCACCTTGGCTGTGTACTCAAGCTTTGGTGTTTTTCGGACATCGCTCCTGAAGGCGACTACGGCAAAAGCCATTTTATCCGCATGGGGGCTCTTCTCAAGTCTATTGTAGAGATCGCGGATCAGAGCAACTGTCTGCTCAATATAGGGCCCCATGGAAATGGAGGTGTCAATAACAAAGGCAAAACCTATGCGCAGATCGGGATTTGTGGTCTGCCCCTGTTGAGAGCCCTTGGGCTTCTCAACCTCGTTTCCGGGATTGAGGGAGGCGACTTCAACAAGTTTCAAATCGCTAAACTGGGTGTTTACGCCAAGGACTGGAAGAAGATAAAAGTTTTTCTGCGAGACGGCGCTTGAGAGGGGCTCAGAGGCGAGGACAGGATAGCTCTCTGGGACTTTTGGATTCTTCTGCAAAAAGTCGAGATAGCCGTCGATTCGCTCGGCAATATTCTGCGCCCTGCAGGTTTCAATGAGCGCGTCCTCATTTCTGAAAAAAAGAACCGGCTTTCTGCCCATACGATCCGTAAAGACCATGGTGAGCGCCTGCGGCCACACGGTCACAGACTTTTCGTCTATCCAGCCGTCCGCCTGCGAGGAATTGACCCCGACCTCCACTCTGTCCTTGTCGCGGCCATAAATATACATGACCGTAAAGGTCTTAACCGGACGAAGGGGAGTGCTTGCACTCGCATCGGCGTAGAGCATGGCACCTGGATGGGTCACAACACGCTGGTAGACGCTCTTTTTTCCGTCCTGCAATAGGGGCGCGCGGGCAGAGCAGAGGTCCACGGAGACTAGTACGAGAAAAAACGTGAACAACACGATCCGTCTCAAAAATAACGACATATCTCCCTCATCTTAGGGCTAGAATACCTGGAGCATTACGCTAGCGCAGCTCAGAAAGCCACCGAGCAGCCTTAGCCGATCCCTTCTCCTTCTGCTCGACAAGCCACGCCTTCAAAGCAACCCTCGCTTGTTTTGCGCGTTCTGGATCAAGCTTTGCCGCCTCTTCATAGAGACGCCAGGCCTCAGGCGCGCTCTTCTCAATTGTGCCAAAGGGCTCCTTTGACGGATCCAGGCAGGCGGCATACTCAAAAAGAAGCGAGGTGTCCCCATTTTCGCAGGCAAAATAAAACAGTCTAAAGAGGGCATCCTGATCGGCCGCGTTTGTGGCTACAATTCCTCGCGCAAGCTCTGCCGCCTTTGCGCCGGATCGGTCGGGAGATCGGAAAAAGCTGCGCACGCGCTCTTCGAGTGTCGGGGCCGTTTCAGGAGCGGCTTTTGTCTCTGTCACGTGAGCCTGTTTAGCTTCCCCGGCTTCGGCTTCTTTCTTAACCCCTGCTTGCTCCGCCCCGGCTTCCGCCTCTTTCTTAGCCCCGGCTTCCGCCTCTTGCGCCTCCCCCGTCTTTGTTTCCTCTGCAGCCGTCGCATTCTGTGCTTGGGCCCCATTGTCTTTCAAGGCAAAGTAGGCTGCAAAAGAGCCCAAAAGCAAAAGAACCGCAAAAATCAAGGGGACAAAGCGCTTACGATTCCCTTCTGGCTTTGCCGTTTCTGGACTCGGCAAAACAAGTGGTTCTGCGGATGCTGTGATCGGCTCCTTTGGAGGCAGGGGCTCACTTTCCTTTTTTTTCGGCTCATCAGGCAGAACAAAGGCGTTTTCCAGGCTATTTTCCGCGCTGTAACAAATCGAATCGATATGCAGCCTGGCCTTTTTCGTCTCGCCCTCACCTCCTACCAGCACAATCTGGTAGGTGTCATTCGTCCCAAGGGCGTTCACAAGGGAGGGGGCAAGAGGGAGCAAGAGTGTGCCGTCAGGGGACAGTGCGCCTGTCAAGGGAAAGCTTGTCTTTGGCTCAAGCCAGTCGCCATCAAGCGAGAGATAGGTGCGGTCTGTCGCCCGCTGGATAGAGACTGTCCAGTCTTCTCCCAAAAAAGTGTCCTCCGAGCAGCGCAGAAAACCGTGTCCTGGACCAAGCGCTGTGTCGTCAGTATAGCGTGTCTTCATAGCCTATCCTATCTGTGTATCCTGTCATTATACCCTATGAGTGCAGCATCTGCGGACAGATTCCAAGAGAGAACAAAAAATGTGCAGCCGATTCGGGCATATACTCGGCGTCACAATGATTCTTCCCGCGACACGAAGTGAGTCCTATGGGTGCCGGCAAATTGAGGCCCCTTTCCTTTGGCTGACAGGGAAAATCATTATGCGGTCGCGTATATATTAGCTGCGCGCGGCACAGCTCTCCTTTTCCCCCTTGGCAAAGACCGCAAGGAGAGAGCCAAGCTTCATATTTTCCTCGACATTGATCGCGCGCTCCCCGTCAAAGTTCACGTTCCCGATAATGAGCGCATAGAGGGCTGTCAACCAGTCCCGATAATACACGGAGAGATAGTTTGTGCGGCTCTCATGCAGCATGAGCGCGCCCTCTCCAAGCTTCTCCCATGGTCTTTGTTCGGCAAAGACAATCTGGCTTTTCCCGCCGACCTGCACACTGCGCTCAGCATCTGACAGTGTGTGCGGATTGAGTCCAAGCCAGGCAACATACGAATTGATAGCATGCGCAGCCATGCTCGACTGCTGCCAGACAATGCTCTCCTTCTGCGTGTTCACATAGGCGCTTGCTTTTCTAAAGTCGCGCAGCATGGCATCGCGAATGCCAAGACGCGCGCAGCCTGTTGCAAGCTCGCTCACAAGAGCTGTGAACTCAGGGCCAGTCAGATGGAAAAACTTCTGCATCGCGGGATCGTCTGCGAGCGCGTGCAGGCGCTCAATCCAGGCGGACTCTATACAGTCGGCAAAGGATGCGGCCTCATCGCGCTCGGCATTGTCCTTCGGCTCATTCGGCTGTGTACCGTCCGAAAGCTCGGAGGATGTGTCCGCAAAAGGATTCCAGTCCTCGACATTTGTGTCGGCTATATCGATGTCTGGGAGAACAAGCGGCGTCTCGTTTGCGCACGCTTGCTCCTCAGGCTGGTCTAAGAAACGCCGATACGCCTCCCCGTACATATCGAAAATTTCAGCGTCAGTAATTGTACATGCGCGCAAAAGAAGTCCCATGCGCTGATAGTTTTTCTCAAGGGCGCCTAAGCGCTGGTAGAAGACCTTGATTAAGGCGTATTTTTGCTTAAGCAGCTCCTCGCGATTGTCGGAGCGGTAGAAGCCTTTTAGGCGGCGCACAAGCGAGCGGCAGACTTCGGCAAGGCTTTGCGCAAGCTGGGCTTCTTTGAGCGATGGATTGCAGATCGGAGCCAAGGACTCGCGGATATAGCGTATGCCGCCGTCGTTTAAACGCATGGCAGAATCCCAGGCTACGCGGGGATTTGCAAAATGCCGGGCCACAAGCTCGCTCTGCATAAATGCGCGCTCAAGCTCCTTGACGTAGCTTAGCATCTCGGGGCGAATACCTTTTTCCTGGCCCTGAGGAGAGTATTCCAAAACAGCATCAAAGCGGAAATTGGGATTGCGGAGCAGAAAGAGATTGTTGAAGGCACCGCGCATATTCCACTCGCGGGGCCAGTCGTGCTGTTTTCCAAAGAAATCAAGCAGGGAGGCATGGAGACGGTTGTCCCAGCGGCTCTCAACTGATGGAGCGCCCTTTTTCTGCTCAAATTCCATGTCAAATTTGGTTAAGATAAGAAAGAGGGAGGAGGCGACATGCTCGCGCAATTCAGGCCTATCCCCATGCGTTGCGCAAATCCAGTCATTGATCACGCCTGGAAGATCCTGGACTTCCTGATTGCTCGGCCCAATGCACAGAAGCATGCTTGTGAGTTCGCGCTCATGCACAAAGCGCTGAAAGAGATAGGCGACCTTGCCCCGCAAAAACATCTCTTTGAGCATGCCCTCTTTCGCAAGCTCACGCCGTATATTGTCAATCTTGTAGCGCGAGCGGTAGCCTGGAAAATCGAGCAAATCCGTTGTCTCAAAATATTCGGCAGGCTTTCCATCCATGACAATGGTCAATTCCGCTGTAAGCGCCGTGACATACGAGCGGGGGAGGACTGCGCGTTTTCCATCTAACGTCACGACAGTCAGGCTTTTTTGAGACTCCGTATCGCTTGCGTCCCTATGCGAGACCTCAAGCCCCTCAAGTGTCGCGACATCAATAATGCTCCCCTCGCGGGGAATGAGCGCCTGCACAGAACAGAAGGCCTGGTCGGGATAGCCAAGAGACGCAAGAGCCCGCACAAGGCGCAAGAGCAGATCCGTAAATTCCGGCACAGCGTCCCAGAGAAGGGAATAGAGAGTCACCCTGTCCTCAAGGCCAAGCGAGGGGCCAAGGGCAAGCGCCCTATCCCAATAGGAGCGCTCAAGAAGCTGCACACGCGCTTTTGAGCGGAAATCCCGGTAGAGATACTCCCGAAGCTCTTCAAGAGCGTCCAGATCGCAGGTGGGTGAGCCCTCGCCTGTGCGGCCCTCCAATTCTTTTAAGACCGCCTCAATTGAACTTTCGGCCTCCTCCTTGTGTTCGCAGTCGGCATAATAGGTGTTGGCCAGGATTTTCACGAGATCGGTCTCGGACAAAAGGCGTATTTGCACCGGATAGCCGTCTGGAAGGGAGGTGGGCCTAGTTAAAGTAAAACGCGTGACAAGACCAGTCGATTCCTTCCCGCCTTCAGGATTGATCTCCTGGATAAAATCGTGTTTCTCGCTGCCAAAAAGGGCGAGAAGCGATCCTTCCTCATCGCGCGCAAGGGCCGAAATAAGATAGGACTTGCCCGCTTGGCTTGGACCAAAGACGCCCGCGCACATCTTGCGCGTTGAGGCAAAGCCAATGCGCCGCACAAGACGCGCGGATTTTCGCAGCTCTTTTATCAGACCTTCTTCTTCATTGCGGACACTGTCCGTGTTGCGCAGAACCCACCCTTGCGCCTCCGCGCAGGCGGCGCGCACCTGTTCGCACGCTGCAAAAAGACTCATTGCTCCTCCACTTGCCATGGCTACAGGTAGACTATGCCCGTGTCGAGCCAAAAGCCCTCATCCCGCGGCAGAGTCTGCAGGCGGATTGAGAGGGCATTGTGTACGGGATTGCCGTTGCAATCGATAACTTCGAGAATCGTGAACTCACCTTCATCCCGTTCTGTGTCGTTCTCTGTCCTCTCGTCCTCCTCCAAAGCCTGGACGCGCAGTTCAAGGGTCACTGTGAAGGGCAGTCCCTGGGCGTACTTGTGCCGGACATCCTCGTTCTCAAATTCCAGAATGTAGAAGCGCGTTGTCGTCCAGCGCTCAACCGCAAGCTGTCTAAAGCCTACGGCAATCGGGCCGCCGAAAACAATGCTGCGCTGATAGGTGCGCTCCTCAGATGCTTGGACATCCACATCAAACCAGACTTTCGGCGCGCGAATCTGGCCGTTTAGCTCCATTTCACCGATGTACTTCGCAGTCGAGTGCAGGCTTAGGCTCTCAGGATCAAAGGAGAAGCCTTCAAGCTGGCCTTCAGCAAGCGCGCAGAGTATCGCGCCCACAACAACCGTTGTCTTCGGATCCGTCACATTGCCGAGCGCATCCGCAAAGGGATACCAGGTGCCCACACGGTATTTCCCCATGGCGATAATGCGGTCTGGCGGAACAGGAAGGTGCGAGAGGATCATATCCAAAATGGCCTGCCAGCTGCTCGGCCGGCCGGTCAGAAGAAGGACATCGCAGTCTAAGCGGTAAATGACCTCGCAGAGATTGGCAAGAATATCCTTGAGAACTGAGCGCACTGTCTCGTCGATGAGCGCGGGATCGATAATTAAGGGCACATCAAGGACACTAAAGTCCTCCGCGCCATAGCTCTCAACATAGCTTTCCACATAGCGCAGGGCGTCGCGATTGGGCAGAGGATAGGGCTTTGAGGGGAGCGAGATGCGCGTATTCTTCTCATTTTCCTCTGTCTCAAGCGCAAAGCAATCGCGAAAACGGCAGGCTATGCGCCCAGATCCTGAGCGCAAATTCGCGTTTTCATAGGCGGACAAGAGCGTGAGCCCAACTGGGACCGCGACCTGGCGGATACACTGGATTCTGTGGTTGCGGCTCTCTTGAGAGCTATCGATGACATCCCGCCCAAAAAGCTCGTTTAACGCCCTATGCGTATCCGGAACACCCGCCTTGCCCATGGCCTCGCCTAAGGCCGAAAGCACGTGGTCGCGGACAACAGCGCAGAGGACGTCATCGCCTGCGAGATTAAAGCCATCGTGAAATACAGGATGGGGGCGCATGCGCGCCGAGGAGCCCGCATCACCCAGAAGCTCAAAGGTTGTGACAGAGAGATCCGTTGTTCCACCGCCAATGTCGATTGTGGCCACACGTATTGCGGGATGGCCCTCGACCTCTGGGCGCTTTCGGCCTTTTAATGTGCAAAAAAGTCGGGCATCGCCCTGGAATTTGCGGCTAATCTCGTTATAGATATAGACAAGCTGGGTTGAGGTCGCCTCATCCCAATTGCAGCGCACAAGGGGGCTTCTTCTGTACTCCCGCTTAAGCTCAGCTGGCGGGTTCTTGGAATTTTCGACATAGGAGCCCATCCAGCCAAGTGTCTCCCAAAGGACACGCACAGCCCAGTGCGCCCAGCGCCTATAGATGCGCTGCTCGGCAAGCGGCATACCGGCAGGGACAGTAAAGATGACTTGTCTGAGCCTCCTAGGCACATCGGGCGACTCGCGCCGGATCCTCTGGCCTGGACTATTGATTGTGAGCAAAGCCTGCTGAATCACCTCAACCAGCAAAAACATCATAAGTGAGGAGCGCGTAAAGAGCGATTCAAAGGCGCATTCGGTCTCCTGCTTGCGCAAAATCTTATTGTTGCGAAAACGCCGATCCTGCATGCAGCAGAGTGGTGTTCCGCTTGAATTCACCTGTTGGGCAAGAAGACCGCGCGTCACATAGGGTTCGCCCTGGCCGCGCGTATTAAAGCGCCAGCTCTGCTTCCAGTCCCGCTCATCCCAAAGGTAGCGCTTTGGGCTACTCATGCCGGTTGCACCCTCAGCACAGACAGATTCTGTTGAGAGGCGAGCGGCCTCAGGCCCAATGCGCACAGGAGAAGGCCAGACAAAGGCCGGCGTCCGCCGTCCGCTTCTGCGGCTATAGGCCTCGCTCCCAAAGGATATTTCGGAAAATTCGACGCGCGTCTCAAAGGGATCGGTATAGATGTTCTCAGGCGCATCCATGTCGCGCAATTGGAGCAGATAGCTATTGTTTAAATTTGTGACACTCTGCGCCCTTGTCTCAACAAGGATGCCTGTTGTTCTGGAATTGCCGATATCAAGCACAAAATCGACGTCAACAGGGATAAGTTTTGCGGGATTAATGACATAGACGCGGGAGTCGCGGATGCAGACATTTACAAACTCAAGAACCGTGAGATAGCTTGCAAGATGCTCAAGGACCGGTCCCTCGTCTGGCCCTTTCCGCTTTTTGCCAGATCGCCAAATCTCCTTAAGCCAGCCGTCAACCCAGGCTTCGTTTAAAAACCAGCCATTGTCGCGTATATCCCAGGCAAGACGAAACTGGGCGTGGGCATTCACATCTTCTGGACACAGGGCGCCATAGACCTGATCGTCGCCTAGCGGCTCAACTTGCATGTCAAAGGCCAGAACAAGAGCAAGCGTCCCAGCTTTTTGACCGGGCACAATCCTGGCCCGTGCCCAGTTCGAGGGCCCGGCATCAACGCGCTTGCGCCCACTCTCCTCCCAGACCTGCTCGCGCTCGCGCAAAAAGGGGATGGGAAACCACTGGCCAAGCCAAGGAGCGATTGTTTTCTGCGCATCAAGTGTATAGGTCTCTCCCTTGGGCTCTCCGTGCTCAAAGACATCGACCTCCTCCCCATCGATCTCGATTAAGGGGAAGAGACGGGTCTTCCCGTTGTCTACGCGCTCTTCAAATGTGCGGCGCATCCGCCCAATTGTCTCCAATTCGATGAGAAAATCGAGAAGCTGCGGGCATCCGCCGGGAATCAGACTGATGCGTTCATTGTACTTCGGATACTGCATGTTATCTCCGGCCGCATGATTGCACGCGCACAAAAGGAATTTCATAGGCCTGGTGGCCGCTGTTCGCATCCCTAAAGATCCAGGAACAGGGCGTATGCTGCCCCTTGCCCCGGCAGGTCATCTCAGCCTGGCCCCAGCGCTCGCCATCCGAGCAGACTGCCCCTTGCGATGAAACATGCAAAACGCCGTTTCCAGAAAGCCTGGCCGCGCTTGCGCCAACGCAGCGGCGGTGGCCCTGCGGGTCGATAACCCGGCGCTTACCCCGGCCGCCGCTCTTCCCAAAGCAGAAGCACTCGTAGATTGTGCGCTTTGAAAAATACTCTGGCCGCGTGCCCTGCCAGCAACCCTCAAGAAAATCGAGATTGCCGGTTGCAAGCGCCTCCTTGGGAATCGAAAGCTCCTCGCCTATGCGCGGAGGACGCCTCTTTGGCTCAGGCTTTGGACGCTCTTCTTTCTTTGCCTCTTCTTTCTTGCGCTCGTCTTTTTTGCGATCTTCCTGTACGCGCCCTTCTTTCTTGCGCTCAGGCTTTTCCTTCACAGCACTCTCTTCTTTGACTTTGCCCTTTTCGCGTACTTCAGCCTTTTCAGGGTTTTTGCGCTCACCAACCTGCGAGAGGGGGAGCATGCTCCAAAGAGCCGGGGGCTCTGTACGCACCTCAGGCTTATTTTCCTGCTGTGCTTGCGCAGGGGCCTTTGGCGCTATTTTTTTTCCGTCTGGCAAAATTTTTGTGCCATCAGCCAAAATACGCGTGCCATCTGGCAAAATCTTTGTGCCGTCAGCTAAAATACGCGTGCCGTTCGAGAGAATGCGTGTGCCGTCGGGGAGGCGCACTGTGCCGTCAGGCAAAAGCACTGTCCCCTTGGGATACTTTGTGAGGATATCCGCCTTGGGATCACGCTCTTTTTTGCGCAAAGCCTCACTGTGCGCGGCACTTCCTTTTGGCGCAAGCACAAGCCCCTCAGGGGTCACGATCGTTCCGTCCGCACGCTTGACATAGCCTTCGGGCAATTTCCCAAAAGGATATTCAATCGTCCCGTTTCTGCGCAGAATAAACCCATCGTCGGAGAGGAGGGAGCCATCGTCGCTCACAACCCAGCCTTGAGGCACATAGACAAAGGGATCCACGCGCCGGCCATCTTGAAGGATAAGTAAGGGACTCTCCGCAAGAGCTTTTTCGGGCTCAGCATTTTGCAGCTCATAGACGGGCTGCGCAGCAAGAAGTGGCAGAGGACTGAGCGCTAGGCTAAGACAAAAGAGGAGTGCGATAAGAGAAGGACGTAGTTGAGCCATCAGGACCTCAGTGTGTGTAAAAAAAGAGGAGAAGACCATTGCCTATTCCTCCAAAAGACGCAGGAAGAAGGCGTTCCACTCAAGACCCCCCGCGCTCCTCCCCCGGCATTCTGTCTGGCCAGCCCCAGTGTTTTTGCAGGAAATCTCGTTTGGGGCATAGGCGCCCTCGCTCTTTGCGCAGCGCAAGGTATCGTGGGAAATGTGCAAAACGCCGTCTACAAGCCGTGCTGTGGCCTTGCCGCTGCACACGTCCTCTCTCTGAAAGATGCGGCCAACTCCCTCGCCCTTTTTGTTAAAAACAAATTCCACAGTGACCGGCTCCTGGGTCTGCGCATTGTAGAGTCCTGTTGCGCAGCGCCAGCGGCCTCTAAGGAAGCCTGTATCCTTGACATTCTCCGGTATGACAAGAGCCTCTTTGGCGGGCTCACTCTGTCGTGTTTCAGCCTTTTTTTTAGGCCGACAGAGCGCAATATGCTCTAGCACGCGCTGTTCAAGCTCTTTGCGCATAGCCTCGAGTTCTTGCCGCTTTGACCTAAGCTCCGCTTCCCGCGCCTCCTCTTGGGCAAATAGTGAGGGGAGAGTCAAGGCTGTGACCCCACTTATCGACCGTATGGAGCCAACATCCGCAAAAAGGAAGAGTAAAAGGAGAAGGAGAAGAAAAAGGGGCAAAAGCCAGGGGAGAAAGAAAAAGCCCCGCCGCACAGGCTCTGCAACAATTGGGGGCTTGTCTGACACAGGCTCTTTTGGCTGCGCATGTGCTAGCTCACAGAGGTTTTGCACAGGGGCGCCCTCTGTTCCAGAGGCAAAACCCCAGCAGGTCACAACAGGCTTTTTGTCAACAAGAAAAAGATCCTCCTCTCCAGGATAGAGCAGGGCTAGGTGCAAAATATTGCCCCGGGTGACTTTCTGGGGATCCCCGCTTGCGATAAGCGAATCGGCATAGGCCTTGATGTCATGGGCAATAGTTGAAAAGCCAGCTGTGAGCGCTGCCTTCTCCTCCTCTCCGAGATCTCTATAGGGAAGTACCTCGCCTTCAAAGGAAACATACCAGTCAACAAAGCCGCTATGTTTATTGAAAACGGGCTCAGCAAAGGCCAAGGCGTGCGACTCGCCAAAATGGCGGAGAAGTGTGTCGTGAATCTGCGCAAAACTCTCGCAGGGCATAATGCCCTGATAGGCGAGGGCGTTCAAACTCGCCCGCGCAATCGTCCGAATCTTCGTTGTCCGCATACGCTCTCCAGCCTAGGGCATAGTCCAGCGCGCCTGCGCTTCGCAGGGGGTGCGCGTCAGAAGGGAGTTTAGATCCTGGATGCGCTGTGTGAGTGCCAAAACTTGCGCCTCTTCGGCAGAAATCCTCTTTTGAAGCGCCGCCTCCTCCTGCTCCTTTCTATTGAGCCACTCGTATGCGCAGGCTGCAAGCAAAACGATGAGAAGAGCGGTCACAAGAAACCACGGCCAGCCGACTCGTCTCCCATCCCGTATAGCCATATGCGCCCCCTATGCGTCAATTTCCTCTAACCTCGCCGAAAAATCGCGCTCCTGGGCGCTTTTCCTTGAGACAGCATCTTTTTTCTGCTGCGAGACCTTACGCACATTGTCTGAAAATTTCTTTTTCTGGGCTTTCACCTGGGTCATCTTGGTCTTAGCCCCCTTCTTCTTTGAGGTCTTCTCCTCGTATCTGAAGGCCTCATCGTACTCATGGTCGAGATCCTGGCCGTATGTCTCGGCCCGCCCAAGGAGAGCAATCGCCTCATCCCGCCCAGAGGCTATTTCCGCAAAACGCTCCTCTGCCTCGCGCCTTGTTATCCGGCGGGTTTTGATATCATTTAAGAGAATCTGAAACTCGTTCTCGTAGCAGTCGAGTGTTGTTTTCGCAGACGCGCTCACAATGTCGAGCTGGTGGATATCGCCCTCAAGGTCCTCAAGGTAGCTTGCAAGACGCCGATTCTCATCGCGTATTTTCTGCTTCTTCGCAGCCATATTGCCGATGACAGCGCCAGTTGCCGCGCCTGCGACACCGCCCACAATTGCGCCTTCGACCTTACCTGTTGAGAGAAAGCCGAGCAGAGCGCCGCCTAAAGCGCCGAAAATCGCGCCTCCGGCCGTTTCATTTTGCACTACCGTCTCGGATCTGCGCAGATCGTAGAGGGGACGGTAACAGGCCGGATAGTACTGCACGTGTGTGTGCGCTTCGCCGTATTTGCTCGCGCAGCCGGCGACACAGAAAAGCACAAGCGATAGAATTGCAAGAAGCCGCATAGATTCCCCGAGAACATTAAAGTGTGCAAATCTCTCCGCGCGCGTAAGGGCACGCTCCATCTCGACCATACACAAAAAAGGCACAAATGAGAAGAAAACACGGGGGCTACGAAAAAAAACACCCGTCTTTCCGAAAGAAAAACGGGAGCAAAAAAGCGGCTTTCCTCTTAGCGGTTCAAGCCCTCGTCTTTTTTGATGATCTTAGTGAGCGCCGCGACCACGGATCCTGCGTCCGAAAGAGTCTGCGGAATAATCAAGGTGTTTGCGGCTTTTGCGAGATGGCCGAACTGCTCGATATAGGCCTCGGCCAGACGGAGCTGCGCTGCAGAAATCCCTTCGCCTGTGCTCATCTGCTCGCCTATGACCTTAAGTCCCTGCGCTGTCGCCTGCGCGACCATGCGAATCTGCTCGGCCTCGCCTTCGGCATTGTTGATCAGGGCCTGCTTTTCGCCCTCGCTTTTGGCTATCGCAGCCTGCTTCTCGCCCTCTGCGAGATTGATCTTAGACTGCATCTCGCCCTCACTCTGGGCGATTGCGGCCCTCTTTTCGCGCTCTGCGCGCATCTGCTTCTCCATCGCCTGCATAACTGTCGATGGCGGCGTGATATCGCGGATCTCGTAGCGCAAAACCTTGACTCCCCAGGGCGATGTCGCCGAATCAAGGGCTTCAATGACATCCTGGTTTATCCTGTTGCGCTCTTCAAATGTCCGGTCAAGCTCAAGCTTGCCAATAACCGAGCGCAGGGAGGTCTGCGCAAGCTGTATTGCGCCCCACTCAAAATCTGAAATCCCATAGGCCGACTTCTCAGGCACAATGATCTGCAGGTAGAGAACTCCGTCAATATCAACGCTCACATTGTCCCTGGTTATGCAGGTCTGCTTTGGAACGTCAAGAACCTGTTCCTTAAGCGAGCGTCTATAGGCTATGACATCGATAAAGGGCACTAAGATGTGAAAGCCCGCGTAGAGAACCTGGTGAAATTTGCCAAGACGCTCGACAATATAGGCCGACTGATTCGGCACAACAACAGCGGATTTCGCAAGCACAATGATGACAAAGAAAGCGAGGAGTCCCAATCCGACAATCGCTTCAAGATGCATAGCATATCCTTCCATGCGCAGCTATTTTAGTCCTTGCTTGGTCCAACAACAAGGACCAGGGCATCATTCTTGGACACGCCAAGGACAGTGACGCGTGTCCCTGTCCGCACAGAGCAGTCGGCCTCTGCGCGCCAAAAACTCCCGTCAATGGCCACTTCTCCTGGCACGCCTTGCCCGATATCGCGGCTTACTACGCCCACATGCCCAAGAAGAGGATGGGCGACATCCGATCCCACCTTCTTGACCGCACCTCCCCCAAACACAGTCGAGAGCTTTCTCCGAAAAAGGATGAGGGAGAGGACGGAAAAGACGGTAAAGCCAAGAAGCTCAATGCTCAGATCAAAGCCCAAGTAGGAGATACATGCTGCAGCAAGCGCCCCAATGCCAAAAAAAAGAAGCACAAGGTGGGGCAGAGCGAAATCAATGCCCAAAAAAAGAATGCCCACGAAAAACCAAAGAAGTCCCCTGTCTGTCAGAAAATCCCAGGTCACGGCTTGGGCACCTCGGAACTTGGAGCTTGGACGCTACTTGCTTGTTCGCCCTCTTGTCCATTGGGCTCATTTGGATCAACGCTCGCCTCGGCCCCATCATAATCGACGATGCGCCCCTGGAACCAGACATAGGCGTCGATATCGTCACCAACCTTAGGCTCATATTTGCCAAGATTGAGCTTGGCCACATAGATTGGCAAGGATAAGGGGGCTTTATTGGTTAAGGGAAACTGGGTGTAGAGGATCGAAACCGGCATCGAGTCAAACTGGCATTCATCGATGTCTCTAATAAGCGCGCGAAGCTGATACTGGCCAAAGAACTGGCCTGGATGAATGATATGCCGGCCGGCTATTGGGATAGAGTACGGAGGAACATCAATTCTGGTCTTGCCTGGATTGTCCTCAAGCCATTTTGCGGCATAGATCTCGTAGGCTGGGCCATTTGTGACTGTGATCGCATCAAGCAGGGCCTTGCGCACCCCAAAGGCGAGCGCCGCAAGCAAAACAGGCTGGGTCACACCCGGAGTCAAATCATCGCGGTCCCGCGTGTAGAGGGGATCGTAAAACCACATCGGCTGCTCTTTTCCAGTCACATCGCAGCCGACATTGGCACCGCAGCCTTCAGCTAGAGGATGGACGGTCTCAATTGTCAGATCATTGGGCACGCCTTCAAGAAGCGGCAGGCAGCTTACAGGACGCAAGCTTTTGCCCTCCTCGCCCCGGAAAAGAACGGCTGCGCGGATGCCGCTAATCTTAGGCCAGGCCATAAGGTGGAATTCATTGCCTCCGTCCCGCCACTGCCAGGCAGGACGCGTTCCACCCTCTGCAAGCACAGTCCCAACAACCTGAGGAATAAGGCTCTCAGGCCGTCTTCCTGTTGCGGCAATCCAAGCCGCGCCAAGACTTTCAACGTGTTTTCTCTCAGCTCCCAAAAGGGTGCGTACGGCACTCTCGGCGCTCGGAAGCCCCCCTTGGTCTGTATCATTGTTCTGAGCAGTGTTCTGATCTGTTTTCTGGGCCTTTTTCGCGTCCGCGGGCTTTGCAAGGTTTTTCTTTTTCTTGCCCATGTCACCTCCTAGCGATTGCCCCTATCGCGGCCGCGGCCGGGCCGTCCGCCCTCCTTATCGCGGCTTTTACGCTGGGGCTGCTGCTCCCACGACTGACCCTGGTCTTCCAAAAGAACAGCCTTGCGGCTTGCCCTGACCCGGTCGCCGACAATTTCTATGACTTTTACGCGCATATCGTCCCCAAGCTTCACCACATCCTCGACCTTCTGCACGCGGGAGACATCGAGCTGGGAGATATGCACAAGGGCCTCCACATTCGGGAGAATCTCGACGATCGCCCCGATATCGATGATCTTGCGGACCTTCGCATTGTAATTCTTGCCGACCTCAGGATGCTGATCGTAGTAGGTGATCATCTGGCAGGTTTGCTGCAGGGCTTCCTTTGTCGGTGCAAATATAGAAATACGTCCAGAATCGTCGATGTCAACCGAGGCACCCGTTGTCTGGGTAATATTTTTGATATTTTTCCCACCAGGCCCAATGATTAGGCGGATGATATCGGGATTGACATCGATTTCCAGATGCTGCGGCGCGTAGCGGGAGAGTTCCTCACGCGGCTTGTCAATCGCTTTCTGCATTTCACCTAGGATAAACAGCCGACCCTCGCGCGCCTCGCGCATAGCCTCGCGCATGATATCGGTTGTCAGTCCCGTGATCTTGATGTCCATCTGTATGCCTGTGACACCCTCAGCAGATCCTGCGATCTTAAAGTCCATATCGCCGAGCGCGTCCTCATCGCCCAAAATGTCCGTTAAGACAGCGATGCGCTCGCCTTCCTTAATTAAACCCATAGCGACACCAGCTATCGGGGCACTCACAGGAACGCCTGCGTCCATAAGAGCGAGGGATCCGCCACAGACAGCCGCCATAGATGACGATCCGTTCGACTCAACAGTCTCAGAGACAACCCGCACAGTAAAGGGGAAGGTCTCTTCATCGGGCAGTGTTGGGCGCAGGCTTTTTTCGGCTAAGGCGCCATGGCCGATCTCCCGGCGGGAGACGCGCACAGGCTTAACCTCGCCCACGCTAAAGGGCGGGAAATTATAGTGCAGCATAAAGCGTTTGCTTATGTCCCCAACAAGGGAGTCGACTTTCTGCTCATCCGCGGTTGAGCCAAGAGTTGTGACAGCAAGAGCCTTTGTCTCGCCCCTGCGGAAAATGGCTGAGCCGTGCGCTCTTGGCAAAACGCTTGTCTCAATCTGTATCGGCCGGACGGTCTTTGTGTCGCGCCCATCAATGCGCACGCCCTCATTTAAAATGCGATCGCGCACAATATGCTTCTCAACATCCGAGACAACGTCGCTCACATAGGAGGCAAGATTGCTTTCTTCGGAGAATGCTGCATCCTCGCTTACAAGAGCGAGGATCTTCTCGCGGATCTCCTTGCGCGCTTTAGCCCGGGGGAGCTTCTCTGGAATGCGCATGGCCTCCGCAACACCCAACTCATTGGCCAGGCTGGTTATGCGGGCTAGGAGTTCTTGATTTTCCGGCGCAGGCTCAAAGGGTATCTTCTCCTTGCCGCAGAGGCCTGCAAACTCCAACTGAGCGTCTATGAGCGGCTGAATAGCCGATCGCCCAAAATCGAGGGCATCAATGATCACATCCTCAGGCACAAAATGCGCCTCGCCCTCGACCATGGTCAAGGCGTCCCTTGAAGCTGCGAAAACGATATTTAAATCACTTTTCTTCTGCTGCTCAAAGGTCGGATTGAGAACAAATTTTCCGTTGACCCGGCCAACGCGCCCTCCGGCAACTGGCCCGTCAAAGGGCAAGGAGGAGATAAGGACAGCGGCTGAGGCGCCGGTTACCGCAAGAACATCGCTCTCATTCTCAGGGTCAGCGGAAATGACATTGGCTAAGACCTGCACCTCTCGCGGCAGGGTCTTTGGGAAGAGGGGGCGGATTGGGCGGTCGATTAGGCGCGAAACCAGTGTCTCGCGCTCTGAGGGTCGCCCGATTTCCCGGCGGAAGAAACTTCCAGGAATGCGGCCTGCGGCGTACATGCGCTCGCTGTACTCAACAGTCAGAGGGAAAAATCCCCGGTCCCCCTCGATAGGCTGGGAGCAGACAGTGACCAAAACAACGGTTCCCCCGCACTGTATCCAGACAGCGCCGTCGGCCTGATTGGCCAGACGCCCGCTTTCAAAAAGTATCTCCTTACCGCCAAGGTGGGCGCGCACACGTGTGGGAGAAAAAATATCCAAAGCCATTGTACCCCCTTAGGCGATCTCGGCGTAGGCGAGACGCAGGTCTAAAAGCAGACAAAAGAAAAAAAACGCAGCGTGTTGCATCGCATATTCCGACTATGCGCAATAAACTTGCGCGGAAAAAAGACAAAGGAGGGGGAAGCCGGAACTCCCCCCTCCAGACAATAGACCTATTTGCGCAAACCGAGCTTTTCGATAAGCGCACGATAGCGTTGAATATCCTTTTTTTTCAGATAATTGAGAATATTGCGGCGTCTGCCGACAATCTTCAACAAACCGGTCCTTGAGTGAAAGTCCTTTTTATGGACCTTGAAATGCTCTGTTAAGCCCTCGATGCGGGCTGTGAGCAAAGCAACCTGAACCTCAGGAGAACCAGTATCGCCCTCATGGTGGGCGTGCGCGTCAATTACGGCCTTTTTGGCCTGTGAATCCATTGCCACAGCGAAACTCCTTCTACACTGTTACGCATTAGTCCAAAGACCGCGCGTTATCTTCCATTGGGCCTCCCCTGGCTCGTATGTCGCGAGCGCAAGCTCGCACTCATCATCCATAAGGACGGCATGGCGGGTGCGCATATCCCGATAGACGTCTCGCGTAAAGCAGGAGGCGGGAATCGACTGGCCAGTTTTGACAATGTCTCGCCACGGTTCAGGAACAGTGAGCGAGGGCCAGGAGGGAAGCGCTGTGCGAATCGGCCGAAGTGTCCTTACGAGGACGCCTGGGTTTTCAAGAATAGCGGACAAGTCGACCGCATCCTCTATCCCAAAGGGATAACTGAATTCACGGACGAGTTCCGTCAAGACGGCGCCGCACCCTAAACGCATCCCCAAGCTGTGGGCTAGGGACCGTATGTAGGTGCCCGATGAACACTCGACCCTGAACTCGACAAGCGGAAGCGACTGGGAGAGAACCTCCGCCCTGCGAATCTCTATATGTTTGGTCCGCTCAACAATTGTGCCCTTCCGGGCAAGCTTGTAAAGCGGCTGACCGTCTTTTTTTGCTGCTGAATACGGGGGCACCGGCTGCTCTTTTAGATGCACCCAGTCCGCAACCCCTTCCAGAACGGCGTTGGGCGAAACGCCTTCCCACGGCTTTTCCTCGACAAGGGTCCCCTCGCTGTCCCATGTGTCGGTTGTGCGTCCAAGTGACAGTTTTCCCCTGTAGGTCTTGCCCCCTTCACGCAGAAGATAGAAGGAGAGCTTTGTTGCCTGACCGAGCAGAACAAGAAGGACTCCGCTCGCCAGAGGATCGAGAGTTCCGGCATGGCCGATTTTCTTCTGCCCCATGTGTTTCAATTCTTGAAGGCAGTGGTTCGAGGTCACACCTTTGGGCTTGTTTAGGACAACAACCCCGTGCAATTGTGGGAGAATGGCCTTTTGCATGAGCGACTATATCCAAATACCTTAGAAAAGTCAAAAAAAAGTATGTTCGAGAATTGTGTCCGTAAGCAGGGACACGGACGCATCCAGAGGGAGCGAAAGTGTCCCTCCGGCCGCATTGCGGTGGCCACCGCCACCTAAGCGGTTCGCGATATCCCAAACATCGAGTGACGGCTGCGATCGCAAACTAAATTTGCAGCCCCCCTCCTGCTCGCGCACAAGGGCCGAGAGCGCGACCCCTTTGAGCCTAAGCATATACTCGACAAAGCCCTCTGAATCCGATCTATTCGCCCCCGTGGCCGCGAAATCCTCCTCGTAAATTGCGCAGATCGCAATACGCCCCTCATTCAAGAAACGAACCTTGGGGGCTAGGCGCGCCCAAAGCAGCATGCGCTCATGGCGAATATTGCTGTCTAAATCGCTCCGTAAAGACGCGATATCGCAGCCATTCCGGACAAGGTGGGCTGAGAGGTCAAAGACATGAGCCGAAGTATTTGCGTGCGAGTAGCCGCCTGTGTCGGTTACAAGGCCAAGGGCGATCGCCTGCGCAAGCGGTCCTGTGAGGCTCTGGCCAAGAGCCATGGCCACATAGGCCATAAGCTCGGTTGTCGAGGCGGCATTGGGCTCAACCCACGTGGCAAGCGTACCAATCCCAGATCCCTCGTGGTGATCCACATTGATGCGCTCAAGATTTTGCGCAAGGCTTCGAAAGCTCTCGCCAACACGCGAGAAGGTGCCAAGGTCAAGAAGAAAGGCTGTTTTCGGTGTGAAGGGACAGTCACTTGGATCGCGGAAAACGGGCATAGGGAGAGGATAGAAGGAGAGAAATTCGGGAACGCCGCTTGGACTTGCAAGGACAACCTTCTTGTCCATGGCCCGAAGCATGAGGGCGCAGGCGACAAGAGAGCCTAAGGCGTCCCCATCCAAATTCACATGGGCCAGGATAAGGACATGGTCAATCGCCTGCATTGCTTTTGCAACTTCATAGGCGTGCGCGCGATAGTCGAAAGGGATGCAGTCAGTCTGCGGCATAGAGTTCAACCTCGCTTTCCGTCATTTTTTCTGGGCAGATTGCCTCCATCATCGCGCACACAGAATCAAGTCGCGCGCGCAAATGTTTTTCACTGTTTGAAAGCGAGACAACCATAAGACGCAGACGGGTCAGGCAATCCTCTGTGCCCATCTCGGCTAAAGCGACATTGAACTTATTGCGCACCTTCTGCTTTAGGCTATTCGCAACGCGTCGCTTCGCCTTGAGATTGTCGTTCCCATCAAGACTAAATTCCACCGTCAAAACCCCAAAAAGTGCTGGCATACTCGGTCGTTCGCAAGAACGCATGCATATTTTTTTGTGAGCAATCTCTTTTTGCGCCGCACACAAAAACGCATACGGCGCAAACACGCAGATCTACAATTTGGCCGCCTCTTCGACAGTCTCGAAAGCCTCGATCACATCGCCGATCTTGATATCATTGAAGTTCTCAAGTCCTGCGCCGCACTCATTGCCCTTGACCACTTCCTTCGCGTCGTCTTTAAAGCGCTTGAGAGAGGCGATTTTTCCGGTGTAGACAACAACGCCCTCGCGTAAGAGTCGGACACCGGCATTGCGCTGGATCTTTCCGTCCGCCACATAACAGCCGGCAATTGTGCCAATCTTGGGCAAGTTGAAGGTATTGCGGACTTCCGCCTGTCCTAAGTAGACCTCGCGCTGCACAGGGGCCAAAAGTCCCGCCATGGCGCTCTTAATATCCTCAACAAGCTTGTAGATGATATTGTAGAAGCGGATATCGACATTCTCGTGTTCCGCAACTTCTTTAATCCGCGCTGTCGGCCGCACGTTGAAGCCGATAATAATAGCTTTCGAGGCTGAAGCAAGTAAAATATCGGACTCGGAGATGGCGCCTGTGCCGCCGTGGACCACATGCACGGCCACCTTTTCCGTACTCTGTTTATTGAGTGCCTCGGTTATGGCCTCAAGGGAGCCCTGAACGTCCGCCTTAACAACAAGGTTGAGCGTCATGGTCTCCTGGTCACCCGCATGCTGGGAGAGGAAGGTCTCAAGAGTGACCCGCGACTCGCGCGCAAGCTCCCGCTCCCTGTGCTTTGTCGCACGGGCATCGGCTATGCGGCGGGCAAGCTTTTCATCGTTGATCACGACAAATTCCTCGCCTGCCTCAGGCACCCCTTCAATGCCCTGAACCTCAACCGGCATCGAGGGTCCGGCCTCCTTGACCTTCTTACCCTGATCGGTCAAAAGGGCGCGCACACGGCCGGAGAACTGTCCGCAGACAAAGGTGTCTCCGTGGTGCAGTGTCCCCTCCTGGATTAAGACGGTCGCAACAGCGCCGCGTCCCTTATCCAGTCTCGCCTCAACGATATGGCCGCGGGCCGGCTTGTCCGGATTCGCCTTAAGCTCCATGATCTCCGACTGCAGGGCGACCATCTCAAGGAGGCTATCGAGCCCCTCGCGCGTCTTCGCAGACACTTTCGCAACAATTGTGTCGCCACCCCAGTCTTCGGGCTGAAGGCCCAAGGCCGCAAGTTCACGGAGAACCCTGTCAGGATCCGCGCCTGGCTTGTCAATCTTATTGACAGCGACCATGATCGGCACCTTAGCCGCACGCGAGTGGTTTATGGCCTCACGCGTCTGCTCCATGACACCGTCATCCGCTGCGACCACAAGGATGACAAGGTCCGTGATCTGGGCTCCGCGGGCGCGCATGGCGGTAAAGGCCTCGTGGCCCGGCGTATCGAGGAAAACAATATCGCCGCGCTTTGTCTTCACATGGTAGGCGCCGATATGCTGGGTTATGCCGCCAGCTTCGCCGCTTGTCACATGCGACTTTCTGATCGCATCAAGAAGAGAGGTCTTGCCGTGGTCAACGTGGCCCATGATCGTGACAACCGGAGGCCTGGGCTTTAAGCTCTCTGGGCTATCGACTTCCTTAGAAGCCAGATATTCCTCTTCGGAGAAGCCCGTCTTTTCCACCTCATAGTCGAATTCTGTCGCGACAAGTGATGCGGTTTCAAAGTCAAGGGTCTGGTTAATGGTGGCCGGCATATTGAAGGAGGTGAACAAAACCTTGATCACTTCATTCGCCTTAAGCCCCATCTGTTTGGCCATTTCGGCGACCGTTATGACCTCAACGATCTTAATCTTGCGTTTTGCTGCCTTAATCGGCTGTGTCACAACAGGCTGCGGCGGTCTTGGCTGCTGGCGCTGGCTCTTGCGCTTGCCGCGGCTTCTGTTCATGCGCGGCACATCATCATCTTCGTTCTGCCCGAAATCTCCCTGCTGGAAGTCGACTGTCCGCCGCCCTTTCATGCGCTTTTTCTTACTCTGCGCATCCTGCATATCCGGCATAGCCACAGGCTGCTGCTGGCGGAACCCGCCACCTGGGCGCTGGCCGCGACTTTGATCGCGCCTCCCACCGCCAGGCTGCGTTCTGCTCTGTCCACGATCTTTCGGTTTGGCATCGCGGCTTTCAGGCTTAGGCTGCGGCGGCGTGGTCGGGCGAGAAATAATGCGGACCTTGGGGGTCGAGTCCTCTGTAATGACTTTTCTGTGGGACTCAGACTTTCTCCCGTCGCGCCGCTCGTCTTTTTTCGCCTGGCTTTTCTGACCGTCTGCTTTTGGAGCATCTGTCTTTTGGGCGTCTGTTTTCGTTGTTTCGTTCAAAGTGTCCCGAACTGCGCTTTCAACGCCCTCAGGGCTTGTCTTCTCCTGGACCTTCTCCTTTGTTTCACGGGAAACATCGGCTGTTTTCACATCGTGTACGCCGTCCGAAGCGACCGCGCTCTCCGGAGCCGGGGGTATTTTCTCCGGAGTCTCTTCCTTTGTGGGCGGCTTTGGCTTACCGGGCAAGCTTATCACACGCGCTTTCTGCTCTGGGGCAGGCGGAGCAATAATGCGCGCTTTTTTGTTTAAATCGAGATTTTTGCGGTCGGTATCCTGGCGGGAACGCTTCCTCTGCTGCGAGGAATCAGAGGATTTCTGTCTGCGAGGCTCGTCCTCGCGGGCCTGGGACCTGTCCTGAGACTTGTCTTGCGCTTTGTCTTGTACTTTGTCTTGCGCCTTGTCTTGTATTTTGTCTTGCATTTTTTCTTGGGGCTTTTCACGATCCTTGACCTGCTGATCGTCGCGCCCCTGGCGCTGGGAATCCCTTCTGCGGCGCACAATGACATCGGGCTTTTTCTCGCCGCTTCTGCGGTCGCAAAGCTCCTTCAGATATATACGCAGTTTTTCCACCTCCGCACCGGGCACTGAGGTGACCTTTCCCCGCATCTGCAGACACTCCCTCGCTGCCGCCTGAACATCGTCAGGCTGGAGATTATATTCTGCCGCAAGGTCTTTCACTTTCACACGATCTCCTGCCATACACTACCCCCTTCTCCTCTGCACTCCGGCCCTAAACGTGGAAAAATTGCGCGCGCACCGCGCATCAGAGCATACGTACCAGCCCCTGCCCGGGCTATTTTTGTTCTCATCTCGCGTCAAGACACCCTGGGACGACAAAGTATACCGCGTAAGTTCTCTTTTGGGAAAACGTCTGCGACAGATAACGCACATCCGTTCGGGTCCCGTCCTGCTTGACCCCGCCATGGCCCAATCACACACGTTACTTCTCATGATTTCGGTACCCTGCCGCTCCTCTTCCTCTCTCCTCCCCGGGCTCTCTTTTCCTTGACCTCGCGAGAGCCATCCAAAGAGCCGTCCCCATCCTCGTCGCGGCGCTCCTTTTCGTTCTCGCTCTGCAGAAGTTCCCTGTCGATCTCTTCCCGCGTCCTCTTTGTGGCCGTCATGACCACATCGGAGACAGCAGAAGACTCCATCTGTTCTTCGACAACAGGAGCCAGGAAATTGATGGCTTGTCTTAGATCCTCGATACGCGTGGGGGAAATGTACAATTTTTCTTCCAGTTCTGCGTCGCTTGCACGGCGCAGCTCATCTAGCGTCGTGTACCCTGCCTGGAGAAGGGCCTCGATCGACACCTCGGCGACACTCGCAACCTGCTCGAGGCCGTGGCCGATGGCATTGGCCTCCTTATACCGGCTTTCCGTGAAAATATCGACCTTCCACCCGAGAAGGCGGGCAGCCAGTTTGACATTCTGTCCTTTCCGCCCGATTGCGTTGGTCAGCTGATCGTCAGGCACGATCACCTCAAGCAAATTCTCTTCCTCATCGATCACAATGCGGGAAACAAAAGCCGGAGCAAGGGCATTGCGCGCGTATGTCGCAATATCTGGACTCCAGATCACAATGTCTATCCGTTCCCCGTGAAATTCCTGGACAATATTCTGAATGCGGGATCCCCTGACCCCGACGCAGGCGCCAACCGGATCGACCTCGTTGTCCTTTGAGTAGACCGCAACTTTCGCGCGGACTCCAGGATCGCGCGCAACCCCCATCACGCGCACAAGCCCCTCATCCACTTCCGGCACCTCGCGCCTAAAGAGAGCGGCCATGTAGTCTCTGTGCGACCTGGAAATGACGACCTGGGGCCCGCGGCCCTCGCGGCGCACATCAATAATGAGCGCCTGGACTCGCTCCCCGCGCTTATAGTGTTCACGGGGGATCTGCTCGTCCTTAGGCAGGATAGCCTCGGTTCTGCCGAGATTTACGACCCAATTGCCCTTGTCCCGCCTCTGAATAATGCCCGAGACTATTTCGCCGCGCCTACTGATATACTCATCGTAAATGAGCCCCTGCTCAGCGTCCCGCATACGCTGGATAATCACTTGCTTCGCCGACTGCGCGGCGATGCGTCCCAAATCCTGAATTTTTATGCGGAAACCGACCTCGTCGTCGAGTTGCACATTGGCGTCATGCTCGCGGGCCTCGGCAAGAGCGATCTGCGTGTTTTCGTTCGCAACATCCCCGTCCTCGACCACGACCTTGAACTGGAAAACCTCTATGTCACCGGTCTCGTCGTTATAGGTCACTTCCACATCCATATCATCGCTGAAGCGCTTAAGAACCGATGTGCGGACAGCGTCCTCCAGCGTTGATACAAGCATACTATGGTCTATCCCTTTATCCTTGCTGATCTGCTCAATTGCTTTTTTCAGTTCAAAATTCATCAAATCGTCAGCGTGGAGACCCCGGACTCTCGGTCGGGGAGGAAACGCTGCCTCCACTGGTTTTCCTATTGATATGAACGCGTACTGTATGCGCTCTCCGCTCTTTCCTATTCGCAGGCTTACGATGCTCTCCTATAAAGAAGCCGAAAGTTTGTCAGAAAGACCCTTTTGGCCAAGGCCCAATGACCCAAGAAAATAACGTGAAAAAAGAGGGCAAAAGGGGGGCCTCTGTGTCCGCCATTCTCTACTCAAGTAAAAAAAGTGACCATGGGAGATGTGCGCAGCCCATGCCCTTATTTTTTGCCTGCTTTTTTTCCAGGCTTAGGCGGCTTTGGAAAGAGGGCGTGGCGGCGCGCGAAGCGGACATTGGACCACTCAAGACGGACTTCCTCGGGCAAAGTCTCAAAGGTGTCGTCCTCAAAAATGCGCACAGTCTTAAGAGTGAACGCTGTTTCATACACGTGAGTCAAAATGCCGGTCCACTGTTTGCGATCCGTAGCCTTTGCGCCTTCGTCCGCAAAAGAGAGGGGGGCGAGGAGCCGCACATCAACGACCTGCCCGACATAGGCGCGCATCTGATCCAGGGTAAAAAAGGTGCGGGAGAGCCCAGGGCTTGAGACTTCAAGAACCCAGGCGCCTGGAAAGATGTTCTCAACGTCCAGGGCAAGTCCCAAGTCTTTCGCAATCGCCTCGCACTGGTCAAGAGCCGCGCCGGCGCTTTCTGCGCTGTCTGCGACGTCTGCGACGTCTATGTAAACGCGCAGACACGGTTTCCCGCTTCCGACAATTTCAAGGCCCCACAGTGTGAGCCCTAAAGACCGCACAATAGGCTCTGCCACTGCGCGTACTTTTTCAAGACATTCGTTCATGGTATTCTTGTGATACTCTGACTAAAAAAAAAGGGAGGCCTTCTGAAAGGCCACCCCGTTGTGAACACTGTTCTGCATCAGGATGAGAATTATAGAAAAACTATAATTTCTTGGGTGAGAGTACACTCTCTCTGCACAGTCTGTCAACGAAAAAATGCGCTCATCTCACGCAATCCGCGCCTGCTTCCTGATAGGCATGAATAAGTTTTCTGTGCGGCGAGGGCAGAGGAGCCGCATAGAGATCTGAGAGCGAAAGAAAAGTATACGGGCCTAAGTTGCTTGGCAAAGAAGGCGATGTAAGCGCAATGCCCCAGAGAGTAATCGTCCACTTTGTGTAGGCATGGCGAAGCGATCGCTCAAAGCGCCCAAGCTCAAGGGGTACGCCAAGTACAGCCGACAGATGGGAGAGCAAAGAGGCTTTGGGCGTTGAGCCATACGGGACATCGACTTCCGGCAGGGTCAAAAGCCCGCTCCATATGCGCTTCCCAGTCCGCCGCTCAACTAAG
The DNA here is from genome assembly GCA_017454105.1 of Desulfovibrionaceae bacterium. Lineage (GTDB taxonomy): Bacteria > Desulfobacterota > Desulfovibrionia > Desulfovibrionales > Desulfovibrionaceae > Desulfovibrio. The sequence continues at coordinate 9,282 of JAFTDR010000155.1, read as the reverse complement.
AGAGACTTGTCAAAGACGAAGAGCGCGCAGGCAACAGTCTTTGTCTCTCTGCGCACCGTTCTCTTTTTGACCGGTCGTACAAGGACTGTGCCCCGCGCGCAAGCAAGGCAGAGTGTTGCAAGCGGGCACATCGAACAGAGAGGATCCTTTCCGCAGACAAGTGCCCCAAACTCCATCATCGCCTGGTTTGTCGCCCGCGCTTGGCCTTTTAGAATCAAGGACGTCGCAATTGTTTCAATAAGCCGCCGGCCCTTGGCCGAGTCCACAGCATAGGGCACATCGAAGATCCTTGAGACAATGCGCAGAACATTTGCGTCAACGCAAGCCACAGTTTCCTCAAAGGCTATGCCACAAATGGCGCGCGCCGTATACCGCCCTATTCCTGGGAGCTTCTCAAGCTCCATAAGATCGCGCGGAAACTCGCCCCCAAAGTTCTCAAGAAGGATCTTCGCTGTGGCATGAACGTTGCGGGCCCGCGAATAGTAGCCAAGGCCCTCCCAGGCGCGTAAGATGGACTCCTCGCTTGCAAAGGCTACAGAGGCCAAGTTTGGGAAACGCTCCATCCAGCGGCAGTAGAAGGCCACACCACGCTGCATCTGCGTCTGCTGGAGCATACTTTCAGCAATCCAGACACTGTAGGGGCTATAGTCCCGTCTCCAGGGCAGATCCCGCGCATTTGCTGAAAACCAGTCCAATAGGGCTGTGCGCACAGAATGGAGCCGAACTGGATCCGATACAGGATCATGCAATGGATCGTCCAATGATGCCCAAGCCATACTCTGCCCCCAGCAGCTGAGCGTACGCTGCGGGAAAATCCCGCGTAAACCAAAAGGAGTTTTTATGGCCGACAATCCAACGGTTCTTCTCGAAACAACCTCAGGGGATATCTTGGTCGAACTTTTTCCAGACAAAGCGCCGAAGACAGTTGCGAATTTTCTCGCCTATGTGGACGACGGCTTCTACGCGAACACAATCTTCCACCGTGTAATCAAGGATTTTATGATCCAAGGCGGCGGACTTGACGGAAGAATGCAAGAAAAAACGACCAAGGAGCCTATCGAAAACGAAGCAGACAATGGCTTAAAAAACTTGCGCGGCTCAATAGCCATGGCCAGGACCCAGGATCCGCACAGCGCAACGGCGCAGTTTTTTATCAACCTGGTCGACAACGATTTCCTCGACCACACGGCAAAGGACGTGGCCGGGTGGGGCTACTGTGTTTTCGGCAAGGTAGTTGACGGTTTGGATGTGGTCGATGCCATAGGCAAGGTGAAAACAAAGGCCGTCGGCATACACGGCGATGTGCCTGTCGATATGGTCATGATTACGGGCGCAAGCCGCTTCGCGTAGAAGACCGTACAAAGCGCCCCGGGTACGGGGCGCTTCCAAACTTACTCAAGGGCAATGGTCCCAACAGACTGCAGACGCACATCCGGTGGGATTTCAGCCTGGGAGATCACAGGGATAGTCGGGAGAAAACGCGTCACAAGCTGCGCCAAATGCGGTCGAAGCATCGGTGTTGTCAAAACAACAGGCTGTCCGTCCGTATTGACCGCCCGCTCAACAGCCGCATTGATGTTCTGGACAAGACGCTGCGCTGTTGCGGGGTTAAGCGAGAGGAAGGCTGCCCCGTTTTCGGCCTGGCGTATGCCTTCCTGCACCTTGCGCTCAGCGTTGCCGCTCAGTGTCAAAACGGGCAGGGCGCCTGTGCTGTCAAGATAGGGGCGGACAATGGCGCGCGCAAGCTTTTCTCGCACATATTCAGTCAGCATTTCAGGAGACTTGACGGCTGCGGCAAAGTCTCCCAGAGTTTCCGTGATTGTCAGCATATCGCGTATGCTCACGTTTTCGCGGACAAGCATCTGCAGGACTTTCTGGACGCCGCCAAGACTTATGGCATTCGGCACCAGATCCTCAACAGCCTTGGGCGAGGTCTTTGAGAGCGTATCGAGCAGACCCTGAACAGCCTGTCTGTCTAAGAAGTCGGCCAGATGACGTCTAAAGACTTCGGTCAAATGCGTCGCGATCACTGTCGCCGGATCAACAACAGTATAGCCGGCCATCATGGCCTCTTCACGCTGCGCGGCCGGAATCCAGATGGCCGGAAGATTAAAGGCCGGCTCGCGCGTCTCAACACCGTCAATCTTAGCCGAGACATTGCCTGGATTCATGGCGAGAAAATGATCCACAAGTATTTCAGCAGAGGCCACCTGATTGCCCTTAATCAGCAGAGAATACTGGCCTGGTTTTAACTGCAGATTGTCGCGCAAATGCAGGGAGGGGATGATCACCCCCATGTCGAGCGCAAACTGCCTGCGGATTGAGCGGATGCGGGCTAAAAGATTGCCGCTCTGCTCTTCGTCAACAAGGGGAATTAAGCCGTAGCCGACCTCAAGCTCCAAGGTGTCCAGCGGGAGGAGGGCCTGCACATCTTCCGGCGTATCCGCAGACCCACCTTGGGGCGCAGGTCCTGCTTTTGCCTTCTCCTTTGCCTGCTCGTCTCCATCTTCGACTGAAAAACGCGAGCCCATAAAGAGAGCAAAGGCCAGAATAAAGAAAGGAATGGTCGGAAGCCCAGGCACAATGCCGAAAAGCACAAGGATGCCTGAGACAAGCTTGAGCGCCTTGCCGTTAAAGCTGAGCTGGGCCATAAACTCTTCGCCCATCTTAGCCTCAGAGGCTGCCCGGGAAACAAGAAGACCTGTCGCTGTCGATATAATAATCGAGGGGATGGTCGAGACAAGACCGTCACCGATGGTCAAAAGGGAATAGGTCGTTAAGGCTGTTTCCCATTCCATGCCCTTCTGCACGCAGCCAATCAAAAGACCGCCCACAATATTGATGAGCGTGATAAACATGCCGGCATTCACGTCACCTGAGACAAATTTACAGGCACCGTCCATAGCCCCGTAGAAGTCGGCCTCCTTGCGCAGGGCATGCCGCCTAGCTGTCGCCTCCTCCTCGTCGATCAAACCGGCGTTTAAATCCGCCTCAATAGCCATCTGCTTGCCGGGCATGGCGTCTAAGGTAAAGCGCGCAGCGACTTCGGCAATACGCGTTGTGCCGGCTGTGATGACAACTTTGTTTAGGATGAACATGATAAAGAAGATGACTGCGCCGACAACGTAGCTTCCCCCAACAACAAACTCTCCAAAGGACCGGATGATGCTTCCCGCAGCCTCCGTTCCGGTATCGCCGTTTAGAAGAATAAGACGCGTTGAGGCCACATTCAGGGCAAGGCGCAGAAGAGTTGTCACAAGCAAAAGGGAAGGAAATATCGTGAACTCAAGAGGCGTTGTCATGAACATGGTTGTGATCAAAACAAGCATGGAGAGAGAAATGCTCACGCAGAGCATAATGTCCATGAAAAAGGTCGGAAGCGGCACCAGCATGACAAAGAGTATGGTCACCACGCCGACAGCGAGAAATGTCTCGCCGTTTCTCGAAAAACGGGAATAATCTATGTTTGGGAGAACAGATGCCATGGGCTATTTCCTTCAATCCTAAACAGGAACTCTTAGTACGCGCGCGTTCTAGGCCGCATGCGCCAGATGCCCGCAAGCAGCGCCGCAACGGCTTTGTATAATTCTTCAGGTATCATATCGCCAATCTCGCAGGATTTGTACAGGGCCCGCGCAAGCGGCACATTTTCCTGGATCGGAATCTTGCAGTCCTTCGCAATGGCTTTTATCTTCTCCGCCACAACACCGGCCCCCTTGGCGAGAATGACTGGGGCAGGGGCCTCGCTTGTATTATACCTAAGCGCCACAGCTATGTGGGTTGGGTTTGTCACAACGACATCCGCCTTCGGAACCTGCGCCATCATGCGCTTCATCGCAATTTTCATCATCTTCTGGCGCTGCTGGCTTTTAATCTTGGGATCGCCTTCAGCCTGCTTTCGCTCATCCTTCACCTCGTCCTTGGTCATTTTAATGCTCTCTTTATACGCGTACCGCGACTGCCAAACATCAAAGGCCGCGATGATAATAATCGGAATTAAGGCGTATTTCGCAAGCATGAAGCCAAGCTCAAGCATATAGACGGCAATCTGCTCTGGTGTCTCAAAGTAGAGATAGAGGAAATTATCCATCTCCCTATAAATAATGTAGCCAGGAATTATCGCAAGAAGAATGGAGAACAAAAGGCTTTTTATGACTCTAAGCAGGGTCTGCGGAGAGATGAGTAGGCGTTTTAAGCCCTGGACAATATTAAATTTCTGGAGCTTCGGTTTAAATACCTTGGTCGCCCAGAGCTTTCCTACCTGAAGCCGCTGGGCTGTGAAGGAGGCAATTGCCAGAAAAAGGAGGATGGGGAGGATAATATAGGCGATGGAGAGGCTAAGCTCGACCATCAAGGTGTACATGCTCTGAGGGGTCACCGTAACTTGCTTTGAGCAGTCAAGAAAACGCAGAAAAAGTTCTTTAACCTCGCGGTACAGCGGCCCGATCCAAAGGCTCAGTATGATGAGCCCGCCAGTCAAACTGACGGCCTTTCCAAGTTCTGGGGACTTCGGGACATTGCCCTCGTCGCGCTGCTTCTTTTTCCGCTTCGGCGTCGCTTCCTCAGTCTTACTCGGATCCGACTGCTTCCCAAACATGACAACACCCCACAGTGACTCATGCAAAAAACATTCCCATCCCAAAGGGCATGCAAAAAATCCGCTCAGCCCTCTATCCTACGGAACACGCGCTGAAACCGCAAGGGAATCATACCGCCCAAAGAGCCCTGTTGACGACTTGGCGCTATTCATTTACGGTCATGCGATCTTGAAAGACAGCGGACCAAAAACAAGACCGTACGACACATAGTCTGAAATTCCAGATACCTGCGGCTTTGGAGCAAATGCTGGCAAATGAGTTCGCTGCAAGCAAAACACGGGCTAGCCCTTAGGATTGCGCAGCATAACAACGCACAGTCAAAGCGAAAGCGGCTCTCTTGTCTACTATGAAGAGGTGCCTTGGGCCCATGCCAGTGCTCTTTTGTAGCCAAGCAAGAAAACTCTCTTCCAGAGCGCCTGCAAGCCTCACACTTCCAGCCTATGCCTGGACATCTGAGGCTTTCAGGCTCTTTTGCCAAAAAAAGGATCGCTTCGAAGCGGAAGGGAACAACGGATGCAAGAAGAGTCAATTTCTGGCGGTATGCCGCACAAGCCTAAGCCCGAAATACAGCGGAAAACCCGCCTCGGGCAGGGATATCAACTTTTGAAAACGCCGGGTGAAGCAGGAGGGGAGGTTCGTGAAGATCGCACAAAGCGGCAGCGTCATGCGCATGGCCATCATAGGCAGTATCCTCATTGCCATTATCTTGGTATTGGGCACATTTTGGACAGGCCATAACGCAAGCCGCGACACAGAACAGGCCGTACACGCGGTCAGCCTGCTGTATCTTGGCGAATTGTCCGAACGACGCGAGCAGGTCGTCGCTTCAACGCTGCAAGGCTATGTCAGCAATTTGGACGTCGCCATCGGACTCTTAGATAAAAACGATCTCACAAGCGTTGAGTCACTGCAGGCCTATCAAGCCAGAATGAAACAGCTGTACAGAGTCGAAAAATTCGCCTTTGTAAACAGCAAGGGCATAATCTATACGTCCAGGGGCACGCGGACTGACATTGACCAATACCCCTTTACCTACCTATCGCTTTCCTCATCGGAAATCCATATCAAAAACCTTGAAGGCAAGGGCAATAAGAAGCTCATTATCGCCGCTCCTGTCGATAGACTGCCTTTTATGGGCGACCATCTCGTCGTCTGCTTCATGGAAATCGACATGGCGACACTCTTGCAAACTATTTCCCTCACTTCCAACAACAACACAACCTTCTGCAATCTCTACACAAGTGCGGGCGATTCCCTAACCGACTCAGTTCTCGGCGGACTGGCCAACGAGACAAATCTCTTAAAAGCCCTTGAAAACGCCTCCTTCCAGTCGAAGGGGGCACTTGAGAGGATGCGCGAAAATTTTCTAAAAAAACGGCCCGGGGTCGTTTCCTTCACGTACAACAATATACGCGAGACAATGAATTATGTGCCGATACACGGCACAGATCTTATGCTGACATATCTTGTGCGCGAGAGTGTCATTACAGCGCAGATCAGCTCCATTTACGAGGGGATGATCACCCGCAATCTCCTTCAGTCTATCGCAACTATTCTTGTCCTTGCGGCCCTTTTTGGCGTCATGATTAGCCAGATACGCAAAGCGGCCAAGGTCGCACTTGAAAAGGAAGTTTCAGAAACCGCAAACCGCGTACGGCAAAAGGAACTTGAAGAACAGCTTGCCCTGCAGGAGCAACTCCTCGCGCAGGAAAAAGAGCGCCTGCAAAAGGACAGTATGATCACAGCGCTGTCCGTTGATTACCGCGGGGTCTTTTTTGTCAATCTGAACGAAAACACGGCCCAATGTTACCGAAAAGATGCCTCGGTCGGAGACCTAGTGGGCGAAGGGGATTCAATTCTTTTCCGCGAGACATTTCTTGACTACGCCCATCGCTTTGTCACGGATGAATACCGTGACGCCTTCGTCGCCTTTCTTGATGCTGAGAAAATACGCGCAGGTCTTGCCGAGCGGCCTATACTCTCCTTCCGCTACCTGGTTATGCGCGACGGCCATGAACGCTATGAAATGCTCCGCATAGTCAAGGCCGGCACAGAAGGCGCTCAAGACGAGACAATAAAGACAATAGGCCTTGGCATAACCGATATCGACGCAGAGATGCGCGATGAGATGCAAAAAAGCCAGGCTTTGAGCGACGCACTCAAAACGGCTGAAGAGGCGAACAAGGCCAAGACCATCTTCCTCTCGAACATGAGCCACGAAATTCGTACGCCCATGAACGCGATCATCGGCCTCGACAATCTGGCCTTAAACGAAGCCGGCATATCGGATAAAACGCGCGACTATTTGGAAAAAATCGGCAGTTCCGCCCAGCATCTCCTCTCGCTTATCAACGACATCCTCGACATGTCGCGCATCGAATCAGGCCGAATGGTTTTGCGAAACGAGGAATTCGCCTTCTCCAAGCTGATTGAAAATATCAACACCATTGTCAACGGCCAATGCCAAGACAAGGGGCTCAACTACACCTGCCGCATCAACGGCGAAGTCGACGACTACTACATTGGCGACAACGTTAAGCTCCGCCAGGTTCTGATCAATATTCTCGGCAATGCCGTGAAATTTACGCCAAGTGGCGGCAACATTGATTTCCTGGTCGAAAAAACAGCCAATTATGAAGGCAAGTCGACGCTGCGCTTCACAATCAAGGACACTGGCGTTGGCATGAATAAGGAATTCTTGCCAAAACTCTTCGAAACCTTCAGTCAGGAAGACTCGAACGCGAGCAATAAATACGGCAGCTCCGGCCTCGGCATGGCGATTACAAAGAACATCATTGAGATGATGAATGGCGAGATCGCAGTTGAGAGTGAAAAGGGCGTTGGCTCAACCTTCACAGTGACTGTGACTCTGCTCGATGCTGAAGAGAGAAAAGGCGGTGAGGCAGACGATATCCAGCTGAATCCAGCGGAAATGAGTGTCCTTGTGGTCGACGATGATCCCGTAGCCTGCGATCATGCGAAACTTGTACTCGAAAAGGTGGGTATATCCTCCGAAATCGCGCTCTCAGGACAAAAGGCCATCGACATGGTCAAACTCCGCCAGGCGCGGTGCGATCCATACAATTTAATCATTATAGACTGGCAGATGCCGGAAATGGACGGTGTCGAGGCCACGCGCATCATCCGCAGTCTCATCGGCAGCAACACGGCTATCATCATCCTGACCGCCTACAACTGGGACGATGTGCATGATGAAGCTGTGGCCGCGGGCGTTGACAGCTTCATCGCGAAGCCGCTCTTTCCAGGGAGTGTGATCGATGAAGTCAAAAACGCGATGCGCAAGAAAATCGAAAAGGGAAATACGAAGAAAAAGGCCGATTTGCGCGGGCTCAGGGTGCTGCTCGCAGAAGACATGCTCATCAACGCCGAAATTATGATGGAGGTGTTGGAGATGCGTGAAATGAAGCCCGAACACGCGGAAAACGGAAAGATCGCGGTTGAGATGTTCGCCTCCCATCCTGTCGGCTACTACGACGTTATTCTGATGGATATGCGCATGCCGGAAATGAACGGCATTGAAGCAACTACGGCCATACGCGCCATGGACCGCGAGGATGCGAAATCAATTCTAATCATCGCGCTCACGGCAAATGCCTTTGATGAGGACGTGCAGCGGAGCCTCCAGGCGGGTCTCAATGCCCACCTTTCAAAGCCAGTCAATCCAGACGTCCTCTTTGAAACCTTGGAGAGCATGCTCTAAGCCAAGTCAGTGGGAAATCACTGCGATGGCACGCAAAACATCTCTTTCGAGCCAATCGCAGTTTGGCTCATCAGCTCAGAAATAAAACTGCCTTTTTACAAACCCTATAAAAAAAGCGCACTCCACAGCCCATAAGGGACTGTGGAGTGCGCGTTGGAATATGTATGAAAGTATGCGCTTTATTTGGAGGCCCGCACAAAAAGGGGAATACTGCGAAGCTCCTTGAAGCATTTCTTGACGGACTTCGCGGAAACGGCCATCTCGTTCAGCGTATTGATCTTGTCGAATTAACCATTCAGCCCTGTAAAGGCTGCATGGCCTGCAAGAAGCCTACGGCAGATGGCTGTATACAAAAAGACGATATGCATGGCGTGCTTGACAGTGTACAAGAAGCGGATCTGCTTATTTTTGCTAGCCCCATGTACTGGTGGAACCTTGCCGGGCCACTTAAGAATGCGATTGACCGCTTTTTTTCTCTCCCCTTTAACGCGACTGCGGAAAAAAGCGTCTTTTCAGGAAAAAAACTGCTGCTCGTCATGACAAGCGGTCAACCAAGTGAGCGTGACGGCCGGGAAGGCCTCGAACTCATTATGCAGAGAATGTGTTCTTTTACCGGCATGGAATGGCTTGGCACAATCACAGCCGGCACGAACAACAAGCCGATTTCCGAACAAAGCGATGTACTCAAAGCAGCGAGGCTTAGAGGTTCTTCATTAGCGTAAGGAACTGTAAGGATCTTCGATAGGTTTCGTGGGTACGCAATGTACGGGCAGTCAGCGACATTCCCCGTCGGCTCCGCACCCTCTTTGGGCATCTCACCTTTGTTGCGCTTCGGAAACCCGCTTAAGCGAAACCTGCGAAGCTTCGGGAAGCCGCATCGAACGCCTTTTTCTACCTTGCGAGCTTTGGAAGTCCAAGGGTACGCTCTCTAGCTCACGCGCCCTTGACTGTCCGCCGATCTCG
>JAFTDR010000154.1 GCA_017454105.1 Desulfovibrionaceae bacterium | reverse complement strand
TAAAAGGTGCAATTTTATTTCTGGCTGGAGTATAAAATATTGACGTCCGGGTACTTGTGGACACAAAAGACGCAACACATACTCTAAGAAGACCTCTCCCCTTGGAAAATCCCCACAGTCTATGCCTACACAGTACTTCATATACTCCCGACGCAAAAGATCTTCTTCCTTCTCTTTTGGTCGGTGGACTTGCTGCGCATCGCCAATACGGATGAAGAAGAACATTTCATCCATCGCGAGTATATCTGGAAAAGCGCATATATGCAAAATACGTGCCAGAGCTGAAACTCAAAAAAACTTGGAAAGTGGTGTGTGATCTCTTGACGGCCGACGGTTTTCGAGTCAAAAAGAGCAGGAGACGCTTTCTTTTTTTTTGAATGCACGTTGTGCGATTCTTTTTTTGGAGTGGGCATGGCTGGGCATGTGATTCGCGTTGAGGGACTTGTCAAACGTTTTCGCCGCTATGCGCGGATACGTGATCGCTTAAAAGAGTTTTTCCTTCGGAAAACGCGTCACACCACCTTCACTGCACTGAACAACGTCTCCTTTACGCTTCCCCGTGGTTCGATATTGGGTATCGTTGGGGAAAACGGTTCCGGAAAATCGACACTTCTCAAATGCATTGCCCGCGTCTTGCTTCCCGACGCGGGGACAATCGAGCGCAATGGAAAGATCACTGGCATTCTAGAACTCGGAACCGGTTTTACGCCGCAACTCTCTGGCCGCCAGAATATTGTTTTTAATGGCACCTATCTGCATATGACCAGGGAGCAGTTGCGCAAACGCGAAGAGGCAATCATTGAGTTTGCCGAGCTTCGCGACTTTATTGATGAACCTTTAAAGAATTATTCATCCGGCATGACAATGCGGCTCGCGTTTGCGATTGCCATGCATGCCGATCCCGCTTGTTTTCTGATTGATGAGGCGCTCTCCGTCGGAGACACCGGTTTTCAGCAGAAATGCATAGCGCGGCTTAAAGAATTCCGCGCGGGCGGGGGCTCGATTTGTTTTGTGTCCCACGATATGAATGCCGTGAAGCTTCTCTGTGATGAAGCGCTCGTGTTGAATCACGGGAACACGGATTATTTCGGGGAGCCGGAAGAGGCAATAAACAGGTATTCAGCCCTGACAGCCTCCCACGGCGCAAGTGGGGAAGCAACCGATTTAGGCTATGGTAACGGACTTGTCCGTTTCACGCATGTCTCGATAACAGATGGTCATGGCAGGCCAGCGCGTATGATCCGAAGCGGGGAATCTCTTGATATCTGCTTCAGATACACTTGCACAGAAGCCTGTCCGCATGTGACCTTTGGTGTTATGATCCGTGACCGCTTCGGCCAGGATGTCTTTGGCACAAACGGTGTTCTCCTAGGTTCTGTGAAAGATGTCTGTGCTGCAGGGGAAGGGTGCTTCCATTTTCCTGCCATGAACCTTGGTCCTGGGATATACACAATCAATCTTGCTGCCCATCAGGGAACAACGCATCTTGAAACCTGCTATCATTGGTGGGACAGGGCGAGTTCTTTTGAGGTGCTTCAGGATGCGGACTATCTTTTTGGTGGACACACGCGGCTTGCGGTAACCTTAAGCTTTTCCGATTGATGGCCATGCAAGATTTCGATGTGCGTGTTTTTATGGCTGCCGTTCGCAAGGAATCGGGAGCCTATGACCGGGAACCCCTTTCTTTCTGGGAAATAGTCGCGCTTCTTAGACTGCGCGATGAGGCTTTTCTGACTGTTGCCTACCGGGACATACTGTTTCGGGCAGTGGATCCAACGGGCAAAGCGGACTATCTCCCCCGTGCCCGAACACTCCTTGGGCGTCTGCGTATTCTTTTGGCTCTTATGACAAGTCCTGAGAACGTGCATGTTCCCAGGCTTCTCCGATCGTTTCTTATTCCCCTACGCGCAATCAAACGCCGTTTGACGCATCGCTAGTGCCGCTTTTCATTCTATACCCAGCCGCATAACGATTTTCCCACGAGAGACAGAGGAGAGCGACCCCGATTGGTCGACTCACGCTGTGCTACGTCGTGTTTCGGGGAAGAATCTTTGTGACACCGAGTCTATTCGCGTGGCATGCTTTTGAGGTATACTCGCGACGGATGAATCCTGCTCAATTTTTTCTTTGTGTACGAATTACAATACTATCGCTCAACAGTGACGCTGAACTTTCTCGGGACGGACCTTCATCTGCCCAGGTCAGTCAGTGACTGCAAAAAGGAAGCACAAACGCCGAGAGCAACTGAAACGCATTGTTCTTTGGGGTTCCAGTACTTGACCGATATCCTGTTAATCCGTACACGCGGAATTTTTTTGGCCGTACCCAGTACGTCCACTGCCAAGTGGGGCTGAAAGGAGATCTTTTGCGCCGTGAGTAGAGCAAATTCATATATTCACGACGGATACAATCTTCCATTTCTTCTTGCGGCACCCAGTACCTCAACCGACCGAGATGAAGAACATCGTTGGCGTTGTGAGGAGAAGCGTGCGTGATTGCACGCTGTGGCAGAGACCGTACGCCGAAAGGGCTTGCAGAGAAGCTCCTGGAAATACGACGTGGGGTATATGGCAATCATATCCCGGCATTCCATGGAGTACCGCCTTCTTTCAGTTCGTGTTGTATACCCGGCCGCATAACGATTTTCCCTGGAGTGACAAAGGAGAGAGACCTCAGTTGGTCGGCACCCGCTGCTCACTTCGTCGCACGGGGAAGAATCTTTGTGATGCCGAGTATAAAAATATTGTGGGCCCCCCTCTACGCTGCAAGGACAGGAGAGCGTACACGATACACATGAACTTTGCTCAGTCAATAGTAGACAGCGGTCAGAAGAGAAGTAGGCAGGTTGCGTTGAAAAGACCGGGACTCTGTGCTGATTTTTTTTTCGCCAAAATGGCAGTTTGTTTCTGGCTGGAGTCTCTTTAACGGCATGCGGTTTTTTGACCGTACTGTCTTTGTCTCTTGTGACAAGGCGCCTCGGCGAAGAATGAACGGTTTGTAGGCTCTGGCAGTTTTGGGCATATGGGTCTTTTCTTGTGGGGAAGCGCAGAAGGGCGATGGCCAAGATGAGGTTTACGATTGTGGCTATCTATGGTTTGAAGCTTCACGCCTTCGGTCAATCGGTCTATTATCATGCGGATGAGCCGTTGAGCGTTGGTGATACGGTTTTGGTGCAAGAAGATAATCGGGTATGCCTTGCAAAGGTGACTTCAGGCCCACTGACGAATTGTGATATTCTCAATCGGATGGATTTGCCTTGGATTCTTCGGCCTCTCAATGAGACGGATCGCATTGAGGAAGTGGAAAACCAGCATCTTGTGCAGTCTGCCTTTACTTTTTGTCGTGAATGTATCCAGGAACGCAAGCTCGATATGAAGCTTGTCGATGTGGATGTCTTTTTTGACAGAAGCAAGATAATCTTTTTTTTCACTGCACCGACGCGTATTGATTTTAGAGAGCTTGTGAAGGATCTTGTGCGGCAGTACCACACACGGATAGAGTTGCGTCAGATAGGTGTTCGCCATGAGACGCAGATGGTGGGATCTGTGGGAAACTGCGGGATGATTTGCTGCTGCAGACGGTATTTACGGAATTTTGCGCCAGTAACCATTCGCATGGCCAAGGAGCAGAACCTTTTCCTCAATCCTTCCAAAATTTCTGGCAGTTGTGGCCGTCTTCTTTGCTGTCTTTCGTACGAGCAGGAAAATTACGACAAGTTTTTCAGCCGCAGTCCCCGTATTGGCAAGAAGTATCCAAGTACGATCGGAACGCTGAAGGTGGTACGCACCAATCTCTTTCGCAACAGTGTTTCCTACAGCACTGAAGCCGGAGAGGAGGTGGAGGTTCCTCTTGAGGAATGGCTCTCCCTTGTGCCTTCAAGCCTCGATCGCAATCACGGGAGCGATAGTGATACGCTTCCCGACGAGGATCTTCCCCAGCAGGATCTGTATCTCTCCTCATCCTTGCCAGAGGACAGTCTTGATGACTTCCATTATGAGGAGAATGATCCGAGCTACGGTGGGCAGCCTCCCGAGCGTGTGGATGTGGAGCAGAAAGCGCCGCGTCCAAAACGCAAGAAGAGGCATAAAGGGAAGAAGCATTAGTCAGGGCTCTTTTTGTGTGGAAGGCCTGGGATTGTTTGCTGGCAAGACGGCTTGCTTGGTCTTTTGCGGTCAGAAAAAAATGCGGCTTGGATCTGAAAATACCTGTCCCTGTACTGGCTCCCGTTCGCAAGAATGTCTTTTGTTGCTCGCTTGAGTACATACTCGCGACATATGAAATCTTTCGTATACTGCGGTCAGAAGAAAAATGCCGCCTGTGCGAAGTACGATACTATCGTTCAACACTGGACGCTGAACTTCTCGTGATGCGGATCTTCATCCTGTCGTCAGCGATGGCAAAAAGGAAGCAGGAAGGCCTTGTGCAACTGAAAAGCCAGGTTTTTTGGGATCCCGAGTTTGACCGATATACTGGTAATCCGTACACGCGGGAAAAATTGCCGCTTGGATCTGAAAATACCTGTCTCTATACTGGCTCCCGTTTGCAAGAAAGTCTTTTGTTTCTCGCTTGAGTCTATACTCGCAACTGATGAAATCTTCCGTATACTGCGGGCAGAAAAAATTGTCACTTAGAGTTGACAATACTAGTACAGACTTTTCTCAGTCCGTGTGCAAAAATATGCTGGCGACTCCCGCTACACTGTACGAATAGCTCAGCGAAAAAGATACATCTTAAATTCCCGCCCTTAAAGTTAGCTACACGGTGTAAACCCGCATTCCATCGTATTTCCCTGTACAAAAAAGGCCATTTGTAGCTAAGCAGATCTGTTTAGCACAAAGCGCCCTCAAGACGCGTAAATCCCGCATATAGTGAGCCTATCGTCGCTGTAGCTAAGAGAAATGCCGGGAAATTAAGATACATGCAAACTTTGAGAAGTCTGTACTAGATTCTGCGCTTGCGTTCGTTTGCAAAGATATCAGTTTGTTTCTGGCTTGAGTAGAGCAAAGAACGTGTGCATCGTAGTATACTCGGCGTCACAAAGATTCTTCCCTGTGATACGAAGTAGATCAGCGTGTGTCGACAATCGATGTCGCTCTCCTCTGTCTCTTGTGGGAAAATCGTTATGCGGCCGAGTATACAATTCTGCAGGTTGATTGCAAACGATGTGGCCAAAAAGCCAGACGTCAAGAAGACGGGGCGGAGTTTCATTGCAATCAACTTCTCGAATTGTACTATACGCTCTACTATCCTTGCAGCGTAGGGGGCCCCAGCATGTTTTTACAACATGGACTGAGAGAAGGCTGCACTCGCTACGTTCAATGACGATCTATTCGGCGTCACAAAGATTTTTCCTATGACGCGAAGGGATACGCGTTGCGGATATACTGCGGACAGAAAAAAAATTGCCACTTGAAGCTGATAGTACCAGACTCTGTGCTGACACTTTTCGCAAATATCTCAGTTTGTTTCTGACTTGAGTATACAATCTTCCATCGCACTTTTTTTTACGACACCCAAAATATCCCACCGACCAGGATTTTGTGTCGTGAGTAGTCCTACGGGTGTCTGCCAATCGGTTCTCCTTTGTCTCTCTTGGGAAAATCACGGCCGGGTCTATCTACCGCTGCCGGCGGCATTTTTTTTGGTTTATACTCACGACGCCAAAGATGTTCTTCATCTCCTCTTGGTTCGTTGTGGTATTTGGTAGCTTAAGAAGCAGTGAGATGGAAGATTTCATCCGTCGCGAGTATAAGTATAGTGCGGCTTGAAATGTACTTGGGCGTCGCAACGGTTTTTTTTCCGAGACACGAAGTGAGTTCAATTGAAGTCGCTTTCCTTAGGCTGTCCAGGGAAAAACAGCGTGCGGCTCGGCATATATACTCGGCGTCACAAAGATTCTTTCCAGAGCGATGAAGTGAGCAGCGGGTGCCGAGCAACTGAGGTCACTCCCTTTTGTCACTCCTTGGAAAATCGTTATGCGGCCGGCTATATGTCTCCGCCTAAGTACAGGGGAAGATGGTAGAGCTAAGTCCTATTATACTCCAGCCAGAAACAAATTGCCATGTTTGCAAAAAGAAGTCAGCGCGGAGTCTGGTATTTTCAGATTCAAGTGGCAACTTTTTTTTGACCGCAGTATAAGCCAGGAACTGTTTTGGCCGAAGTAGAAATTGTTACGAGATCTGTGAAGCAGGACCCATCGGCATACGACGATGAGGCGTTCACATGCTGGAGGAAGAGTTGAGTCAATTTTATATTACAACACCTATCTACTATGTGAATGCCCGCCCTCATCTTGGGCACAGTTATAGTACAATGGTTGCTGATGCGCTCGTGCGGCTGCACAGGCTTGAGGGGGAAGAGTCCTTCTTTGTGACCGGTTCTGATGAACACGGTGACAAGATTGTCCAGGCTGCAGAGAAGAACGGGCAAAAGCCGCAGGCTTTTGTTGACACGATAAGCGGGTTGTTTCAGCAGTTATGGCCTACTCTTGGTATAGAGAATTATCGTTTTGCGCGAACAACCAATCCAGAACACGAGAAGATTGTCCAGTCTCTTCTGCAAAAGGTATACGATGCGGGAGACATTTATTTTGGCTCTTTTTCTGGGCACTACTGTTACGGCTGTGAGCGATTCTATACGGAGAAGGAGTTAGAGAACGGTCTCTGTCCCCAGCATCTGACAAAGCCCGAGCTGATCAGCGAGAACAATTACTTCTTCCGTATGTCAAAATATCTGCCCTGGCTTAAGGAGTATATCACAAGCCATCCAGATTTTATCCGGCCTGAGCGCTACCGTGCTGAAGCCTTGGGTATGCTTGAGGTTGGTGCGCTTGATGATCTCTGTATTTCACGGCCCAAGACCCGGCTTACGTGGGGTATTGAACTCCCCTTTGATTCGAACTATGTCTGTTATGTCTGGTTCGATGCACTGCTCACCTATATCAGTGCCCTTGGTGGACCTGATGGTGCGGATTTCGCCAAGTTTTGGCCTGGGGAACATCTTGTTGCCAAGGATATACTGAAACCGCACGCCGTTTTTTGGCCCATTATGTTGAAGTCCATGGGCCTCCCTCTCTACAAGCATCTCAATGTGCATGGCTACTGGCTTTCACGCGATACCAAGATGTCGAAATCTCTTGGCAACATTGTGGAACCCAAGGCCATGGCTGACAAGTATGGTCTTGATGCTTTCCGCTACTATCTTTTTAGGGAAATGCATTTTGGGTCCGATGCGAGTTTTTCCGAAGAGAGTCTGATAACGCGTATCAATGCTGATCTTTCCAATGATCTGGGTAATCTCTTTAGTCGCGTCTTATCTATGATGAGTCGCTATTTTGATGCGACAGTCCCTGTCCCCCAGGCAATGAATGAGGACGATCAGGCTATAGCGGATCATTGTGTTCAAGCCATGCAGAATTTTGTAACGCTGTTTGGTGGTATTCGTTTCTCAGAGGCTCTTGAGAACTTGTGGGAGTTTGTTCGGGCCTTGAACAAATACGTGGACTCGCAGGCGCCATGGTCTCTGTATAAGGCCGGCAATACGGATCGCCTCGCAACAGTCATGGTGACTCTTTTGACTGGCATGCGCAAGATAGCGCTCTGTTTGGTTCCTGTCATGCCGAAGGCGAGCGCGCTTATGCTTTCGCAACTCGGTGAGGCATCTGAGACCCCATCGCTCTTTGGTGATGAACTCCAGACATTTGGTGTTATTCCCTCTGGCCAAAAGCTTGCTCGTGAGTCGAACATTTTCCCGCGCTTCGAGAAGCCCAAAGAGAAGGCAGAAGCAGTCGATAAAAAAGCAGAGCCAAAAAAAGAGAAGAGCAGCGAGGGCAAAGGATCAAAGGGTGAGGTAAGCATTGATGCTTTTGCACAGCTTGATATCCGAGTTGGGACAATTGAGAATGCGTCTCGCCATCCCAATGCCGACAAGATTCTTGTGCTGTCAATCAACTTTGGTCCCTTAGGTGTTCGCCAGATTCTTTCTGGTCTTGCCGAGTACTATACGCCTGAGGCACTTGTTAATCGACAGGTCTGTGCGATACTGAATCTTAAGCCTCGAAAAATCAGAGGGCTTGTCTCAAACGGAATGGTTCTGACCGCAGAAGGGGAGGGGGGAATTGTCCTTCTCCAGCCGGAGACAACAGTTCCGAATGGTGGGGCCATTGCGTAACAATATACAGCAAGTGATAGGCCACTACGGCATGGCCGAAAGCAGCATACGAGGAAGGCGTATGCTGCTTTTCTTTTGCTGTTTGTGAAAAGGCAAAATAATCAGGTAGGCGACAAATTTGTAGTACGCGCAAAACAACGTTTGTCACTTCTGATGTATGTTATACTCGTGACGGATGAAATGTTCTTCTTCGACTGTGTTGGCGATGTGCAATAAGTCCAACGACCAAAAGGGCAGAAGAAGATCTTTTGCGTCGCGAGTATACAAAAAAAACGGCCTTTTGGTCTCAGGCGAATCCAAATTTGGCGCCAGGGTGTGGAAACCGCTCTCGGGCCAACAGTATACTATGAGGGAGGTCTAAAAGTTTTTAAATCGCGCCAGCGTCAACAAATTTCCGCTTTCTTGTGTCTGAGAAAACTCAGAATCGTCTGAAGGGCGCATTCAATTGTTCCCCCCGTGAGCAGATACATAAGGAATTGTAAAATCATAAGTTGAGCATTTCCCTCGGGAGTTAAACGTTGCGCATCTGCAAACTTCGCGTCAGCAAGCCTTTGAAGAAGGCTATGCTGGCAGTATTTATTAAAAAATGACACTTGCTCGCGTTGTTAAAAAACTCTTACAGACACTAAAAAAATGTCAGGGTATTTTTTTAGCTCACAAGGATTTTAATGGCTGTCTAAGATACGCTTTTTATTAAAAACTACATTCATTTCTGCTGTCGAAACACTCTTCCAGTTTCGACAAAAGTGTCAAGATACCTTTTTACAATTTCTAAGTGAAGTGGTTTTTCTAGATTTTTATAGCTTTTTTTGTATCCGCTCACGGGACACAACCGTACCATGCTTTTTTTTACTCTCTTCAACCTTGCTAAGGGGTCAGCACGGTCCGCATTCTCCCTCACTTGAGAGGCGCATTGCACCATCCACCCTGGGGGCGGATACCTTTTTTGTTCTACAGTTAGAGGGAAAACGTAGAATTGTCTGAAATCTACACTCCAGTGTATCTCTGTGTGGGGATACTATTTATTGTTGAAGAAGCTAATTTGCGAGGAAAAAATTATGAAGAATATTTCAAATATTCTTGAATTATGTGAAAAATCTTTTGAAACAGCAAATTCTCGTGCAAAAGAATTTATTTTAAGGAATTCTAGAAAAATTGACCTTGTTTTGAACCTATTTTCCGATGAAGAGTCTAATTATCTTTATGCTCAAGAAATTATCTACTGTGCCCTCTCCCAAGTTTTGCGTCAGGACCTCGCCCCATATTTTGCTGGCCTCATGACTAGTTTAGAGTTTTCAAAATACGTCGATAGTATGCGAAATCATAAAATTTTCAACTTACTTAAGGCACCTAAGGGTGAAATATCTGATAATATTAAAGCTTGCGATTTGACAGCAACTTTCTTGCTTGAGCAGTATAGCTACAAGGATCTTGTTAGGATTGTAGAAGGTGATATTTGCCTAGATTGCGGAGCGTATATCGGAGATACTGCCTTATATTTCAGTGAATCAAAACCAAAAAAGATTTATTCATTTGAAATAGATTGTGAAAATTTAAAGTGTCTAAAAGATAACATAATAAATTTTGGTAGGACTGATGTTGTTGAAATACTCCAGACAGCTCTCGGAAGAAAATGTGGAACTATGTCCTTTGTACCTATGCAAGGAAATAGTTCTGGAGGTCATATAACTGAGAAATCTGATGAATTAGGTGCGTATGATGTCAATGTGACTACCATCGATGCTTTCTGTGAAGAACAAAAAATTATTCCAAATTTTATCAAAATGGATATTGAAGGTGCAGAGCTTGATGCAATCTATGGAGCTTGCAAAACCATTAAGAAATATAAGCCAAAACTAGCTGTATGCATATATCATAAGCTGGAACATCACTGGGAGATACCTCTGTTACTCCATGAATTGTGTGCCGAGTATAAACTATATTTTAAGAAATCTCAGCCTTATACAGAAGCTGTCTTATTTGCAGCTCCTTAGACAAAAAAGACTCGCTATATGCGAGTTTTTTTTGTGTGCTTGGCATGTTTATCGTTCCAATGGAGTGTATCCGCTCACAGGGCAACGGTATCTCACGGATTTTTAACATCTTTGAACTTTGACAATGTAAACAATGTCCGTATTCCACAATCTCAGGGATACCCATTTCACCGCACTCCGCAAGCTGATACTAATATAAGTAGTTTTTCTAATGGAAAATATATGATAAGCGAAACTCGTATAGGCAAATTGGCCGTGGCTATAACTTTTTTTTTGTGCAAAATAAACTAAAATTCTTTGAAAAAGTTTGTTCAGGAATTCAAAATATAGCTAATGATGTTCAACTTCATGTTATAACAAATGTTGAATCAAATCAAAAAGAAGAGATTTTAAATATTATAAAAAAATACATTGATAATTTTTATATTCATGTGCCAATTCTCATAGGTCATCCTTATTCATATACATGGTCTCATTTTGAAATTTTTCGTAAACTTCTTCGGCAAGATGATAAAATTACCCATTTTCTATACTTAGAGGATGATATATATTTAAAAAAGAGTAATTTTTTATACTGGATTAATGGGCGGGCTTTTTTAAAAAAATATGGATTTTACCCATCTTTTTTGCGTTATGAATTTAATGATAAGATTAAAGGAAAATTTCTTACTGATATAACAGCTTCATGTGACACAAAAAAAATACCTGCACTGATTAGAGATAATGGATATTGCTTTATAAATTTTCCTCAACCATATCAAGGCATGTATTTAATGGATAGGGATATGATGAGTGAATACATGAATGGAAAGACTTTTAACCCGGATTATGGACATTGGGGAATAAGAGAAAAAGCATCTATGGGTCTTACATTTACAAATGTTCCTAGTGGATTTTACTCGAGAAATTTGGTCGGATTTTATTTAAATTCTTTGTCTGTAGATGAGAATTGCTTGGTGCATCACTTACCAAATAATTATGCCAATGATCCAGTTTCTCCGTTTGGTAAAGTTCTAGTTGACAATGCTATAACAATATAAATTCGTATCCGCCCACGGGGAAACGGTACTTGCGGGTTTTAAAGCTCTTCAAAACGTGCCAATGTCAAAAAAAGACGCTTCATACCGTCTGAGAACAAATCAGAATCGTCTGAAAGGCACATACCACCGTTTCCCCGTGAGCAGATACACTATAAGTAATAAAAAAATAATATTTTATTTAGTAAACTTCAAGAAAGAAGATGCTAGGCAGAAAAAATATGCGCGGTAGTCAACCAAGCATCCGGGAATTTAGGATTACGCAAGATCTAATACATATTATTATATATATTTAAATATGCATCCTCTAAATAATGTGTAAAACTTTTAATATTTAAAAATTGGGAATTGAGCATCCTATGCCTCATTGTAACGTGTAGCAGGGTGAGAAGCACTCTATTTTCCGCAAGTCCGCAGGCAATATTAATATAATGTTCAATATTATGAGCTGAGAGTTCCGGGAGATCAATAGCATTGAGGATTGCATGACCCTGTCGACCAGCAACATAATTGCCCTCAAGTGTGACAAGAGGAACTCCTGCCCAAAGGGCATTGCAAGTGGTGATTCCGCCTGAAAAGGGAAAGGTGTCAAGAGCTATATCTATATCTTGGTATTCAGAAAGCATGTCCACATACGAACTCCAACCTCTAAGTTCCACGCGATCTTCACTTACGCCGAGAGCTTGGAATGACTTGCGTATTCGGTTACACATCCCCTCGTCCTGGAAAGTCATCCATTTAAGGATAAGCCGCGAATTTTTAACTCTTTTTAGTATCTCTGCCCAGGTTCGGATCATTAATCCTGAATATTTAGCTGTATTGTTGAAGCAACCAAATGTAATATATCCGTTGTCAAGGACCGGTGGATAGGGAGAAATGTCAGGTGTATTCTGCGCCGGCTTGAAACAAAAACGTACGCAAGGAAGCCGATATATTTTTTCAGTGAATGCTTTTTCATAACCTGCATTCTCTGGTGCGTGCCATGGGTCGAGTATTACAGAATCCATAGAGCGAAGTCCAGTAGTAGCCCAATATCCAAGCCATGAAATCATGCAAGACGCCGGCTCCCGTGCAAATACCTGAAGACGATGACCATTAGTATAACCTGCAAGATCAACCAGAATATCTATTTTGTCGCTTCGAATTTGTTCCTCGAACTCGTCGTCGTCCAGAGTACTTACATCATGGAAAGTACTGTTTTTTTTAATCACATCTAAGACTGAATTTTGATCTGTCTGCAAAGTGGAATAGGCGAAAGCTTCAATTTTGTCTTTATCATGAGCCGCAAAAACTCCATAGAGAAGCAAGCCTACTGGATGTATTTTGAAATCTCCTGAGACATATCCAATACGTAAAGGACGTCCGTTAAGCGGTGTTGCTTTGGGTCTGGAAGAATGATGTGTGACGTAGTGTCTTGTGTTTAATTCTGACAGTACTCTTTGCTTACGGGAATTCATTTCAGGATCGTAACTCATAAGGTACACATAATGCCACAATAGATGCTTTAAAAATTCCGGTATAACGGAAAGAACTTTAAGAAAAATAGTCCTTGATATCGCGTGATTGGCACTTGACGAAGCGACAGAGCTTAAATAAACCAACGCCATATATTTATCTTTCAGTGTTTCTAACGAGCCTGGCGGGCAGCGATCGATGACTAACTTACAGAATTTTTCAGCTTCAGTAAGAGCGCCTATTAGAAGAAATGTTTTAGTTAGTTCAAGGCAATCTGAGAGAGAAAGTTTATCTTTATATTTATCCGCAAGGTTGCGCAAAGTATCTCGTACCTCTGAATTTGTCTTTTTTGAGTCTTTTAGTAAAGCATTTAATTCTTCTTCAAATTCTAAACATTTTGTTTCTTCCACTGGAATCTCTCCCAAGTAAAAAACGCCTTATATTCCGCACTCTTTTTATGATAGCGAAATATAAGGCAAAATTTACAAAGTATCTGTTTTTAAACCTCTTCTTTCTATCGTCAGAGATAAAGCAGAAAGCCGGCTGAAAGGGGCGATTCTGCAGCCCCCAGAAAGGATTATTACTTTATTATGTATTTATGAAAGAAGATTGTTTAACAAACTTGTTGAATTTCCACCAGCGTTAACGACCTGATCATCAGATGCATTCTTATATGAAGAAATAAGATCATTCAGGCTGGTATAACGATTTTCAAGTAAAGCTGCCTTGGCACTCGCATCTGAGATTTCCCCTAGAAGCTTCGTTTGTGCCACCTCAAGAGTGTTACCTGAGCCAGTTGCGGTAATATTACTTCCTTCTGCCAACGTTGAGAGTGCAGAGGATAGGGCGCTTATTCCACCGTTTGCCGAATTTTGTCCTAGTGTTATGGTTCCGGCACCCTGTCCCAAATCAACTGTTGGGCCCGAGGCTCCGAATAAATCTGTTCCATTATCCGCTTTCGTTTTTACAAGTTCGGCCAACTCAGCTTTAAGGCCAGTCGCAGCTTCTTTTAATGCTTCTCCAGACATTGATGCATTAATTTGCCCTGCTCTTTTGGCAATATCTGCAAATTCAGAAAGCGCGTTTGCGACGGCATCTGCGTACACAGCACCCTCACGGACGTTTTCTGCTTGGACTGCATATTTAGTTGCTTGAGTATCCAATTGCGAGGCATTAATACGACCGGCAAGAGTTATTGTTTTGCCAGAAGTTGCACTATATTGGCCATTCATTACCTTATTTAGAAGCAAATCCGATGAAAAGTCGGTATTTTGAACTAATCCCGATGCCATAATAACCTCCACAACATTGCAAAAGAAAGTCAAAGAGTGATTTCGATGCAGTCCTTCTAGTCAGATTGCATGATGCTTTGATATCCTTTGCCTGTAAATCATACCGTATTCGGCTTTTTTTTTTGACAGGCTGTCTAAGAATTTTCTCGGAAGTGGATACATCTATTCTGTCCGCTCTCATTATTATTTATGCAAGCGGCTTCTTCTTGAGGCATTCTGCTACCTTCTTTTCTATACCCGGCCGCATAGTAATTTTCCCTCGAGTATAGGTTGACACACGCTGAGCTGCTTCATGCGACGGGGAAGAATCTTTGTGACGCCAAGTATATCTCCGCTGAGTGGCCGCAATAGGAGATTAGAGTTCTCAATCTACCATTCGGCAGCTACATACGAACACAAGTAGAAAAGTGGTACTTGTTTGAAGGGACAGTATTCTTTAGAAAGGCTGTGAATCTCGCGCCAAATGAGAAGTAGAAGGCATGCGCGTTAAAGGTTTCAGAAGTATTCTGAGATTGAAAATTTTTGTTGGTCGAAGTAAGTAGCCGAAGCTTTCTGTATGTCTTTATTTTTCAGAAAAAATCCGCTCCAGTGAAGCCTGGTCAAGAGGTGTCAGATTAAAGCGCATCCCTGCTTCATCCAGAAGTGCATGGATATCTTTGTTCGGATCAAGGTTGCGCTTCTCGTTTATATATTCGGCGGCTTTGCGAACAAGCTCGCTCTGGGAGACTATCGTAGCCATGGGATCTCCATCTGTCATTTTTTACATTCACTCATCGAAGAAATATAGTTCTCTTCTACCCCACCTCTGTTTGCATGTCAAGCTTTTTTTTTGCATCTTGAAAAAAAAAATGGTAGAAGGGGGAACGCCCCCGTGGCGGAGCTTCTTACCAACTGTCTCAAGGTGGTGTAGCAGACAATGCATATCGATGTCCTTGTACCCTTTTTTACCCTTTTCCGCAACGAAGACTTGCCTTTGTGGCTGTCCCTGGCAATAATCGGAACTGGCTTTCTCTTTTTTCTCTGGTACTTCTTTCACGTCTACCGCCCCGTACACGCGGCCCTGCACACCTGTGTCAAGGCCCTGCGAAAAATTTCTGGCAGAAACGAGTTCTGCACCCGCTTCGAAACGATTGAGGAGATCTTCAGCGCGCCGAAGCTCAAGGCCAACTGGGATGGCTTTAAAGAGACCTTTATCTTCCCCGGCAAGTTCGACGAGGAAAAGGTGATCCGCCATACGGTGCGCCCCTTCAAGTACTTCAACTTCGAAAGCCTCTCCCAGCAGTATAACATCAGCTTTTACCAGGCCTTCCCTAATATTGTTGTTGGCGTGGGGCTTTTGCTGACCTTCTGCGGCCTTGTATCTGCTATCTATCTGACTGGCGAAAGCATTATCTCTGTGCATAGCGATGAACTTGTAAGCCACTCGGCCAATCTTAAGAACGCGCTGGACAGTCTTTTGCGGATAGCGGCCTTCAAGTTCCTGACATCTATAGCTGGCCTGATAACCTCGATCATCTTGAGCATTGAGATTCGAATCTGCAACGGCCGCATACGGAATGAGTACAGTAGGCTGAACACTCTTTTGGAGAGGAACCTCCAGTATGAGAGCCAGGAGCATCTGATTTGTACCCAGCAGACAATAGCCTTGCGCCAGCTGGATTACTTGCGTCAGCAATCAGAGCAGTTCAAGTCATTCACAACGACCTTTGCCCAGGAGACAGCTCAGAAAACCGCGCTTGCCATCAATAGTGTTGTCAAGCTGCACGCGGAAAAAATTTATGCCCGCATCGATCCGGCAATAGAGCTATTCGGAGAGTCAATCGGCAAAGCGGCCGATCAGGCCATGACACAGCTTGTCCGCGACTTCAGTGCAGCCCTCAGATTCGAGGGAAACCAGGATATGGAAAAGCTTGTTGCCGCTTTGGTTGAAGCGCAGCAAGCCTTGGATGCGGCGGCAAAGCATGTGCGGGAGAGCGGAGAAAGCATGGCTCTCATGATTGCCCATGTTATGGCTGAGCAGAAGGCATCGGTGAACGCGCTTCTTGCGCAGGCGTGCAAACTATTTGATGAGGGCGTGACGAAAAATGCCGAATCCTTTGTCAATGCGGCCGATGCCTTGACGAATGCCTCGCAGGATATCGGGACATCCCTGCAAAAGAGTGTGACGCTTTTTGAGGAGCGCCTTTCAGCCGCCTTGCAACAGTGCGAAGAAGGGATAGCTGCCAGTACGAAAATCTATGCCGATCACATGGAATGCGTGCAAAAAGGGCTTGAGCAGGCAAAGGACAGCATGGCTGAAACCATTGAAAAGGCTTCGTCTGCTTGCACACATGTCTCAGAGACTGCAGAACAGGCGATGCGCACAATGCTCGCTGATTTGCCCGCACGTCTTGACGACGTGAGTGAGAGTATGCGCTCTGATGTCCACAATCTTCTGGACACGGTCAAGACAGTGCGCGAGACATATGCTTCGACCGTGAACCAAAGTTTTGCAAGCCTGCAGGATGCTTTGAGCCAGATGACGGAAACATGGAAAACGCATGCAGACCGCCTTGCGCACAGCACAGATGTAGCCGCAGAGCATTTTGAGGAGACTTTATCGACAACAACAGGGCAGTTGCAGAGAGTTGATGCCTATATGCGCTCAAACTTTGAGCGATCGCAGGCAGTGATCGCAGAGCAGGTCCAGACAATGGCGAATGGCATGAAGGAGAGCGTTGCGGCAAGCACAAAATTGCTAGAGACGTCATTGCAGGAGACCACGCGCGTTATGCGGGATAATCTCTTTGCGAGTGCTGAGCGAACTGAAGAGGCAATGACAAAGCTTGTTGGAACGCTTGAGACGTTGAATCAGAGTGCTTCGGCAACAGCCAAGGTTTTGCGTCGGGATGCGGGGACAAAGGTTTTGCGCTCGTAATGTTTGGCAATCGCGTTTCATTGAACAATGAAACGCGATACTTTTACGATTCGAGAAGTTGTTTGCAATGGGACTCAATCCCCGTCTGGCTTTTCAGCCGCATCTTTTGCAATCAACCTGGAGAACTGTACTATCCTTCGGAAATTGGGTATGACGACAGCTACTCGTGAGTCGAGAGACGATAACTATTTTATCCCTATGACCGATCTGCTGATAGGGATACTCTTTATCTTCATCATCATCATAATGACCATTATGCTGAATATTGATGAGCTAGAAAACTCCAACAGGGACGTGATAGAAAAGAATGTGGGCCTTACGCGAAGACTGCAGTCGATGAGCGTCATCAATGATGATTTGCGGAAGCGGATCAATGAACTGTACGAAATCCTGACCGCGAAAGACACGGAGATTGTCAATCTCAGTAAAGATCAGGAATCGATGAAGCGGCTTATGACGGCGGAAAAAGAGCGCTACCTGCAGAACATTCTCGATCTCCAGAATACGATCAATAAATTTCTCGCTCTCTCAAACACCATAAAAAAAGAACTCTTGCACAGCGTTCAGGAGAGAATGAAGCAGTTGGGGTATCCTACGGTCATTGATGAAGAAAATGGAATACTCCGCCTTCCCGATAACGTGCTTTTTCAGAGTGGCGAGTTTACCGTGACGGAATCTGGTGAACAGGTGCTTCATGTGTTAGCGAAAGTGCTGGAAGAGCTTTTGCCTGGCTACACTTGGCAAAAGAGAAAAGGGCAATGGGAATGCCCCCGAGAAGCTTGCCTTGAAGCGATCTATGTGGAAGGGCACACAGACAAAAAGCCCGTGCAAAGAAATTTGAAAGGGGGGATAAGCTCGAATCTAGAGCTGTCATCAGCCCGCGCCATTATGACCTATCAGTCGTTTGCAAAGCATCCCCGTTTGCGCGCCTTTGTAAACGGACGCGGGGAGAGTCTGCTTGGCGTGTGCGGGTATGGTGAATCCCGTCCTGTCAAACAGGGGGATACCGCTGACGAACTCAGTGCCAACCGCCGTATTGACTTGCGTTTTCTGATGGAGGCACCAAGGCTGACCACTCCTGGCTTAGTGAACGAGATGCTGCGGAGATGAAAAGGCTGGCCTCAAAAACATTGCTGTGGTGACGTATGCCTGAAAACGATCAGAGTATTTTCAACAGGATCATATATAACAATTTCAGTATCATTTTTGTCTGGTTCCTCGCGACGCAGTCAAACGCTCTGCGCTTTCCGAGCAAAATATACCTGTACCTTGATGTCAGACGCGGTGTCTTGTCCATAGAACGGTATTTCGAAGAGGAGACGGAAAAAATCCTGATTGATGAGTTTGAAAACACACCGGAGCAGAGACGGAAAATAGCAGGAGCCGATTTTGACTCGTTCTACAGAGAACTCATTGAAAAGATCAAGGTCGAGTACGCGAACAGTCTTCCCCTCCTGCATCAGGCGTACACGCAAATTGATGTGAAAAATCAACAGTACATCAAAAACTTGCCCTACTGCAGTGTGTATTGGAATTTCTGACCATATACCCGCTCCCCTGTTTCCCCTTTGGCCTTGCGTTCGCGTGTTTCGGCGAGCTGGACAGAGACTGCGGTCACAGAGAACACTCACTTTTCGCCAGGAAGTCTTGGGTGATGTATACCGAGCCGCATACTGTTTTTTCCTGGGCAGCCCAAGGAAAGCGACGTCAATTGAGTTCTCTTCGTGTCGCAGGGAAGAATCTTTGTGACGCCGAGTATACGGGGGGATGGTGTTTTTTTTTCTGCTGCATACTTTTGCTGCGTAAGGAATTGTGTTCTCTTATCTGACCGCATTGAGAATCTCTCCCCCTCTGTCAGGAGCGTTGACATTTGAGTGCTGCGGGAGCCAATGCCCCCCGCATGCCAGATGTACGGATTGGTGTATACTCCATCCAGAAAAAAATGACGTTTTTGCAAAAAAGAGTCAGCATAGAGTCTAGTGTTTTCAGCTCCAAGTGGCAGATTTTTTCCGACCGCAGTATAAAAGCAGATTCTTTATCTTCTCCGAGGAACCTATTTGAGGCAATCATTCTGTACATCTCTTTAGGAAGCACGTGATCCGTCCTGCCTCTCTGCAATTCACTGTTCACTCCTTCCTGCAGCAAAGCCAGCTTTTTGCTGTCTTGTGCAGCTCGCAAGGTTTCCCCTTTGGCATGGAGCAGCTCGCTAAGAAATGCATGTTCTTGCGAACTTCCACATCCTCAATTGCACAGCAAACAGTGCGCCTATCCAGAACATCTGAGCGGAAAAGCTCGGTACGCAGTGGGACGTTTCATATTTGCAATACGAGTGTTTTGGTGATACGCTTTTCTTTACGAGCCATTGCGTCTGCTCTCTGCCCCCGAACGAGAAGGGCTTTTGCCTCGTATACCCAACTGCGTAATGGATTTTCCTGGACAGCCGAAGAAAGCGACCTTAATTTGTAGGCACCCGCTGGGCTCACTTCGTGTCGCGGGGATCATTGTAACGCCGAGTCTTGATATGCAGAGCGGCGGCAAAGCGTTCTGTGTCACTGTATCTCTGCCCGCAGCATAGTCAGCCCGTCGTTTTGATGATGGCTAGGTTAACAGACATAATAGATGCAAACAGGGGTGTAATCACCCTATTTATACCTATTTTTATTTGACAAGCCCAGATAAATACGGACAAGGTTCTGTAGACGCAGTAAACCAAAGGAAAGAAAATCTAAGAAATCCGCATAAACAAAGACCTCCAATGAGGAGAGAGCAACTTCAAGAGATTGTTGCCCTCCAACCTCGTTGGAGATATACAATAGATGCAAGCGTTGCTATTTGTTGCGCCACTTGGGAAGCCCAAGAGAAACGAATTGATACGTTTGAAAAATTTTGGCGTGACCTGACGCCTGAAATCGTTAGAGATTTCATCTGCCCCTATTGTGTTTTACGGTGTTCAAAGGAGTGTGCCATGCAAAGTTCTATCACATCAGTTCCATCCATTGAAGGTACAGACGTCTTATTGCAGACCTTCGGAGAAAAGATGACGACAGGGAGAGATTTGACGAATCCTGAAGGATTGATCTCAATTTCTGCCACCAAGAAGGATCAGGAAGGGCAATACGGCCCGACGCCGGAAAACTTTTCTGTGAAGACAATGGATCTTCCCCCAAGTACTGTCGGCAATATCCTGAACCACACAATTTAGCACTGGATAGCTGTTTTCCTGCACGCAGGCAGGCAACGCTGTACTCCTAAGCCTGTCCATAGTCAGAGAGAATGAGTGGCAGTACTTGGTATGAGAGCGATTGCTTGTTGTGACATACTGCAAAGCCCAAGCCGTTACGGGCTTGGGCTTCCAGAACGTCTGTGGAGAGACGTGTCGTGGTTTGCAGTTGGAAAAAGTCCATCATCGCGTAAATGGCAAGAGGGCGTATTATACTCGGCGTCACAACGATTCTTTCCAGCATAAAGTGACCCAGAGTGTTGACCAATTGAGGTTGTTTGCCTTTGACTCTCGTTGGAAAATCATGATGTGGCCGGTATATACTGCGGGCAGAAATAAAATTGCACCAGTTTGGCTACGAACTCCCCTGTTCTGGCAACATCCCACATCTGGCACAGTCAATTATTTTTTGACTTGAGAATGCATTGCGGGAAACGCCAAAAAGTGCAGAGACTCTGTACTCTGCGATCAGAAAAATCCCCTTGCGGGGAAGGGTACTGTCACAGTACGCATTGCATTTTTGCCCAATCTCTTTGTTTCGTTGATCCTTTTCACTTACGTACGCCGGTCTTGCGATGTCTTCACTATTTTGTACCGTTTCGGGTCTGAAAACAGACACTATGCGATTGTATGTCTCTTTATGGCATACAATTTGCTAGTCGTTTCAGACCCTTTTTTTTGGCGTACACAGTCCCTCTGAAACGGCGCACCCTGAATGGAATTTTCCTGCTTCATACGCTCAAGTAAGCCGATTCGGCATAATTGGTCGGCGCTGGGTTACGTTCGTGTCGCGGGGTAGGAGTATCAGAGACAGCCGATGTCACGAAAGCAGGGAGCTATACTGCGGTCAGAAAAAAAGTTGCCGCGTATGGTTGAAAATACAGGACTCGGTGCCGACACCCATTCGTAACAATGACTGTTTGTTTCTGGCTGGAGTATATAGGTTTTGCCTGGTCAAAGAGTATCCTACGATGTGAATCCTTGTATCAGCACGATCGCGTAAAACACCGTGTTCTTCTTTCTTGCTTTTGGTACTGCGACGCCCAGCGTACACTGCTTTTCGAACGATCCAAGTGACAATTTTTTTCTGACCGCAGTATAACACTTTTTCCAGGTTTTTGTGCGGGAGACGCATCCTCTCTCGGGTGTGTGATAGGGTGTGTTCTGCGCCAGACTCTTACGGTACAAAGCCGCACAATGCTTTTCCCTCGCAAGTCAAAGGAGAGCGACCGTAATGCAAGGCATCCACTGACTTCGTGTTGCGGGAAGAAGTATTGTGACGCTGAGCATATCTTTTAATTCGCTTCCGGCAGTCTCTGCTGGTACTGGCACAATGTGAAAAGCTATATTCGGCCGCATAATAGTTTGCCCACGAACGACAAGGGAGAGGGACCTCAGTTGGTCGGCACCCGCTGCCCATTTCGTAGCGCGGGGAAGAATTATTGTGACGCCGAGTATAGATATTCTGTGCTGCGTCTACCCGTGATCGGATGCAGCGCTTTCTGTGTCATTCAGGTCAGTGAGCGATATATTCTAAGCCGTACACGCGGAAAGTATTGTGCGACCACAGTTCCCAAATCCACTTGTGCGACGTATACCTGGGCCGCATAACGATTTTCCCACGAGAGACAGAGGAGAGCGACCTCGATTAGTCGACACACGCTGGGTTACTTCGTGTCACAGGAATCTTTGTGACGCCAAGTATATACTCGACCATACAATGGGTTTCTGCACAGCATCAAATGCTGCCCAGCGCAATCGGCCAGAAGGGGAAGAATCGAAGCGACCGAGTGGCGTATGCGTTCATGCGAAGTCCACTATACTCGACCGCACAATGGGTTTCCGTACAGGATCAAATGCTTCCCAGAGCAATCGGCCAGAGCGGGAAGACTCATTAAGCGACCGAGTGGCGTATGCGTTCACGCGAAGTCCATGATACTCGACCACACAATGGGGGGCTCCGTAGAGCATCAAATGCTGCCAGAGCAATCGGCCAGAACGGGAAGAATCGAAGCGACCGAGTGGCGTATGCGTTCACGCGAAGTCCAGTATATTCGACCGCACAATGGGGGGGCTCCGTAGAGCATCAAATGCTGCCCAGCGCAATCGGCCAGAAGGGGAATAATCGAAGCGACCGAGTGGCGTATGCGTTCACGCGCAGTATACTCGACCGCACAATGGTTTTCCGTACAGCATCAAATGCTTCCCAGAGCAATCGGCCAAAGCGGGAAGAATCATTAAGC
>JAFTDR010000153.1 GCA_017454105.1 Desulfovibrionaceae bacterium | reverse complement strand
CTTAAGGCACTTTTGTTCATAAAGAAGCCTGTGTCCTCGCTTGGCCAATGCATTTGGCTCTGTTGTCTGCTTACCCGACGGTATTTCGAGCCAGAGACAAACTGACATTTTTGCAAAACTGTCAACTCCAAGTGGCAACTTGTTTCTGACCGCAGTATATTTTTGTGCCGTTTTGCGGTAGAGTCGGCAGAGATTCTGGCAGCTTTTTGCGAGATACACTTTTCAAAAATGTCTGCTGTGGGGCTTTTATGGCCCTGAATGCGGAGCTTCAATTTTTTCTGCTTACTTCGCGTACGGTAGCGTTATGCATTGGGAGTTCCGATACAAAATTGCCAGGTGAATTGTATAGAATGTGAATGAAAAGCGACGCAAGACCACGATCGTTGTATACACTTTGGCCGTATGTTCCGCGACATCTGTGGAGGGATGCGTGCTTGCCGTATGTGTACGGTGAAACCAGCCTCTTATACAGCAAGAAGTCGAAACGGCACTCTATGCGTGTTTGGTATACTCAGCCTCATAAAGATTTTCCCCTAGGTGGACGATGTCAGAGTGTAACTTGAAGCGTTCTGCGGAAAATCAATGTGCGGTCGAGTATAAAACGGAAATATGTTGGGACCACAAATTCAAGTGTAATAGGAATATCTATGCCAAATTTCACCGAGTATATGCGGGCTTTAGCAAAAGAAACCCAGTGGGCGGCATTGAGGAATCCAGATCCCGATAAAGGGTGCTTTGTCGCGCTTGAAGATGATGTGGATCTTTTGTTTGCGACGCGGGGGCCTGGTGTCGTTCTTCTGAAAAGCGAACTCTGCCAGATGCCAGAAGACAGTGTCGTGCGCGATGGTATTTTAAAGCGCGTTGGCCAGTTTATGGTGGGAGTGCGCCGTCAGCGCAGAACGCAGCTGTCTCTGGAGGGAGATAGTTTTGTGGCCTTCCGGCTCGTTGACACCATGACCTCAATACCAGTATTTCTGCGGCTTGTGACGGACTGGGTGAACGATGTTGTGTGGTGGAAAAAAGCCGTGGCGCAGGCAGTGCTTCTTGAGCAGAAAAGTGAGCCTGAAAGCATGACATCGCTTTTCTCGAACTCTTTTGTGGGTATCCGCTTGTGAAACGTACCTTTTTTTTCGCGTTTCTCCTTTTTTTTCTGTGCTTGGCCGTAGCCTTTGAGTCCTATGCCCGTCAGTCGGGACAGCGATCGGGGAGGCTTTTTAGCATACCCTTTACGCATGTTGCGCAGAACGAGCCCCTTTCAACCGTCCTCTACGAGTTCGCCCGGGTGCAGGGCTATTCTGCCCTCGTGAGCCCGACACTCACAGGGACTGTTACGGGAAACTTTGAGGCGATCAATCCGTACCAATTTCTTTCAAGCATGGCTGCGGCCTACCGCGTCGCCTGGTTTCAGCAGGGAAGGACAATCAATTTTTATGATCAGGCGGAAGTAGAGCAGGCCTTTTTGACACCGACTGTCGTCAAGGCGCGCGAGCTGATGCGTCTTTTTAGGGATGCCGGCATTCTCTCTCCGCAGATTACAACCAGGCTGCTCGCCGATAAAAACGTGATCTATGTCCGTGCCCCCCGTTTTTATGTGAATCAGCTTATGCAGGCCATGCAGTCAATGGAGGGGGCGCAGGTCAGGCATGTTGTCATGCGTGTTTTTCCCTTAAAGCATGCCTGGGCCGAGGATAAGGATATTGATGCCGGCTATGACACAACTCTGACCATTCCCGGTGTTGCCTCGATTCTGCAGTCCGTTGTGAGCGGAGGGAAGCGCGGCGGGGGGACACGCACAAGCAGGCTTTCGCCTGTGCAGCAAGGGCTGCTTGGCCAGGGGCTCGCCCAGCAGAAGAAGGGCGGATCTGGGCCTTCTGAGAGCCCCCTGCCTCTTGTGTCACCGGAGCAGGGGGAAGTGAAGAGTGATGCGCAGCAGGGCGCAGGCCCCAATATTACTGCGGATCCCCGGATGAATGCCGTTGTTGTGACGGATTCAGAGTACAGGATGGAATATTACGCGAAGGTCATCGCGGATTTGGATAAGCCTGTGCGCCTTGTCGAGATCCACGCAGCCATTGTCGATATAGACAGCAATTTCAAGCGGGAACTTGGGATTAATTTCCAGGGAAGCGCTAATCTTGGAAATGGCTGGCGTCTTGGCGGCGACGAGGGGGCTCAGGTCGCAGCGGGCTCTCTTCCAAGCGTCGGAGCAGCCTCTGACGGCGGTCTTTCTTTTTCGACACTCTACACCAAGGGAACAGACTTTTTCCTGACTCGCGTTAAGGCCCTTGAGGACGACGGTGTTGCGCGCATGCTTGGAAGACCTTCGGTTCTCACAAGCGACAATGTCCAGGCGACGCTGCAGAACACAAACACCTACTATATTCCTGTCAGCGGCTACCAGGCAACGGATCTTTTCAAAGTTGAGACTGGAACAGTCCTCTCTGTGACCCCGCATATCATACCGGGAAAAGTATTGCCCGATGGCCGGGTCTTGCCCGAAGCGATCAAACTTATCGTGACCGTGCAGGACAATAGGAACGACAATACAACGGCATTTACTGTGAGCGAAAGCTCGCCCGTTCCGCTTAAGCAGACCAAGATCAACACCCAGGCCATTGTCAGCCATGGCCAAAGTCTCCTTATTGCCGGCTATTACTACGAATCCCAGTCCGATGGGGATACTGGAGTGCCAGGCTTAAAAAATATTCCCGTTCTTGGGCGTCTTTTCGGATCTTCGAAGAAGGAGCATTCGCGCATGGAACGCCTTGTGCTGATTACGCCGCGCATTATTGATATAGATGCTCCGCCGCCCCTGCCAAAACGCATTGACGATCCGCGGTTTAGCCGATCCCCGACCGAGGCCTCCTATGCGGAACGTGTTCCCGAGAAACCGCCTGTCGGTGGCTGTACGCGCAGACGTCTTGACTACGCCTCAAGTCCTGATTCTGCTCCGAAAAAAGGACCGATTAACCCTGTTCCGATGGGTGAACCGGCCAAGCCTCTGGTGGAAAAGCCATGAGCGACGTTTCCCCACGTGAAACGATCCTTGTTTTGTATGTCTTTTCAGGACCCCATCTTGGGGCGCAGATCGCACTCCCTGATGGCACATGGTCTCTTGGAGGCGATGACGCAAGTGATCTGATTCTCTCTGGGCTTGCGCCGCTCCATGCGGAACTTGAGATTGCCGCGGGCGATCCGCCCCATGTCACCGTGCGACCCAAAGGGGGGCCTGTCATCTATCAGGATAGGCCTGCAGAAAGCGAAGTGACCCCAGGGGCAGGGGAAGCCTGGTATCTTGGCGAAACTCTTTTTGTCTGGAATGTGCCGGGCGCCTCGCAAGAGCAGATTGTTCCAAACATGCGTGTGCCGGGCGCAGATGTGGGCACAGATGTGGGTGGCGATGAGAGTCCGCCTTCCGATGGAGGCACACCCGAGAATACAGACGAAAGTCCCACAGAGGCGTCCCCAAGCGAGAACGCACAAGAAAACGAGAAATTGCCCGAGGAACAGGCAGCGAACGGCAAGCAGATGGAGGACTATGCGGAGCCTGTCGCCATGCCGACACCTGTGCCGCCACCGCCTCTTTGGAAGCGTCTTGTGCGGCCCCTTCCCCTGGCACTTCTTGCAGTCCTTCTCTGCGCGCTCTCCTTTCCACTCACAAGCACTGACGAGGCGGATCCAGCCGCTGTGCAGGCCGTTTTGAAAGAGCTTTCTCTCCCGTATTTGGACGTCTCGTCTCACCCTCCAGGAATCCTTGTTGCGGGATCGGTTGCGCAGGATGAAGAGAGGGTGCGGATAGCGGACGCTGTTCAGAAGTTCTCTTTTCCAGTGTATCTTGATATTGCGATCGATGCGGATAGGGAGAGGGCCGTCAGTAGTTCGCTCGGCTGCCAGGGCTTTTTCCCCCTTGTGCGCATGGTCCACAGGGAAGACGAGAGTCATCTTCTTGTGTCCTGTTTTATGCGGGACAGTCTTGTTGAGCGGGCTGCCTTCTCCAAGCTTGAAGAGGATGTCCCTCCCCCACCGAAGGTGAAACGACACATTGTCTACGCAAGCGACATTGAGGCCGCTCTGCGCACCGAACTCAATGCTGTCGGTTTTTCCGATGTGGATGTGCTCTTTCTGCCTGGGATGGTGACATTTACTGGGAACCTTTCCGAGGAGCGCAAGGCAGTTCTTGACCGCATACGCTCGACTGTCCAGGCTCGTTTCGGCGTGCCCTTATTTGGCGAGAACATCGCCCGTTTTGCGCAAGCTCCGCAGGGTGCCCGCTTATCGGTTGAGGCGCCTTCTGTGGGCGAGGAAAAGACTGAGGATGGGAAAACTGTCATAGGCGATTTAGGTGGTCTTGTTATCACGGGTGTCTTTGTCGCCCCTATTTCCTTTATCACAACGCAAGATGGTGGGTATTTCTTTTCGGGTTCCCGTTTGCCAAACGGGGATCTCCTTGAGCGTATCAACACAAAAGAGCTGACACTGCGCCGCGGTGCCACACGCTATACGTATCAGTTGAGAGGATCACGATGAATCAAACTCAGTCGGCTTTTGATCTTTTGGACGGGGATGTGAACGGCTATGGCCTGAAGACTTTGCGGGAAGCGCTTTTCACACTGAAGGCTGATGTGAAGAGAGCTATGGACGCGGGCCTTGATGCCGAGCAGTTTGACCAGGCCAAACGTGTGTTCGCATCGGTTACTGCAGCGGAAACTGCTGTTGAAAATCTCTATAAAAAAATGGTGGGATAACTCTATGGCACAGAATTCTTTTCTCGATGATTCGTCTGTCGCCCTGCTTCTTGATATTGCCAATCTGGCCTGCCATAAAGGTTTTCCAGGCGAGGCGCGGGAGATAGTCGATGGCATTCTGGCTGTCAAGCCGGATTTTGTGCCAGCAAAAATTACGCTTGCCTTTTCCCATCTTGTTGTGAATGAATTTGCAGAGGCCCACACCATTCTTGAGGGGATTCTCGCGGACAATCCTATGGATGCGGACGCGCGGGTGATTCAGGGGCTTGCCTACCTGCTTGAGGGGAAACAGTCAGAGGCCCAGGAGAGTTTTGCTGGGATACCTGATGGGACATCGCAAAAAGTGCTTGCTCAAGAGCTTGCGCAGACAATATAAGGTGTATCATGCAGCGTACGTCGCGCATCCTTGTCCTTGTGCTTTTTCCTTTGCTCTTACTCTTGGGTGCCTGTCAGATACAGCTGTATGCGGATTTGGAGGAGGAGCAGGCCAATGTCATGCTTGCGCTCTTGCTCTCCTACGGCATCCGTGCTGAAAAGCAGGCCGCTGGTAAAGGTCTGTTTTTGCTGTCAGTGGAAGAATCGCAGGTTGTGCGCGCGATCAGGCTATTGCACGAACACTCTCTGCCGCGGGACCGTTTCGCAACGATGGGCTCTGTTTTTTCCGCAAGCGGCATGATCAGTTCAAAAGCCGAGGAGCAGGCGCGTTTGATGTGGGCCCTGTCGCAAGAGCTGTCGAACACGTTTTCACGGGTGGACGGCGTCTTGAATTCGAGGGTTCATGTTGTTCTTGGGGTCAACGATCCTGTCAATAATGTGAAGATCTCCCCATCGGCCACTGTCTTCATACGGCACACTCCTGATTCCATTGTCACAACGCTCGTTGCGGAGATACGCAGAGCGACCGCAGGGGCCGTAGCCGGCCTTTCCCCTGACAATGTGAACGTAATGCTTGTGCCCTTTAGGATGCCTGTGACCCTCCCGAACGCGGCCCCGCCGCCTCCCTCGCTCATAGGCCAGCATTTTTCCCTTCCTCTTCTTCTGCAGACCGTAGCCCTCGCGCTTGTTTTCGCAGCCGCAGGTCTTGGCGGCGCGTATTTTGTCACCAAGAAAAGGGCGAAAAAAAAGCAGAAGGAAGGTGAAGCGCAAGAAACGTAGGGAAAAAAAGATTGGACATCGTTCAGCACACGGAGAGGCCTGGGAGGGAGGCCAAGCCTCTTACAAAACACTTTTTTGACGCGCTTTTTCTTCATCCAGATTTCTGGTCTCTTGTTCTTGCCTATAATGCGCATATCATTCCTCCCTGGCAGGATCGTGTACCGGACTCTTTTCTTGCAGGTCTTCCCAATCGCTACCGTCCTCCTGCCAGCACTTCTTCTTTTTATTGGGATTTCTCGGAAGAGTCGACGCGCATCGCTCTTCTTTCGGATTCTCTTTTGCATGCACTCTCTCGTGTGGCAGGCGTCACTCTAAACGCGAAAGCACTTGCTTCTTGCATCGTGCGGGATGAGCAGCGTGCGCTCCGTGCGACCATTGGCGATGATCTGTATCAGTACGCAATACAGCGCGGCCAGTACCTGGTTGGTGAGGCGGAAGGAATTATGGATCGCTATGACCAGAAGGAGCCGCT
This sequence comes from Desulfovibrionaceae bacterium, assembly GCA_017454105.1. Lineage (GTDB taxonomy): Bacteria > Desulfobacterota > Desulfovibrionia > Desulfovibrionales > Desulfovibrionaceae > Desulfovibrio. Next base: position 8,701 of record JAFTDR010000153.1, on the reverse strand, counting down.
TGCCACCCGCATTGAGCGGCATGGCCTGCGGGCCCTCTGGTTTTTGTCCCGCCCCTGGCCAGCGGAACTCTGCCGCAGTTTTTCCACCCGTCTTGAGAGCAAGTGGACAGAGCGCTCTGCGGATTCGGCCGATATCGCTGCGGATCCGCTCCCTGCGGGGGCGAGAGCCATTCTTTGGCATTTTATGAAAAAATGTCTTTTGCGGGAGGTCGCACCATCATGGGCACAGTATTTCACGTTCTAGGCGGCGCGATACATCCGGCACCTGGAACGCGCATTGTGCGCGCAGGTGAGTATGCGACGCTCCTTTCCGCAGACGAGATTCTGGAGTACGCCCGGGCGGAAGCTCTGCGCATCCAAAAGGATGCGCAGGCTGTCTATGAGGAGCAGAAAAAGAAAGGCTACGAGGATGGGATTGCCGAAGGACAGATGCAGCAGGCGGAAAAGATGCTTGAAACAGGCCTGCAGGCCGTTGAATATCTTGAGGGACTTGAGCGGAAAATTGTCGAGGTTGTGACCATTGCGCTTAGAAAAATCCTTGGGGAATTAGACGATAAGGAGCGCATTGTCCGCATTGTGCGCAATGCTCTCGATCAAGTTCGGGGACGCCAGCATGTTCTTATACGCGTCTGTCCTGAGGAGGAAGGCTTTGTTCGGGAGGCGTTAAGCCCCATGTTGTCGCGCGTATCCTCCGCGCAGTCTCTCCTTGACGTTGTCGCGGACACGCGGCTTAACCGCGGAGCCTGTCTGCTTGAGAGTGATATGGGCGTGATAGACGCAAGTCTTGAGGTGCAGCTTAAGGCGATTGAGACGTCCCTTATGTCGCGCATAGGTGAAGCGGGAGGGAAGTAGTGGCTTTTGAGTATATAGGCAATCTTCTTGACGAAGCCATGCGCAATGTGACCCCTGTTGCTGTACGGGGCCGGGTCGAGCAGGTCGTCGGCACCATTATCCGGGCTGTTGTGCCTGGAGTGAGCATGGGGGAACTGTGCATTTTGAGCAATCCCTGGGATGACTGGAAGCTCAAGGCCGAGGTTGTCGGTTTTATCAAAAATATCGCTCTTCTTTCGCCGCTTGGCAGCATGCAGGGCATCTCTCCTGCGACAGAAGTGATTCCAACAGGCGAGATACTCTCTGTCCACGTCGGGGACGAACTGCTTGGCCGAGTTCTCGATGGCTTAGGAGTACCCATTGACGGAGGCCCGCCGATTCACACAAGAACCCGCTATCCCCTAATGACCGACGCCCCAAATCCCATGACGCGCAAGATGATTGATCACCCGATAACTCTTGGTCTCCGCGCGCTTGATGGTATTTTGACGTGTGGAGAAGGACAGCGTATGGGGGTTTTCGCTGCAGCTGGCGGTGGGAAAAGTACGTTGCTTTCGAGCATTTTAAAGGGCTGTTCCGCCGAGGTCTGTGTGCTGGCTCTCATAGGTGAGCGTGGCCGTGAGGTGCGTGAGTTTATAGAACACGATATCGGGAAGGATGGCTTGCGCAAGGCTGTTCTTGTTGTCTCGACCTCCGACCGCTCGTCGATGGAGCGCCTTAAAGCCGCCTACACAGCAACGGCGATTGCGGAATATTTCCGGGATCAGGGCAAGAGCGTGCTGCTTATGATGGATTCAGTCACCCGTTTTGCGCGCGCGCAGCGTGAAATCGGTCTTGCTGCAGGAGAGCCGCCGACTCGCCGTGGTTTTCCCCCATCGGTTTTCTCGGAGCTGCCGCGTCTTCTGGAGCGGGCTGGCAATTCGAGCAAGGGATCGATTACCGCTCTCTATACAGTTCTTGTTGAAGGTGACGATATGACAGAACCTGTCGCCGACGAGACGCGGTCCATTCTGGATGGGCATATTGTACTCTCGCGCAAGCTTGCGAGCGCCAACCACTATCCGGCCATTGACATACAGGCGAGTGTCAGCCGTGTTATGAATTCCATTGTCACAAAGCAGCATAGGGCAAATGCGGAGCGTCTTAGGCAGCTGCTCGCCAAGTATGCCGAGATCGAACTCTTGGTGCAGATAGGCGAATACTCAAAAGGCGGTGACGCGGACGCGGACGCCGCAATTGAGCATATGCCGAAGATTAAGGCTTTTCTCTGCCAGAAACAGGACGAGAAAAGCACTTTTGAGGAAACACTGGCTACGCTTGAGAAGGTGGTTGCGTGAAGGATGTGTATCCGCTCGCGAGTATTTTGCGCGTTCGGCGTATGCATGAGGAAAAGGCTAAGGATGCTCTGCAGAAGGCTAAAAACAATGTCCTAAAAGCCAAAGAGGACTATGAGGCGGCGCAGGAGCGTTTGCGCCAGTACAAGGAGTGGCGTCCTCTTGAGGAGGAGCGGCGCTATGCCGCTATCATGGGCTCTCAACTTTCCAACACAGATCTCGACACCTTCAGAAATTCCCTGGCCGCTCTTGGCGAGGAGGAAGTTCATTTGGAGGGTCTGTGCAATCAAGCCCTGAAAGCTGTCTCAGAGGCCGAAGAAAAAGTCCGCGAGGCCTCCTTGGCGGTGAAAAAAGCTGCGGCTGAGTGCAAAAAGCTGGAGACGCATAGGGAAGAGTGGATGCTTGTCTGGCAAAAAGAAGTTGAGCGGCAAAGCGATCTTGAGATGGAAGAAGTGAAAAGTCCCCAGCCTATAAGCGAGTAAGCGCATTTTTTAGACCGCGTTAGTATCTGTAAAAAGCTAAGCTTTTTGCATTTTACAGTACATTTCTTTGCTGTAAACAAACTTTTGCGACAGAGTGTTGCACTCTTACTCACCCGCAGGTTGCGCTTGGCTTTCGGAGACTTTCGAGCGCCTTGGCTTTTCCTGCGTGTGGTCGTACGAGTCTTAAAATGGCTCACGAAGTTTTTTTCGTGCGATTCTACCCAAGGCTAGCAAGATTCCGTCTTGCGTGCGTTTCAACCGTACCAGCGTATGTTGTTTTTTGTTGCCGAAACTGCCTGGCAGTTTCGACAACAATGTCAAGATACTTTTTTTACAGTTCCTAACAGTTGCGGGATGCGCTATGAGTCAAGTGCATTTAGAAAAGGCATCGCACTCTCATACCAGTGTTGCGGAGCATGCCTTCGAGCAAGCGACTAAGGAGTCGATTGATACATTTGAGCGAACTCTTTACAGAAAAGACGAGAATACCAATGCCGCAGGGTCTCATGCAGACAACGTCTCTGAGCTTCTTGAAAGTATAAAGGCAGAAGCGCCTGCTGCTCCATACTCAAAGCGCCTGCTCATGAATGGGCCTGGAAGATTTCTTGAAAAAGGCTTTGTCATGATGACACGCAATCCTGATCTTTCGCTCAGTGTGGGGCTTCGTTGCACCGATGCGTCTGCCCTCAAAGACTTTGAGATGCTGAAGGAGACGCTGCAAAAGGGCGAGTTCGGCGCTCCTTGCTCTGTTCACCTTGAGGTGGCGATACAAGAGCGAACTCCTTCCCCCTCTCTTGGCTTCAATCGGGAACAAGGGGAAAACGCAGCACATTCTCCAGTGAGCGCAGGTAGTTTTGAGCAAAGCGTTTCCAGAAGTGCGCAGAACTCTGTAGGGCCTATAACTCAAGGCGCTTTTGAAAGCGGGCCAGCTCACGTACGGAGTGAGAGAGATGTGAGGGCGGAGAGATCGCTTTTTTCCATGCAAACAGGAAACGGAGAGCAAAGCGTTTCCAGAAGTGCGCAGAACTCTGTAGGGCCTATAACTCAAGGCGCTTTTGAAAGCGGGCCAGCTCACGTACGGAGTGAGAGAGATGTGAGGGCGGAGAGAGCGCTTTTTTCCATGCAAATGGGAAGCGGAGAGCAAAGCGTTTCCAGAAGTGCGCAGAACTCTGTAGGGCCTATAACTCAAGGCGCTTTTGAAAGCGGGCCAGCTCACGTAGGGAGCGAGAGAGATCTGAGGGCGGAAAGATCGCTTTTTTCCATGCAAATGGGAAACGAAGAGCAGAAGACTGGATCTATGGATGGGCCAATGCCTTCCATGGCGGCTGTCGCTGATTCTCTTTTGCGCCAAGTCCCTTCTGAAGGGTCTTGTGTGATTAGAGGACAGGAGGGAAGTGTTCTGTTTGAAAAAGTTTCCGATGGTTCTCTTTCAGTGTCTCTCCTCTGTGCCGACTCAACCAAGGAGCGCGCTTTTTCTGAACTTGCGGATGCGATACTCAAGCAATGTGAGAAAAGGGGGACGGCAGTTTCCGTCAGTGTGCAGCCAGAGCCCAAGGCTTTTGCCCGCGAATTAGAAACGCTGAAGAAATCCTCCAGCTCCCCGAGCGAACTCTTGGTGAATGCATTTAATGCATCTTTTGCTTTTGACGGGCCCAAGGAGGTCAGCGCGCCGCAGGTCACTACGCCTTCTGAGCCGACACAAGGCAATCTGACGACAGAAACACTTGAAAAACTTGTACAGCGTATTCTTGTGGCTGAGAGCGGAGGAACAAAGGAAGTGCGTCTAACGCTCGGCAATTCGGTGCTGCAGGGTACGGATGGTGTTGTTTCGCGCTCAAATGACGGAATGGTTTCAGTGCGTCTTTTGTGTTCGGATCAGGCATCCTTCCAGACGGCTTTGGAGAGCAGGCAGAACCTTGTCGAAATGTTGAGCAGAAGTGACAGAAATGTGAGCGTCTCTGTCGAACTGGAAAGCGCAGAAGGTTGGGACGATGGGGGAAACAATCCCGAAAGGCGCTCGCAGACCTACCAGGAATACACACAGGATAGCGATGCATGAAATCCTTGCAATGCCTTTCCTTGTCCAGGGAGAGCGTTGCTGTGACCAATATTTTGACAGCCAGCTTTTTGCCGGCATCATTGCCGCTTGATAAAGCAATTCTTAGGAATGTCAGCGTCACGGCTTCTCTGGCGCCTCTTGAGACAAGCGTTACAGAATGGGTCTTTTCCTTGTATGTCCACCTAAACGGTCTGTGGCGCATCGATTTCTCCAATCTGGATCTTCTCTCGCTGCAGACAGATCTCCACACATGGCTTGAGGCGAGCGCGGCGAATACCTACGCAGCTCTCCCCGAGGCACTGTGTACATCTGTTCTGCAGCGTATTTTTCTGCCAACCTTAGACACCATCTCAGCTTTTATCGGAAATCCCCTTGTCTTTGTCGGGCCACCTTCGCGAAATGTCCAAACCATGTTTCGTGACTGTATTCTGCTTGTTGTGAGTGTTGATGCGTGCCCGACAACAGTTGTGCGAGTCGCCTGGCAGGATGCGGCGACAGCTTCCGCTTTTCTCGGTTTTCTCAAAGGGCAGCCTGTCCGTCAGCCTGATATGCAGGCAAGCGAGTTCTTTCAGCGTGTTCAAATTGACGCGAGGCTGCGAATAGGAAGCATGCGTCTTTCGCCTCATGAAATAGAAAGTCTGGTCGCAGGGGATGTCTTGTTGCCCGATGAGATATATCCTTTTGAACCGAAGCTTTTTCTTTCAGGGAAGAGTGTGCTTCTGTGTACGCTTGAGGGGAAGACTCTTTGCATCACAGGTGCTGGGCAGGAGAGAGGAGAAGACAGAATGTCTGATGTTGATCCAAATGCTGAACAAGCCCTTCTTACCAACGAGGCGCTGCACGCGCTCGAACTTGATATTGCCTTTGAACTTCCAGGGATGAAGCTTTCTCTTGAAGAGATAGGAAAGCTTGTTGTGGGACAGACGTTCACCCTTGAGTACGAAGTTAAAGATGTTCCCATCCGCATCTGCGTTGGGGGGCAAACGTATGCTCTTGGGCGATTAGTAGATGTCGGCGGGCAAGCCGGCGTGCAGATAACAAAGCTTTCCGCGACGCAGGAGAAGGGTGGTGCGTAATGAATTTTAGCGGCGTAAATCCGCTGTATTTGATTGTAGGATTATCAGTTCTTGGGCTTGCGCCGTTCGTGTTGATGCTTGTGACCTCATATGTGAAAATTGTTGTTGTGACGAGTATCGTGCGCAATGCCCTTGGCGTCCAGCAGATCCCGCCAGTTATGGTACTCAACGGTCTTGCTATCATTATGACTGTTTTCATTATGGCGCCGACAGCTTTTGAAACGGTAGATATTCTGAAAACTCAAAAGGTTTCATCGGTCATGCAACCTGAAGAGGTCCTGACAATTATAAAAAATTCTTCGCCGCCTCTTAAAAAATTTCTGACAAAAAATACATCTCCGGTTATTTTAAATGCTTTTATGGGGACAGCCCAGCGAATTTGGCCTGAGCATATGAAGAATCAGATTACTCAGGACAATATGATGATTTTGGTGCCTGCTTTCACCATAACGGAACTTACCCATGCCTTTCAGATGGGCTTTCTGCTCTATCTTCCCTTTGTGGTGATAGATTTGATCATCTCAAACATATTGCTAGCCATGGGCATGATGATGGTGTCACCGATGACTATTTCTCTGCCGTTTAAGCTTTTACTTTTTGTCACAATAGATGGTTGGCTGAAAATTAGCCAGGGGCTTCTTTTGAGCTATCGTTAATGTGCAGCGTAGTCCGAGGAGTAATTTGCATGAATATTACAACGATTTCCGAAGGAACCTGTTTTATTTTGTCCTTATCTGGGCGCATGGATGCGACAACAACCGAAGCGTTTGATACTGCTGCGAAAACTGCTTCTGAGGAACACTCAAGTCTTCTTGTCGATTTGCAGGAACTTGAATATATCAGCTCTGCTGGATTGCGCAGCCTTCTTACGCTCGCAAAGGCAATTAAAGCGAAGAGTGGAAAACTCGGCTTCTGCAACCTCCAACCTATGGTTACTGAAGTTTTTCACATTTCTGGTTTTGATCGCATGCTTTCAGTCTATAAGGATAAGGCGGCGGCTGTAGCGGCTTTAAGTCAGTAAGGAGAAGGGCATGCCTGAAATCACTCTGTCGGCTACTGTGCAAAGCATTCCAGAAGCTATGGCTTTTCTGAAAGAGAACTTGGGTGCGGATTATGAATCGCTGGGAACGCATGTAGACTTGGCTGTCGAGGAACTTTTTGTGAATGTTGCGAGCTATGCGTACAAGAGCGATGCCTACAGACAAAGTGATCGCGTTGATACCATTTGTCTTGGCTGCCGCTGGGTCAATATGGATGGCCACGATCTTTTTTGTGTCTGGTTGCGCGACTGGGGGGCTCCTTTTGATCCCTTTCGTGTCAAAAAACCGGATACAGAGCTTACGCTTGATGAGAGAGAAATCGGTGGTTTGGGTGTCCACCTTGTGAAGCATGTCTCAAAGCACTATGTGTACAGCGGAGCAGACGGTAGCAATACCGTTGAACTCTATTTTCAGAAAAACGATTAATAGAGCGACAGATGCGTTTGCTTTGCCTTCTCATCCCAATTTTGCTTACTGCCTGTGGAGGGCCGGCTTCTTTTCCGGTGCAGAGCCATGAACCGGTCTCCATGGCATCTTCCACGGGGCAGTCTGCCAAAGTTCAGCCTTTTGTTGGTCCACCCAGTCCCTTCAAGCCAAAGAAGACTGCACAACAGGAATCGAAAAGCAAGAGTCAGTCAGCGCCGCGAAAACGCTATGACATTGATGATCGCTATGGCTTTGGCAAACTGGGACCTCGGGTACTCCTGCACGATGTCGAAATTTCTGCTGTTGAGCCAAGACGCATTGCTCTCATCCTAGAATCCGTCGAGAGCGATGAAACTGAAGAGAAAAACGAGCGCGGAAATTCTTTGTTCAAAAAACCGAGAATTGTCCGTATTTACCGTATGGCCGATGTGCGCACTTCGAAAAGACCGGGATTTGCGTTGCGGGAGTCTTCGGATGTTCCCAACAAGGATTTGACTCTACAATTGATACCCCCTCCTCCAAAACCACTCGATTCTTCAGGCAATGTGTTTCGCCCCTGGATTCCGCGACGTGCGTCTTTACCATTGAGAGAGTGGGTAGATATTATAGTGGACGCTGGGCACGCCTATGGACTGGATCCTGTGTTTATCGCGGCAATGATTAAAGCTGAGTCAAATTTCGACCATAAAGCTGTGTCACATGCCGGCGCAAGGGGGGCTATGCAGATCATGCCTGGAACACAGAAGCAGCTTGGACTTTCCGAGCCTTTTGATGCGAGAGCAAATGTCTATGCTGGCTGTAAGTTCATTCGCTCTCTCCTTCTCAAATTCAATTCGACTGAACTCGCTCTTGCCGCATACAATGCCGGTCCTTTTGCTGTTAAGAAGGCGCATGGCATTCCTCCTTTTAAGGAAACGCAGCATTACGTGCGGCGAGTTATGCGCCTATGGCAGGGGATCTGAGCTTCTCTGGCGCTTTCTGGAGTGTCGGGAAGCTTGTATTTCTTTGGATCTTCGATAGGTTTCGTGGGTAAGCAATGTTTGGGCAGGCAGCTAGATTCCCCGTCGGCACCGATCCCTCTTGGGCATCTCACCTTTGTTGCGCTTCGGTGCTTCAGCAGAAAAACCTGCGAAGCTTCGGGAAGCCGCATCGAACGCCTTTTTCTCCCTAGCGAGCTTTGGAAGTCCAAGGGGACACTCTCTAGCTCACGCGCCCTTGACTGTCCGCCGATCTCGCGAGGGACGAAAGGCGTATGCTGGCTCCTAGGACGCAGAAAGCGTGAAGCAGATCGCACAATTGCGCGCCAAGGTCCATCAGTTTATGCCGCGCGCGATGGGCAAATCCGCGTAAAACGCGAGGACGCCGAAAACCTCGCAAGCCGCAGAGGAGCCGCCCACGACTCATAACGAAGAACCTTTAGGAACTGTAAAAAAGTATCTTGACATTGTTGTGG
>JAFTDR010000152.1 GCA_017454105.1 Desulfovibrionaceae bacterium | reverse complement strand
AGAGAATCGAACAATTTAGTCTTCTTAATCAATAGGTGATGCTGGTATGCCGCCTTTAGGCGGCTCAAGCGAAGCGTCTAAAAACCGCTTTGAGCGGTTCCCTGCCTTTCAAGCCCCCGGCTTTGCCGGGGGTACCTGACTTTCCCTGTCCGCCAAAGGAAAAGGACCGTAATTTACCGACGCCCACAGGACTACTTCGTGTTGCGGGAAGAATCATTGTGACGCCGATTTATCTTTGCCGTCAAAGATCCGCAAAGCGAGCCCAGGATAGTTCCGTTGACCAGTGAGGGATACGTCCGCTTGTGCCCCTGCAAACGGCAGAACCTCGCGATTTGTCCGAGGTTGGGTGATTTGCACGTCGCAAGGAGCGAAACCAGGTCTGTTTGAGGCAAAAGGTCTTTTTTTACGTTGGACGATCAGAAGGACTGCGGCAGCAGTTGACTGCCCAATGGTTTTTCGCATGCAATCAAACAGAACCCGCAGCAATCGGCCAGTACGGGATGAATCTGTAAGCTGTCGAGTATAACTCGGCTCTTGAGTGAATCGAACGGGCCCATTGTCTTTGCTTGGGTGGTAGGGATCTCGTGCGTCTGAAAGCGGGAGCAAAGAGCGTCTGTGTCCACATGCCTGCGTACGCTACTTAACTGGCTTTTTTTTAGGCCATGCAGTCCTTCGAAGAGCTGTTTTTTTTCTAACTGATTGTATCTGGGACAAAGCCCGCACGCTCTGAAAGGGTGGGCTTGCTTCTCTCGGGGCATACGTTTTTTTTGTGGGGTTGGTAATGGAAAGAGTACGGCTCTGCCTTATTTTTCATGGATCGAATGTGCAGGACTGTGAGCGGCACGCTGAAAGTATGGCCAGTTCGGATGTCCGCTGTTTTGTACTGGACAAGAGAGAGTGGCGCAGGGCCGCCAACAGGCTTGCCTTGGAACTCAACACAAAGTACCCGCATGCGGATCTTCTTTTTTGGGATGCGACCTTGTCCCCCATGCCCGGCGCTCTTACTGCCCTGCGCGACTGCTTTGAGGGAAATGAGTCCCCTGTGTGCGTCATACCTCTGACACTCTATCAGCAGGATGGCCTATATATTCAGCATATGGGCTACGCAGTTGACGGCATGGGTTTTGTCCGCTCACTCTATGAGGGCTTTCCAGCCGAGAGTCCTGTTACGGACTATTCCCGCGCACTTAAGCTTGTTTCCGATCAGCTCCTGCTTGTGCGGCTCGCCGATTTTGTGCGTCTTGGTGGTTTTTCCGAAAGTCTTGATGACGAACTGTGCGCTTTTGATTTTTCCATACGCCTTGGCGCTGCGGGACCGATTGTTTTGGCCCCGAAGGCCCGCTTTCTCTGTCAGGATGTCTATGCGTCATGGTACGCCTGCGGGCTTTGGAACAGTCAGCAGCAGAGAGGGCGTATTCCACCAGGTATCGTCCGTCCCGATTATCACAGCCACCTTGCGCGCGATGGTTTTGTTCTGAGTGCGGATGCCTGGCTTACGCTTACGCCCCTGGCGGACGCAGTCCCCCCACCTGTCAGCGCCTGGCAGGCCTACTTACGCTCTCAAAATCCCATGGCGTATCTTGAGTATCTTGAGGCTGTGTCTTTTGATGAAAGAGAGCGGGCAATAGCTGCAGCCAGGGCCTATCCCTACTATCTTCCGTCCAGTTTTGCCTGGTATACGGAGACGGCACACCGTTTACTTTCCTACGCAAAGGCGGCACAATGTGAGCGTCTTCAAGACGATGTTGTCCGCTGGCTGAAGGAGAGCGCGCATTTTTGCGAACGCTTTTTGCATCCGTGCATGCGGGGACTTTGGGCGTGCGGAGTCTACAATGCCTCTCTCGACTTTGTGTCTTCAGCCTATGATGCGTGGATAGAATGCGTTGAGCCCGCTTTGCACACAAGGACTTGTGTCGAAGAGACACGCTCTTGGCCAACCATCGGTGTTCTTATGCCGGTCTATAATCCAGAGAGGCGTTTTCTCGCAGAAGCCCTTGATTCCGTTTTTCATCAGAGGTATCCACACTGGCAGCTCTGTCTAGCCGACGATGCCTCAAGCGATCCCGGCATTCGGGATTTCCTGAAGGAGCGGGCGGGTGATTCTCGGATACGGCTTATCTTCCGCAACGAGAACGGCGGCATATCGCGCGCGACGAATTCGGCCTTGCGTCTCTGTGAGGCGCCCTATGCCTGTCTTATGGATCAGGACGACTGCATAACGCCTGATGCCTTAGAGGAAGTGGCGCGGGCTTTTGTGGACGGGCCGGATCGGCGTGTGGTCTATTCGGACGAGGATCACTGCGATTCTTTTGGTGTGCGCAGGACTCCGATCTTCAAGCATGGCTGCGATTGGAATGTCAACGGAACAGGCCATTTGACCACATATGCGACCGATCTGCTCCGCGACATTGGCGGTCTTGCACCGGGATTTGAAGGGGCGCAGGATTATGACTTAAGTCTCCGTGTGCGTGAGCGGACAGCCGCTTTCTACCATATCCCGCGTATTCTCTACCACTGGCGCATTCATCCAGGGAGTACGGCCGGAAGCATACAGGCGAAACCCTATGCCCGTTTGGCGCAGGAGAAAGCACTTGCAGCCCATGCCACACGGTGTTCTCTTCAGGGTGAGACGGTTCGGGCGGGACGTTTTTACCGTTTTGCGCTCCTTCCTCCGGCTAATTTTCGCGTGAGCGTTGTTTTTCTTGGGGACGCGCGGCCGGATCCGCTGCTTGTAAAAAGTCTTGCGCAGCTTGAATCCTCGCTGTGTGAGGTCTTTTGGCAGCCTCTCTCAGCCGCAGGCACTCCTCACCTTTTGTCAGCGTTCGTACGCGGGCATTTTGCGGATGTTCCGTTGATCGCCCTTAAGCCAAGGGAAACCTGGCAGGAAGCCTGCACGGCGTCTGCAGAAAAGGCGACAGGCACAACCATCCTTTTTCTTTCGGCTTCGCTTACGCCTGGGCCTGAGACGAGAGTGGATCAGCTTGCGTACGCGACGCTCCTCCCTTCGGTTGTGCTGGCCACGGGCTATTTGTGGCATGCGGGCTGTGCCTGGGATCTCGGTCTTTTTCCAGACGAGAAGGGCGGTCTTGTCACACCAGGGCGGGGTTTTTCAAGAGCTTTGCTTGAGGACGCCTTTCTTGCGACAACAAGCCTTCCTAAGCGTGTTTTGGGAGGCGAGGGGCCGATGCTTCGGACTGCCGTTGACAGACGCTTTTTTCTTGAGGTAGGAGGTTTTTCCCAAGCCATGGGACGGTATGCTGAGGCCGATTTTGTCCTGCGCGCTGAAGAACGCGGCCGTATAGCGCTGACTTCCCCTTGGGGGTACTGGACAGCAGCACAGATACGCGAGGACCAGGAGAGCCAGTCTTTTTTTGCTGTGTGGCGTGCTGTACTCAAAAATCATCCGCTCAGAAATCCTCTGCTTGTGGCTTCACCCGACAATGGATGGGCGCTTCATTTTCCGACCCTGGCGTGAGATGAGGGGCGCATTCCTTGTTTTCGCCAAGTTTTTCGTGATTCAGTATTATACTCAAGCTCGAAAAATTCTTCCCTATAAATGAGTGTCGTATCATTCTTGAAAAGGAACTTTTTTGCGAGCTTGTGTATACTGTAGGCAAAAAGGCTTCAGGATGGATTTGTATGCAGAAACGAATGAATGATTCAGAACTCCTCGATGCTTTTGAGGGAGCTTTGCGGACAGATGCACTCTTTCCACTCTATCAGCCGCAGATTAACCATAATACGAAACATATGGTTGGTGCAGAGGTTCTCATGCGCTGGAAAGATCCAGAATTCGGCATGCAGTATCCTTCTGATTTCATTCCGGTCTTAGAAAAAAACGATTTGATTTTTAGGGCTGATCTGCATATTTTTGAACTTGGATGCCGTTTTCTTAAGAAGTGTAGTGAGCAGGACATCCATCTCGTTCCGCTTTCTTTCAATATGTCGCGGTACGATATCTACAATCATACCTATGTCGATGCCCTTGAGGCCATTCGGAAGAAGTATGATGTTCCGGTTAAGCTTCTGCGCATAGAATTGACGGAGTCTTCCGCTATCGGCGGACTTGCTCTTGTTACAGCCGCAATCGAGAAGCTCCATTCCTATGGCTACATTGTCGAGATGGACGATTTTGGGAGTGGCTATTCCTCCCTCAACATCCTGAAAGACTTAAATGTCGATGTCATCAAGCTCGACATGAAGTTTTTCGATGGAACAATCGGCGGCCGGGGCGGTATCATCATAGGAGCTGTGGTGCAGATGGCCAGGTGGCTTGAGATTCCCCTCATAGCCGAAGGCGTTGAGAACATGGAGCAGGCCGATTACATGAAGAGTATCGGCTGCTATTACATTCAGGGCTATCTGTATTCCAAACCTCTGCCGGAAGAGACCTTCATCGATATGCTGCAGAGGACCTCCCATGAACCCTTAAAACCGGCGATGAATCTCATTTCGACCATGGATGCGGGAAAATTCTGGAATCCCCAGTCCATGGAAACGCTTATTTTCAATAACTTTGTGGGCGCCGCAGCCATTTTCACATATGAGGAGAATGGATCGGCTGTCCTTCTCCGCGTCAATGAAAAATACCTGCGCGAACTGGGCATGAATTTGTCTGAGAAGGAGATTGTCGGCCACGATGTCATGGCCGGGCAGGACGAACACAATAAAAAAATCTATACGGATACCATACGCAGAGCGATTGCGAGCCGGGATGAGGAGACCTGCGAGACGTGGCGCGCGATCCATTCGGATTGCTGCGGGGACGATGAAATATGCCTGCGCACCGATATGCGCGTCATTGGTGTTGCCGGAAACCAATATCTTCTCTATGCCATGGTGCAGAATATAACGGCCGAGAAGAGGAATTTTATGGTGCTTGAGCAAAGTGAGCGTCGATTCCGCTTTGCAAGCGAGCAGGCCAATGTGTATGCCTGGGAATACATTGTCGCGACACGGCAGATGCGTCCGTGTTTTCGCTGCATGCGCGATTTGGGGCTGCCTGCTGTGCTTGAGAACTATCCAGAGCCGGCCATAGCTATGGGAATCTTTCCCCCAGACTACGCTGACATGTACCGGGATTGGCATCGCCAGATCGCTCAGGGCGTCAAAAGCCTTGAGGCTATTATGCCCTTAACAGTCGGCCGCATTCCCTTTCATGTGCGCTACACAACTGAATTTTCGGAAAGCGGAAAACCGGTCAAGGCGTACGGATCCGCAACACTGGTTATAGAAGAATCGCAGAAAACGTAGCGCAATGCTTCCGCCTTGCTTTTCTCAGTCCGTGTGTCAAGCAAAGTTTTGGCTCAATGATTGCGCACGTATTTCGGGCAAAAAGGCAGTTGCACTATTGGCTACGAAGTCCCTTGTTCTTGTACCCCTAGGCATCGTGCATAGTCATGCCGTCATCTCATGCCATCCGAGGCTTGTATACGCTAAAAAAACTTCAGATTGGATTTGATTGACCAGCCAATTTCAAGCAATGTTCACACGAAGGGCAGCGTCACATGGGGCATCACAGGGCAAAGAGGGCGATTCGGCACTATTTGTCTTGTGACGTACGCAGAAGAGAGTCTCGTTTTGGAACTGAGGGCAAGGGCGCGTCTGATACAGTCGAAGCGTAAGGGAAAGACGGCTGTACGGCGTTTTCAAGCGTACACCAGAGAATTGATACCTGTAACTGCCCATGTGCGAGTACAGATGGAAAGCAAAGAGACATGGGGCAGCATATACTCCGGCTGGAAAAAACGGTTTGCGAGAGCATCGCAGCCTAGTCTCTCCTTGGGCATTTCTGACCGCGAGGGTATGTGTACGACGCAAATTCTCAACACCAATCGTCTGTGCCCGATTGGCTCGTCATATACTCGACTGCTATGCTTTTTGGGCTATACAAATACTTGCGTACCAGCAAGCGGCTTTCGACATGCCAGCGTTCTGTGCTTTTTGGGGAGCATTTCTAGCCGCAGTCTATGTACGGTACCACAGGTGAGCTATGTATTCTTTTGATCCCCAATGGTATAAGGAGCGGTATCTTTCTTGGGACACCGATGATGCGGGAGCGCTAGCCCATTATAAGGAGACAGGGAGTACTCTGGGCTACGCTTCCTGCTATGAGGAGGAAGCGGCCCAGTACGCCGTTGATGTGCGAGAGGGATGCGTATCCGATCTCTGCAATATTCGGGCAGTCAGGAAGCGGATTCAGAGGTTTGTGGAGGATCCTGCGCGGCAGATTGAGCGGACAACTGTTTTTTTTAGCGCGGTTTCCTCTCAGTACGATTCCCTAAAGATTCCCCATGTTCTTGATCCGACCTGCGATTACGTCCTGTATACGGATGTGCCTGAGGTGGATTGCGGAGTCTGGGATATACGGCAGCTTCCTTTTTGGAATCGCGACGCAGCGAGACAGACGCGCTATGTGAAACTGCACCCTCATTTTTTGCTTGCGCAGTATTCTCTGGGCATCTGGTTTGATCAGAATGTTTTGCTCCGCGACAGCCTTGCCGAGGAACGCTCAGCTTTTCTTCAGAGCGGTCTTCCCATTGCCACTTTCTGGCATCCGACAAGGCGTACAGTGCAGGAGGAATGTGCGGCCTGCATGAGCCTGCATAAGGAGAGTGTGGCGACGCTTGAGGCGCAGATTCGCCACTATGCGGCGACAGGCTGGGCCAATACCCGCCCTCCGTGCAGCAACGTTGTCATGTACAATCTGAAGCATCCGAAGCTTGCCGGCATTCTTGCCAGATGGTGGGCGGAACTTGAAACCTTTTCGCGCCGCGACCAGATATCCTTTACAAAAGCAATCGGAAAAGAGAGCTTTTATCCCTTGGCGCGCAAAGGCATTTCAACTGGCAATCATCCGCACTTTGGAGTTGTGCGCCACGACAAAAAGAAGGGGATATATGCCGGTATTCTGCGCTCCCTCAACTTCCCCTTGAAGGATCCCAGCGCTGGCAGGAGTTTTCTGGAATGCCGTGCTGCGGAACTGGAAAAAGTGCGCGACATACCCATTGTTGTGCTTGTCTGCATTCACAATGCCCTGCACAGTGTCATTCCCTGCCTTGAGTCCGTTCAAAGATATTTGCGCCCTGGCCTGGACAGACTTGTTTTGGTCGATGATGGCTCCAGTGACGAAACGCGGCTTTGGCTTGAGACCTTCCGCATCCGCTATCCAGAAACAAAACTCATCCGCAATCCGCAGGCACTTGGCTACAGCAGGGCGGTGAACCAGACTGTCTGCAACGTAGAGGCCGAGTACTGCATTGTCCTAAACAGCGATACCCTTGTCACACCGAATTGGGCCGAGAAGCTGGTTTTGGCTCTTGTCGAATCGAAAGGAGCCTGTTTTGTGTCGCCTCTCTCCAATGCGGCCGGCGCGCAGTCGCTTCCATCGATAGAGGGGCAGAACGGCAATACTGCCAGAAATTCTTTGCCAGGGGGCTACGATGCGAGTGCAATCAACCACCTGCTTGAGATGTGGACTGTTGCGGGTTTCTATCCCAGAGTGCCGCTTGTCCACGGTTTTTGTCTTGGCTTTCGCACCCAGGCGTTTAGAGAGTTAGGCGGTTTTGATGAGCAGCGTTTTCCGCAGGGCTATGGGAGCGAAGACGATCTGTCGTTTCGGGCGAGCAATGCGGGCATGGATCTGGTGCTTGCGATACATACCTATGTCTACCACGAGAAGTCGCAGAGTTTTTCGGACGGAGAGCGCGAAGAGGCCATGCAGAAGGCTATCTCAACTCTTATTGAATGCTATGGCTTTGAGCGCGTAAAACGTTGTATGAAGACAATGTCCCTGCACCCCGTTCTTCTTGATCTGCGCAAAAGAGTAGAAGTTTTGTACACGGATGAACTGTAAAATCATGTCTATGGCTCTTACGCTACCCGGCCATAACACCTTCCTATCTTTTGCACTCACCCGGCATGAAAGGTAGCTACAGAGACGAAAAGCCTAACGGACACGGTTTTTCTATCCTGCAGGAGCCTTTGTAGCTAAACGGACCCGTTTAGCTACAAAGGCTCTTTTTGAGTTGGAAAGAGCAGATATGTAGCGAACTCGCCGGGCGGGAATTTAAGATAATGGAAAGCCAGGTTCGTTGCGCCGAAACTGCGTCCGCTCCACACTCAACTGCCAGCCGCGCGACGGGTGAACTCTTCCTTCCCAAACTCGGAGGATGTGCGAGGGGCCGCCGCAGTACCTAACTGAATTTCCAATTCAAAAAAAGCCTTTTGGCTCAAACGAATCTGTTGAGCTACAAAGGGTCCTTATAGGCTTTTCGTCTCACACGCTTCATTCACGCCTGGAAATTGATGTGAGAAGCGCGCTCACAGTGTACGGTGGAATGCGCCTTAGTCCATCTCTCTTTCAAATAGCAGGCAAGTTTCGCTTTGGCTGTCTTTGTGCCAATGAGGCGATTTGAAGAGCTACGATGACAGCGTGTGAGCGGGATACGTCTCCTGTCTTGTATAGTGTCCAAAAAGCAAAAAATGCGCTGTACCCGTCAGCGCAAGCTATTGTCCGACAAAGACCGCACGTACGGGATAGCGCCTCCGCTGACTGGTGCGCAAGGAAATTTTTTCTTTGAGTACAACCCGAGCAGCGTCCTTACCCTGTGAGCAGATACTTTTTTGTACTACAATATATAGTTGTAAAATAATGAGCTTTACTATATTGATAACAATAAAAAATTTTAATTGAGAAAGGATAGTGTCGGTGATCGATGTTAATTTGAGCATCATTGAACAACAAATATTGGGAATTATCAAGAAAAACGAGAGTTGGTTTGTAGGAGATATGAACCAAAAAAAGTCAAAGGCATTTATCCTGTTTTGTATAGCGACCTTTCTGTCAATCTCCTATGCTGTATCCGCTCACGGGTCAACTGTATTATGCGGTGTTTGTACATCTTTCAAATAGAGTCATTGTCAAGTAATCCGCATTCATCCGTTGGAAAGATAGCTTGAGAGTCGGCTGAAAGGCGCATTTCACTGCCCCCCCCCCGTGAGCGGATACCCTATGCTGAAGCTAAAGATTTTTTAACTGATGGTGGAAATGACGCTGGAATCGACGGTATCCATCTTGATTTTGTAGAGGATGGAGAATTTTTAGTGACAATTTTTCATGGAAAATATATAGAAAATTTTAACAATTATCTGCAAAATTTTCCTGAAAATGCTGTAGAGAAAGCTATAAATACAATTAAATTGTTGTTGGATCCTCATGCAGAAATATCTGTAAATAAAAAACTTGTTTTCAAGGTCGAAGAGATTCGCTCTCTAATTCATGATTCTTTTATTCCTCATATACGTTTTGTTTTTTGCAATAATGGTTTGTTCTGGAATGATTTAGCCCAAAAGCGCATCGACTCCTTCCTTTCCAAGTTTCCAGATAGGGCAGAATTTATCCATTTTAATCATGAATCAATAATTAAAATTTTACATAGATCCAAAAAAGTTGATACGTATTTAAAACTTAGT
>JAFTDR010000151.1 GCA_017454105.1 Desulfovibrionaceae bacterium | reverse complement strand
TCCTCTAAACCAATCAAGCGATTAGTATCACGGTGCGCCAAGGGATTCATGGCAGCGACGTGAAACTAGTGCGGCTTGACTCACGATTCCTAGCTGTGTCTCCGACTGCATATTCGTTTTTGGCGACACCAAAGGAGAACACACTCGCCAAACCACACTCCCTCGGAGTGCTTGAACTCGAAAAACGGAAAAACCCTAAAATGCACAGACGGAAAAAGTTTTACTTTTTAAGAGTATGCCTTAGCTTGCGTGTACTCCCGTTGTTTCTCTTCGACACTAAAAATGTCAATTTTTTCCTGACCGCAGTGCTGCCACTTGCAGCTGACTTGCGCTCGCAAAAATGTCAGTTTGTTTCTGGATCGAGTATATACTTGTCGCCTACTGGTTTTCCCTCGCAAGCCATGGGATGGGAAGACTCATTGTGACGCCGAGTATACAGCCCGCTCATGTACGGTCGCGCCGTTAAACCATAAGGTGTGTGCTATGAGATACCAAAAATTGCTTGACAAAGCGATGGATATTGTGGATCGCAAGGACTATAAAAAACATGGGGAAGAGATTCTTAAGTCGGGAATCCCTTCGCTTATAAAGCATATACTTCCGTTCCTGACCGTTCGAGAGAGGGATGATTTGTGGGGTCGATCTTTCGATATGTCGTATATTCTCGTTGGGGACTTTAGCTTTCTGTACTCAATAAACGATACGCAGGCGAGGGATATCATAGGCCTGAATAATCCGTTTATCAGCATGAAGGTCGCGAAGTACACTGACTGGCGGGCATTTGAGGAATGTTTCGAAGACGAAGAGTACGAGATCGAAATCGAAGACGACGAAGACGACGAAAGCTATGTCAGAGACTTTACTATTCGCATTTCAAAGGTAATGTATCATAAGCTGTTTAAATTTATTCGCAGCAGCAGATATCCTTGCGTGCGCAACGCATTGATCTCAAATCAAGATATTGATCCAAAGTATCTTCCGGATCTGAAGGACTGTCTGAAACTCGGCATTGATGTTTTTAACGTGCGTATTATAAAAACTGGCAGTGATTTGGATTTGATTGAGACTTGTCCGAGCAAAGTACTCGTCAATATTGCAGATAATGTACACCTGATACAAGATAAAAAAATAAGAAAATGCATTGTTGATATGATCATTGGCCATCCTGATCCCGAAGTTCGTCTTGCTTTAGCGGAAAATTCCATGGCTCCGAAAAAAATACTCGAAGAGCTTCTTCATGACGAGGAGGAAGATGTTGTCAATAGAGTTCGTGAATCTTTAAGCTACTTGCGTGACGACGATGACGAAGACGACGACGAAGAAGACATCGATGTGGACGAAGAGAGCGACTCCAAAAAAAAGAAAGGGCTGGTGAGCCAGGAGATTTCGAGTTCAACATCCCAGCCTCCTGCTCAAATAAAGCCATCCAGCCCAGTGCGATCCAGAAAAAAATGACTCTGGCAAGTATCCACAATATTGCGCTACAAAGTGGCGGAGAGCCGCCTTGTAGGCGAATGCTGCGTCCAAATTCGTGTCAGTCCAAAGCTAAGATCCTATCAAGCAGAGATGCTTCTAAGCCTGAGAGTTTTTTTCGTCTGTCCTCTATATGCCTGCGCACACAGGGATGCCGCTTAGCCATCTCGTAGAGAAGAGCGGCTACTGTTTGGGCGCGGGCGTAGAGGGGATCCTGTAGCCGGCCTTCCTTTTGGAGACGGGTGAAGAGTTTGGTTGTGTCAAGAAGGGCATCGATGTAGCGCATGTCCGCATAGGCGAAGAAGGCTCCAAGATACATTTGCGCAACCGTCCTGCTTGCGAGGGGATCCCACTCAAGGACTTTGCGCGGACTGCGCTCAATCTGGCGAAGCAATGCTGTGTTCTCTTGTGCCGGAAGAGCTGTACCTAGAACTTTCTGCGGAAGATCGGCAAGATGGGCAGCCCAGAGCAGCATGCGCTGCCCATCGGGACTGAATTCCGCTGCATGGGCGAAGATTTCCTCTGTGTACTTTTTCTCTCTGCGGCTGATTTCTGAAAGAAAGGCCGCGATAATCAGGCGTATTTCACCATTTTGGAAGCGCTTTTCCTGTCAAAGGCGTGGAGAATGCCGGATAAAGAGGCCATCTCTTTGTGCTGGTAAAAGAATTCGACATCGCGCGCTGACTGGGGAAGATTGCGGCCAAGTTCAAGGGCGTGGCTTTGCCCTGTAAGCAGGAGAAGGGCAAGAAAAAGAAAGAGTGCTTTCATTAACTATTCGGCGCTACGACCTAGGCGTACAGGCCTAAAGTCCAAAGATGGATGCGCCACCTCCAGTGTCTTTTTGTACTTGAGTGTTCCAAGATCGTCTATTCCCGAGAAGTGAGAGTAGCAGAGCCAAATCTCAACTCAGCCTGATAACGATTTTCCCGAGGGTCTAAGCGTTCTGCGGGCAATCAATGCGCGGCAGGTCCCTTGAGCCACACATGGCCCTGCAGGCTTTTTGTCTTTCGTATACTTGAGCCAGAAAAGTGGCTACTTTTTTTCTGATGATTCTTCCCGTGCCAAGTGTTCTCGTAAGGAAAACCATTGTGCGGCTAATCGAAGTCGGCAAGCAGTGTGTCGAGCTTTAAGCAGGGTGGAACGTTTTTGTCGTGGAGGAGGCTTTTGAGCTTGAAGCGGGCTTCGACGAGCTGCGGGGAGGAGACACCAGTGCGGATAGAGTTTTCGGTTTCAAGAAAAGCGGCGAGCCAGTCGCAGACTTTGATTAGGATGCCGTCTTTTGGTGTGTATTCGTCGCTATTGTAGTAGGTGTGCAGTGTGTCGAAATCGGAGATGCTGTGGACGACCCCGTCTTGACCGCGATAGCATTCGGAAAACTCGGATCCGATTGGAATGCCAAGATAGAAAGAGATCAGATCGACAAGTGAGTGGCAGTTTTCTTCGCGGAGCTGTTCAAAAAGTCGTCGTTCAAGGGAATCGGACTCATATTTCTTGATGATCGAGGGCATGTTCGGCACAGAACGTTTTACAGGCGAGATGATATCGCGTGTTAGGACTTCTGGGAGATCGTGGAATAGGCCGCTAAAGAAATTATTGTTGCAGCGGGATTGGCAGGCATTGATTGAGAGACTGAAAAAATAACTGAATGCCGCGACAAGAAACATGTGCCCAAGGACAGCGGTCTTGGGTATACGGGGAAGGCGTGTCCAGCGGATCTGGAAACGCAATTGTCCGCAGAGATTGGCGAAGCGGGCGAGCGCTGTGCCGGGTGTGCGTAGCGCAGTCATGCCGTCAAGATCCGAATACGGCTCCAGGGATTCGCTGAAGGATTTTGCAATGTCATCCATTTCGTCGTCAAAGGCATTGAAGGGCCTAATGAGGCTAAATTCCCATTGGGAGGCGAAGAGGTGGGAGGCGTTGAGAATGCGGCGGGCAAGGGTATTTTCTTCTGGATTTCTTTGCCATGCGCAGAGTCTCTGCCAGAATGAATTTTCCGAGGGATTTTCGCTTGGGACAAAGCAGGTCTCAAGATGGGCCAGGACAAAATCGGTAAGTTTTGCGTAATCGTCCGCATTTTCCCGTATGCGGTAGAAAACAGGCGGCTTAATGTCTGTTATGACGATGCGGTAGAAATAGTCGGACAGTCCTCCCTCTATGATGTCCCGTGCGAGCGCTGTGGCATCGGTCTTGGGGGAGTGCTGGCAATGAAGGTGCCAAAGAACGCAGGCAATCAGCATTTTATGGGCCTGTTTATCGATCTCTGTCATCTCAACAGGTCGTAGTTTGTCATTCCAGCGCAGCAGGTATGCTCCAGAAAAGATAAATTGCAGCAGGCTTTTGCGTATGCTTTCAGACATGATGCTCCCCTTTTTCTCTTCTTGTATGCAAAGAGCGTGCTGACCGCAATTCTTTTGATCCTGCGCTTGACAAAGATATCGTGCGCAAGTACATAAGCCCTGCGGGACTCTATGCTGCTCTCCCCGTTACGGAGCGGCTATTGTACCCAGCGAACATATGCATCTTTAAAGAATTTAGGAGGCGGCGTTTTCTCCTCGCGTCTTCGCTACGAGGACGAGGTCTATACGCTGTACGTTTGATGAAAACATTTTCTCCCACACCGAAAGATATTAAACGCGACTGGTATGTCGTGAACGCTGAGAATCAGGTACTCGGGCGTCTGGCTAGCCAGATTGCTCACCGCCTTCGTGGAAAACATAAGCCCGAATACGCTCCTCACATGGACAATGGCGATTACATTATTGTTGTGAACTGCGGCAAAATCAAAGTCACAGGCACAAAGATGCACAATAAAATGTACTACCGCCATTCCGGTTGGGTAGGGGGACTTAAGACAACCCCGCTTGCGGACATGCTTGCGAAGAAGCCGGAGCAGGTTCTCATGAACGCTGTGCGCGGTATGCTGCCCAAGACCAAGCTTGGGCGGGCGATGCTGAAAAAGCTCAAAATCTACACCGGAGCGGAGCATCCCCATTCTGCTCAGAATCCGCAGCCTTTGACCTTGCCGTTCAATTAGGAGGAGCGCTATGAGCGAAAGCTTTAATTATGGCACAGGACGTCGCAAGACCGCAACCGCAAGGACCCGTCTGTACGCTGGAACCGGCACCATTACCGTGAACGGACGCTCCTTTGAGGAATATTTTCCGAGAAAGACCTTGCAGATGATTATTCGTCAGCCGCTTGTTTTGACAAAGATGCTTGACAAGATCGATGTCCGCGTAACCGTCAACGGCGGTGGTGTTGCCGGCCAGGCAGAGGCTGTGCGCCACGGCATCTCCCGCGCGCTTCTTGAAGTCGATCCCGAGCTGCGTTCGATTCTGAAAAAAGCCGGTTTTCTGACGCGCGATGCCCGCATGAAGGAACGGAAGAAATACGGTCTGCGTGCAGCCCGTGCCCGTTTCCAGTATTCAAAGCGTTAATCCTCGTATTCTATGGCCGCAATCCTGCGGCCTTTTTCTTTGGGGGACCGCCAATGGAGTATACCTATACGCACACAACAACAGAGGCCGGGACTGGCTATTTCTCCTGTGTCCCCGATGCGTCACTTTCTTGTGACGATTGCCTTCTTCTTCTTGAAAAGCAGCCCTTTGACACCTTTTTGCACACATATCTTCTTCGGGCTTTCCTTACAAAGTCCCATGACGAACTCATACAGTATGTCCACGCTCCCGCCTTTCAGAGAGGTGGGGCTCTCGCCTCTCTTTTGTATGAGGTTGCGCAGGCTCGGGGTGATGCATCCGATCTGCTCTCTTTTTTGGATGTCGCAAGAGCGCGCGAGATGACGCCCCTTCCGAGTATACCCGAAGATGCGGATCGCGCCTTTTGGAATAGCGTTATTCGTAAAAATAGGGCGTGGTTTTCGCCAATTCCCCCTGATGTGTCAGCGCATGCCATCCCTAAGGCTCAAGAACCCTTGCGTTTTTCAAAACCTGAATCTCAGGGTATGCGTGATGAAACTGTGCCCACCCTGTACAGAGATGCCTCAGACGCCCTTCTGGAAGCAGGCTTTATCACAGAGCGCGAGATGCGCCACGAGGCCTCTCTTGCGCCATTTGCGCTTTTGCGCCACTGGAATCTCTCTCTTCAAGTGGAAAATGGCCGCAATGCGTACACCCTTGCGGGCCAGGCGACCGCCTATGGCAGGGGGCTTTCTCTCGCTCAGGCCCGTCTTTCCTGTATTATGGAAATTGTTGAGCGGGCGAGCAGTTATGTGAGTGTTGTCGATGGCACTGTCTGCGATAGACTCAATCCTCTGCCGCTTCTATCTGCCAGCACGCAGGATTTAGCGGCAAGGGGCCTTGCTTTTCTTGATCCAGACCGTTTGCCCCTGGAAACCGCTGCGCGCAAGGCAGCCTATACCTGGGTTTGGGCCCAGGATCCCAAGGGAAACGAAATCCTTGTTCCGGCGCAGACTGTTTTTCTGTTTGCGAATTTTGATGAGCCCGAGCTGTTTCGATCTGGGAGTTCAACAGGACTTGCCTCCGGCACAACGCTTGCGCAGGCGAAGCTTTCGGCTCTTCTGGAATGCATTGAGCGTGATGCCGAAGCCGTTGTGCCGAATGCCCGAGAGCGCGTCTTTGAACTTACAAGCCGTGATCCAGCGCTCAAGTCTCTTCTTAACGCCTACGCTGAGCGCTCTATACAGGTGCAGTTTCAAGAGAAGACTACTGAATTTGGCATCCCCGTGTATCAGGCCTTTGTCCGCGAGCCAAACGGCTGTGTGCGCCAAGCCCATGCCTGCAAGCTCTCGGCTCAGGCTGCCGTTCTTGCGGCGCTCACGGAAGTGTCCTGGCCGTGTTCTTTTGTTGGGGGGAGTTCATCCCCGACTGGACCAGGCTTTGCCGGCTGCCCGCAAGTCTTTTTGGAGGATCTCCCATCCTGCGCCATGCCCGCAATTGAGGGCGTGCGTCTTGTCGAGGAAAGGCTCGCTGCCTTTGGCTACACGCCGCTCTATGTCGATGTGACACGCGAGGATCTGCGAATTCCTGTAGTCCGCGCGCTTGTTCCTGGTCTTATGCTGAGTGCTGACTGCGATGTCTATGCGCGTCCGCCTGAGCGCTTTAAAGAGCGCGCACTTGCGCAAAACAAGAGCGCCAGTTTGTAGGCGCAATAGACTGCCTTCCTACACTCTGTTTTTTTCTGGTGCTGAGAAGAGTGTTTTCTTAGCCTGTTTCGGATGTACGAGGACGATGGAGTTTGTATGCGTTTTGTTTTTTGCCTTCTTTTGTCATTGCTTCTGTCCGTACCAGCCTTTGCGCGATCGTCGCTAGAAAACGATGGCGCAAAGGAGATTCTCGTCACTCTCGACAATGGCCTTTCGGTCTATATTATTCGGGATGCGCGTTTCCCGCTTGTCTGCACGCGCCTCTATGTCTATACGGGGTCATCGCACGAAAGCGAGGAGCAGGCCGGGATAAGCCATGTTCTTGAGCATATGGTTTTTAAGGGAACCGAAACGCGTCCAAAGGGCAAGATCGCGCAGGAGGTTGAATCTCTTGGCGGCTACCTCAATGCCGCAACAAGCTTTGACCGCACCTGGTACATCACCGATATTCCCAAGGCCCACTGGAAGGTGGGCATAGACGTTGTCTATGATATGGCGTTTAGAGCAAAGCTTGAGGAAGCAGAACTCACTCCAGAAAAGGATGTGATTGTTTCTGAGCTGCAGGGGGGAGAAGATTCGCCCGAGCATAAGCTCTTTGAGGAAATGCAGACAGCGGCTCTTAAGAATTCGCCCTACGGTCGGCCGATCATTGGCTTTGAGAAAAATATCCGTGCTGTGACGCACGAATCCTTGAAAAGCTACAGAGATTACTGGTATCAGCCCCAAAACATGGGTCTCTTAGTCTTAGGCGACATCAATCCCGCGCAGGTCTTAGAGTACATTACGAAAGTCTTTGGCTCGCTGCACAATACCCATGTTTTGCCCGCTTTGCCCACAGTTGATCTGCGCACAGCCCCTGCCAAGGAAAAGGTGCTTGTCAAGCGTGGCCCTTGGAAAAAAGTCTATCTTGGCTTCGCATTCCCAGCTCCGTCCCTAAAGGATTTGCGCTCTGTTGATCTCGATGCCCTCTGCCACATTCTAGGCGGTGACGCGACATCTCTTTTTTACCGCCGCTACAAGTACGATCAGCAGCTTGTTGACTCGATAAGCGTTGACAATATGAGCCTTAAGCGTGCGGGTCTTTTGGCTGTTTCCGTTCAGCTGGATCAAGACAAAGTTGAGCCTTTTTTTGAGGCCTTCACAAAAGATATGGCCGCTCTGTCCTCTGAGCAGTTCACAGAGGACGCCATTGGGCGCGCTGTGTTCAATCTTGAGGATTCTCTCAACAAGGTTGGTGAGACGCTCCCTGGCCTTGCCTCGTGGAAATCCACTGTTCAGTTTGTATTGGGCGGCCCAGATGGGGAACGCAATATCCGCGAGCATCTTGCTGTCATAGACAAGCCGCTTCTGGAAAAAACGCTTCGGGCCTGGTTTGATCCGTCCATGCTGCGTGTGCGTGTTTTGGCGCCAGAGAGTGCGAAGCTTCCTGATTTTAGCGCGATTCTCGCCCGCAATTGGCCGGGCACAGAAGGGGTAGCTGACAAAAAAAGCGTTTTTATGACAGGCGAGCGCGAGGTGCTTACGCTTCCAAACAAGTGTTCGCTTATTCTTATCCCCGACACCCATGCGCCCTATCTCTCAATAAGTATGGCGCGGCCGGGCGGCAATGCCTTGCTTGCACCCTCAAAACAGGGGCTTGCCCATCTGGTTGGGGCCCTTTTGACTGACGGCTGCGGCGATATGTCCGCCCAGGAGATGGAGGCCTATCTCTCGTCCCGCGCAATCAGCATGGATGTTACCCCTGGCCGTCAGGTTTTCTCAATCACACTGAACGGACCGTCCCGTTTTGCTTTTGACATGTATTCCCTCCTGACAAGCGCTCTTGTCAGCCCGCGCTTTGAGCAGCAGGAAATCGCACGCGAAGTGCATTTTATGAAGGCAGCGCTTAGGGAGCGCGCCGATCAGCCCATGAGCTATCTCTTTACCAAGATTCAGGCCCTGCTCTACCCTGACCATCCCTATGGATTTGACGAGCTTGGGAGCGATGCAATTCTGGATAGCCTGACGCGTGAGGATGTCCAAAAATTCTGGAAAGAGCAGAGTGCGCAGCCCTGGGTTATCACAGTTGCTGGCAGCTTTAACCGCGAGGCAACGCTTAGCTTTGCGCAAAAGCTTGCCCAAATGCAGCCTGAGGCCTCGTTTTCTCTTATGCCTCCAGTCTTTGGCAAGCAAAAGGAACTTTCGCTCAGCCTGCCTGGGCGAAATCAGGCCCATCTTGTGACAATTTTCCCGACAGTTCCGATAACACATCCCGATGCGCCGGCTCTTCTTGTTCTTTCACGCGTTTTGTCCGGTCAAAGCGGTCTTCTCTTTTCGTCCATGCGCGATAAGGAGGGGCTAGGCTACACGGTCACAGCCTTTATGCGTTCCCTCCCTCAGTCGGGCTCCTTTTTCTTCTATATCGGAACAGTGCCAGAGAAGATTAAGCAGGCGCGTGAAGGCTTTCTCCGCGTGATTGACGATATCACAACAAATGAGCGCCCGCAGCACGAACTCGACGCCGCAGTCAACCGACTGCTTGGCGAATATATCCGCTCAAACCAGAGCTTGCGCGCACGCAGCGGAGAGGCAAGCCAGAATGCCATTCTTGGCATGCCGCTTGATTTCCGCCTGAAGCTTATTGAAAAGGCGAAGCAGGTTACTCCAGCGACATTGAAAGCCGTTGCGCAGAAGTATTGTAAGGGTGTCTCACCCTATACAGTCACGCTCTTGCCATAGCTTTTTTGCAGAAGATAAAAGGGTGGGGGATTTCCTCCACCCTTTTCGTGTTTTTGGTATGTCTTCTGATCCAATGAAGCTATACTTGAGAGCAAAACGGTTTCTCCCACAACCTGTCATGAAAAAGAGGGCTCAAGGGGCTTGATGGAAAATCCTTGTGCGGCCGAGTATATCTCAATTTCCCGTACTGCCGGCAGAAATACAGTTGCAAGCACTTTGCCTATGAAGCCCGTATTCTCGGAACACACATACGTGCAACAGCATTTATGAAAATCGAATAAGGACGCGGGTTATGCAGGATTCGTACCATAAAAGGAGTTAGAAAAAGATGAAATATCTACCAAAAAGCTTGCTTTTGTTGAAACAGTGACGTATAGTTCTGCCTAAGAATAAACAGTCGGCGTGAAAGATTTCAGATTTTCAGTCAATTCGCGTCTTGGGTGTTCTATTTTTCTTATGCCTCTCATTTTTTCCCACGGCTTTTGTTATAATTAATTGGGACTTGAGCAGCGAGTTTTCCCTTGCGATAGTTCCGTACCGTGAGCAAACATTTTTGATGGGGCGATTTTTTTTGTCCAGCATAGTGCAGTATAGTGCATGGTCTCGCGCTGCGGACCACGTTCTCTGTTCCTTAGTAGAATTGCACCCAAGGCAGGTGTTGGGCGAGAAGCATGGCACGCCCATGTCGAAGCGTCGGCATTTTTTTTCGCAAGCATAGTGCAGTATAGTGCAGATTGCCGCTGTTGACCTGCTTGCCAACGTTTCCAACAAACCGGTGAGATCTGGGGTCAGATCACCGCTTTTTTGATAGATGTGGTGCAGTATAGTGCGTGTGTCGCTAGGCACCTCGGTGTTTCATGTATCGTTTCTCTTCTGTGCGCATTTGTGCAGCAATACCTAGCATTGTCAGAAGAGTGATTTTTTTTGTCCAGCATAGTGCAGTATAGTGCATGGTCTCGCGCTGCGGACCACGTTCTCTGTTCCTTAGTAGAATTGCACCCAAAGCGGGTGTTGGGCGAGAAGCATGGCGCGCCCATGTCGAAGCGTCGGCATTTTTTTTTCGCAAGCATAGTGCAGTATAGTGCAGATTGCCGCTGCTGACCTGCTTGCCAACGTTTCCAACAAACCAGTGAGATCTGGGGTCAGATCACCGTTTTTTGGTAGATGTGGTGCAGTATAGTGTGTGTTGTCGCTAGGCACCTCGGTTTTTCGTCTATCGTTTCTCTTCAGTGCGCATTTTGTGCAGCAATACCTATACCCAGCTGCAATGATTTTCCCTGGGCAACCTAAGGCAAGCAGCCTCAATAGGTCGGCACCCGCAGGGCTCACTGTGTCGCGGGAAGAATCATTGTGACGCCGAGTAAGCATTGTCAGAAGAGTGTTTTTTTTGTCCAGCATAGTGCAGTATAGTGCATATTGCCGCACTGCGGACCACGTTCTCTGTTTGGCAGTGCCGTTTGTGTTCATTAGCAGAATTACACCCAAAGCAGGTGTTGGGCGAGAAGCATGGCGCGCCCATGTCGAAGCGTCGGCATTTTTTTTTCGCAAGCATAGTGCAGTATAGTGCAGATTGCCGCTGCTGACCTGC
>JAFTDR010000150.1 GCA_017454105.1 Desulfovibrionaceae bacterium | reverse complement strand
CATTCGCCAAGACCCGTCGTTTGCGGCACAGGCGGAAGGGAGGTTACTCAGTGAGAACGGGTGACCACCAAAGAACCTTACTGCGCGCAGTCGAGTCACCCACGAAACCCAACGAAGAACCCAAAAAAGACACTGGAGGCGGCGCTTCCTCCCTGGGCATTTGGGCCTTGGGTCTCCGCGCTGAATTTTGATGAAACAATCTCTTCTACTCTGTGTTTGTGCATGCTCTTTTCTTACGGCCTGCGCCGCAAAAGGACCGAGCGAGCAGGACAAGCTCCTGGCTATGAATGATCGGCGAATCGACTCCGTTGAGAAAAATATAACGGCCCTCAATGAGCAGATAGCTCTTCTCAATAACCGGGTCTATGAAGTCCGCACCAATCGGGGAAAAAAGACAGGCATGACCGTCGTGCCGGTTATCCCCCAGCAAGCTCAGCCAGCCCAGGCCCCGCAGCCGGTTGCGATGCACCCTCAGGAACACACTCAGCCTATACCGCGTCAAAGCCCCCAGCAGGTGCAGACAAAGAAACGCGAGAAACAAAACACCAGACAGAAAGACAGAAAAAGAGCTGAACAGCCCCAAGTGGCAGCTGTCCCGCAGACAGCCTCTCTCCCCCCCTCTCTGCCGCCAGTAGGCTCTACCAACCCACAGATGGTTGAGCCGGCCCCTGCCTCAAGCCCGAGTCTTCCTCCAACCATGCCCCTCGCATCGCAGGCACCGGCCCTGCCGACAGAACAAGCGCCCTCTGCCAGGCAGAGACCGCAGCGCTCGCCCCAGCCTGTTGCGCGCACCTCACAAGCAGGCGAGGACGCAAGCTACCAGCAGGCACTTTCTCTCGCCCGCAAAGGCAGATCCAGCGAGAGCATCCAGAAATTTAACGAATACCTCTCGAAGTATCCGAACGGCAAATACGCCCCCAATGCCTCATACTGGATTGGCGAATGCTACTATTCCCAGGGCAAATACCGCGAGGCGCTTGGCAAGTACGAAGAGGTCAACGCCAAGTACCCGACACACCACAAAAATGCCGACGCGCTCTTAAAAAGCGGCATGGCCTACAAACGCCTTGGCGATTCCTCCAATGCGAGCGCCAAGTACTCTGAACTGCAGCAGTCTTTCCCCTCATCTGAAGCCGCGCGACGCGCCCGCCGCGAACGCTAGACACGAGATCCCTCTGTCAAACAGACAAAAGAATCTTCTCTCCCGATGTTCGGCAGAGAAGATTCTTTTCACAGCACGTTCCAAAATATATTTTTTGCGCAAGCTGCTCTCACCCAAGTTTGTGAGTATCTTGTACGCAGAACTATCGTGACGACGTAGGCCCCAGCATCTTTTTATACGCGTGTTTTCCCACGCAAGCAAAGAGGGCGCAATTGCAAAAAAGAATCAGAGTGACGCCCGAGTATACCCTCAAAGGCAAGTCATAAACGGCCTCTCGTCAATTTCGCGTACGCGGTAGCCGCAAACACCTGCCAATCCTCACAGACCTTTCTTTGTGCGCAATATTTGTGTACCAGCACAGATTTGCTCACCCAATACACCCTTGTGCGGCCGGATATACGCTTAGCGCAACATCGTCCCTTAAAAAAGCATAGACAGTATGCAGAAATCTTAAATAAAGGAAGAATACACAATATGAGAAAGGGTCTTCTACTTTTCCTATGGCTCTTGTGCATAGGTCTCCTCTGTGCGGCCAAACCAGCGCACGCTGCGGAGGTGACCTCTCAGGAGGCAGAGGCCATTATCAAAGAACTGAAAGCAACTGGCGGTGCCGTGCAGCCCATCGGCATGACCAATGACGCCTATGCCAAATACTTCACAGGCCAAAGCTACCTGATAAACCTTTCAGCTGACACAAGTCTCCCGGTACACAACGTAACCTTTGCTCACGGGGCGCACACCTTCTGGCACATTCATCACAACACCTGCCAGATACTCATTGCCGCAGCCGGACGCGGCTACTACCAGATTTGGGGAAAGAAGCCGCAACTCCTTTTGCCGGGACAGACGGTCACCATCCCCGCAGGTGTCAAGCATTGGCATGGAGCGGCACCGGGCACAAGCTTTCAACACATTGTCCTTATGAAGCAGGGAGAAGGAGTGCGCACTGAATGGCTGGAGCCGGTCAAAGACGCCGTGTACCAGTATTTAAAATAGAAGCCTCAGGATACCTGTTTGGCGAGTTTTGGTCGCGCAGTGACACGAGCATTGTCACTGCGCCTCAATTTCCTTGCAGTTCCATAGTGCTTCTGCCAAGAAAAACGCTGAAACCAAGGAAAACGTGGCTTCTACAATCGCACTATTGCAAAAAAAAAACAAAGTTTGGATCAGAAAACTTGAAAAATGCTGCTTCTTTTCACGAGAGAGGATACAAATGAACAGCTTGAATGCGACCTGGCCCAAACGCTATCTCCTCTGGCTTGACTCTCAGTATCCTCTGACAACCAGGGAAGCCTATGCGACGGATCTTGAGCAGTTCTTAAACCACCTCGCACACAAGGGCATATCCCCCGATTCGCCAGAAACAATCACACAAGTCCACATCGAAGCGTTCATAGCATCCCTTTTCCGCGAAGGCACAAGCAAGCGATCGATCGCCCGCAAACTGGCCTCGATCCGCTCCTATTTCCGCTATCTTCTCCGCCACAAGGCTATAGCGGACAATCCAGCGCAGGATATACGCAATCCCAAGCAGGAGAAAAAAGAAGCGCACGTTCCAAACGTCGATTCTGTCTTCACCCTTCTCGACGCGCACGCAAGCGCGCAACCCCACTCCCTGCGAGACAAAGCGCTTCTTGAGCTGCTCTACGGTTCCGGTCTGCGCATTTCCGAGGCACTCTCCTTGAATGTCAGCGATGTTGTGGGACGGCAGGTCCTCAAAGTCAAAGGCAAAGGATCGCGGGAGCGCCTTGTGCCACTCTCGGATACATCCGTTGAACGGATAAACAAATGGCTTGCCGTAAGGGGCACAATAGCGGACGCGCAGGAGGAGGCTCTTTTTGTCGGTACGCGCGGAAAACGCTTAAACCGCAAGGAGGCCTGGCGCATATGCCAGGAACAGGCAAAGTCCACCGGCATTGAGCAGCATATCTCGCCGCACACAATGCGCCACGCCTTCGCGACCCACCTGCTCGAAAACGGCATGGATCTCCGCTCAGTACAAGAACTGCTGGGCCATCGACGTCTGTCAACAACCCAGCAGTACACGCATGTCAGTATGAGAGAACTTATTGCCGTCTATGATCAGGCTCACCCGCGCGGCGATGAACACCATGATTCCTAAAGCGTAAGCTTGGATGGGGAAATGTTCTGCGACTCGAACTTCAGATTTCCGAGCCCGCCGGCTATCGTTATGTTCGACACAGCCTCGATATACTTGTTCTCGATTTCCTTTGGCGTCGAGCTGTACTGGTAGAGAAAATGCTTGCTCTCAATAGAGGCCACGAAATTTGATTCAAAGGGATGGCCATAGGGAAGCAGGATCATCTGGACTCCCTGCTGTGTCGGCATAACTTGTAAAATGGCGACCTCGTTTAAGCAGTCCTTTGCGGCGTCGTATTTGCCAAGAACAAGCTCACCGTTCACCAATTTCACCAGACGGACGTCGTACATTATCTCTCCTCCAAACGTAAGGAATAGAGCAAAAAAAAAAATGGGACACAGCTTTTCCTGATAACGCTGTGGTTGCCCTCAAGGTAAACCCTTGGTACACTCTTTTTTCTAACAATTTTTTATTGGCAGCAGCGGACTTGCGCACAATGCCCTAAAAAGCCTCTCTCCATAAGGCTGACACGCTAGCCCAGGCCGCGATGCGCGCACTATACATCAGGAAAGGCGAAAAGGCAAAAAATTCTTACCCTGCGCCGGATGAACGGCGCGCGGAAGTAAACCCTGCTTTTCCCGCAGCTTGGCAGAATATTTTTTTTGGAAAAACGCGAAGCTCTGCCTTCACGGTTTGCCGATAAAAGTATATGTTTTTTCTTTTCTTCCTTACTACCAAGGAAAGAACGTTCACTTAACGATAAAGGGAGCAGCGTTTCCAGTCCAATCGACGCACGCTGAATAGCTGATGAACATTACAGAACCGGAAAAACGCAGACAATTACTAAAAGAAGTTGAAGGCCGCCTTGCACACACGTTCAAAAGAAACGATCATATTGAACTGGCACTCACACACAGTTCCTTTGCCAACGAAAAGGTAGGCGTCCAAGACGAAAACTCGCACCAGTCGGCCACTGAACATAATGAACGCATGGAATTTCTCGGCGACGCGGTTCTTGAACTTTGTGTCTCCCATGTTCTCTTCAAGCTCTGCCCAACTCTGCGCGAGGGAGCCTTAACCAAGATACGCTCAAATCTTGTGAGTACAACAAACCTTGCCCGCATGGCGCGGGAACTCGCGCTCGACAATCTCATCCTTCTCGGCCACGGCGAGGAACTGCAGGGCGGAAGGCAAAGGGATTCCGTATTAAGCGACACGTTCGAAGCTGTGATCGCAGCAGTCTACATGGACGGCGGCTTCCAGGCAGCCTTAAAGACAATTCAGAAGATCTTCAATGACCACTGGGACGAAGCTGTTTCCGACCAGACGGCGAGCAAGGACAATAAAACCCGTCTCCAGGAAATTGTGCAGCAACGTTTCAAAGGTCTTCCAGTCTACAATCTTGCCGGCAGCATCGGACCGGAACACGCGAAAATATTTATTATTGATCTAAAACTTCCAGACGGCCATGTCTTCCAGGCCCAGGGGCCAAGCTACAAAAAAGCAGAACAGGAAGCGGCCCGCCTTGCTCTCGAAACCATGGAGAAGTAAGAAAAGTTGCAATGGAAACACGCTTTCCCATAAACCTGTCCCTTCAGGGGAAACGCTGCCTTATCGCAGGGCTCGGCAAAGTCGGCCAGAGAAAACTCTCAAGACTTTTGCGCTATGGCGCAGACGCGACTTTTCTCCTCTTCGATCCCTTCCTTCCCGGCCCACCCGACTGCACAAGGGGGCATCCCTCTTGCGTTTTCAACAGACGGACAGTTGAGGAGCAAGATTGCATAGGGGCAGATCTTGTCTTTGCCTGCACAGCCGATCCCAAGGAAAACGCGCGTATCGCCGCTTTATGCAAAAAACACCATGTCCACTGCAACAGCGCGAGCAATCCAGAAGATGGCGACTTTTCTCTTCCGGCCCTCTGTACCTGCGGCGATATGAGCCTCTGTCTTTCCACCAATGGCGCAAGCCCGGCGCTCGCCAAGAAATGGCGCAAGGAACTTGAAGCATGGGCGGAAGAAAAAAAGCCAATGCTCACCTTTATGGCGAGACTGAGACCGCTTGTTCTCTCTCTTGGCCGCCCAAGCGCCGACAATACCCTCCTATTCACACGCCTTGCAGACAGTCCCCTTGAATCATGGCTTCAAAGGGGGGAGACGGACAAGGCCGCAACCTTTCTGCTCCCTCTTCTTCCGGCCGAACTGCAAAACGCACTCCCGGAGTTGCTGTATGATCTCGTATGAGTATGCAAGCCTCTGTACTCTTGCCGTGTATTTCACAAGTTCCGTAAGCGGTCTTACTGGAATGATCACGCGAAAGACATGGCTTCAGAAAGCCGGCTGCGCTCTGTGCGCACTCGCTCTTCTTTTGCAGACAATAGGTCTTTTGACAGGCTTCCACAAAAATTTTACCGGAGGCCTCAGTGGGGGCGCGTACCTGCAGATGGTCGCCTGGTTTGTGGCACTCATATCCCTCGTCCTCTGGGGAAAATTCAAACAGAAGACAGCCGTTCTCTTCGCCGCCCCTCTCTGCACACTGCTCTTTACGCTGTCAATTCCCTATATAAGCAAGGTTCAGGCAATCCCAGAATCCCTCGGATCCTCCTTCTATGTTCTCCACATAGGCGCCCTCTTTCTCAGCCTGGCGCTTATGGCGGTATCCTGCATCGCAAGCCTCCTCTTTCTCTTTATTGACAGTAGAATCAAAAGCAAGAAGCCTGTCAAAGGATTCCTGACGGATATGCCAGCTTTAAATATTCTTGATAAAATCAATGGCTTCTGCATTGTCATGACATTTCCCTTGTACACTGTGGGTATTGCCGCAGGTCTCCTCCGCGCAAAGCCGGTGTATGGAGCGACCTTTACCGGGGACCCCAAGGAGCTTGTCAGTCTTCTTGTCTGGGCTGCCCTGGCTTTTGTCTTCCACAACCGCCTTGCCAGATCCTGGACAGGGAGAAAACCGGCGCTTACAATGCTCTGCATTTTCTTCACAAGTCTTTTCTCTCTTCTCATTATAAATACGGTCATGGACACACACCATGCCTTTCTGATCAACTGAGCGGGACAAGCGCATGGACAATTCGATTTTTCTGGTTGGACTCAATCATAAAACGGCAGGTGTTGACATCCGTGAGCGCTTCGCACTCACGGATGTCTGCAACAAGGAACTCTGGGCCATACCCTGTACGGAAAGCATACGGGAAAACATCATTCTCTCAACCTGCAACCGGGTAGAAATCATCGCCTCAGGCAATGAAAACGCGGAGGAAGAGCTGCTCGCATCGTGGGCAGAGGCCAAACACGCCCCGCTTGACGATTTAAAACCATATGTCTACCGCTACAAAAACGATGATGCGGTGCGCCATCTTTTTCTTGTCGCCTCAAGCCTTGACTCCATGATTGTCGGCGAGCCGCAGATCCTAGGACAGCTCAAAAAAGCCTACCAGCAGGCCGCTCACGCGCGAAAAACAGGCCCGATCTTAAATCGACTCCTCCACAAGGCCTTCTCTGTCGCAAAACGCGTGCGCACAGAGACGGCAGTTGCAAGCAACGCTGTCTCCATAAGCTATGCTGCGGTCGAACTCGCAAAGCGCATCTTCGGGGATCTGACTCAACACAGAGCCCTGCTTATCGGAGCAGGCGAGATGGCCGAACTTGCGGCAAAGCATCTTATCCATTTTGGGATACAGACTATTTTCGTTGCTAACAGAACGTACCAGCGGGCCCAAAACCTCGCCGCAACCTTCTCCGGCCACGCTATTCCCTTTGACGCGATAAGCGAGACACTTCCTGATGTCGATATCGTCATAACTTCAACCGGTTCCCCTGAGCCAATTCTGCGCGCCCGCACAGTCTCCCGCGTCCTCAGTGTGCGCAAAAACAAGCCGATGTTTTTTATTGATATCGCTGTCCCGCGCGACGTTGATCCCGATGTCAACAGTCTTGACAATGTCTACCTCTATGATATCGACGATCTTAAGGAAATCGTTGAGGAAAACATCAATAACCGGCGCGACGAGGCGATGAAGGCCAGGCAAATCGTCGAAGATGAAGTGACCACATACGAAAAATGGCTAAAAACACTCGAGCTTCAACCGACCATTGTGGATCTCATAGAGCGCAACGAATCCATTGCCATGGCTGAACTTGAACACACCTGTAGGCATCTGCACTGCGATGAAGACATGAAACAGCATTTAACCGCGATGATCACATCGATTCTTCACAAGATAAACCATGATCCGCTTATGTATCTTAAGAACGAAAACAGCCACGCAAATCAGCTCGAACGCATCAATACAATTCGCACAGTCTTTGGCCTGAAAGAATAGCTTCCCTAATGCCAGAGAGCCTCATAAGTCGCTTTGCGCTGAAAAGGTTTGTTCCCGAAAGTTTTTTCGGTAATAAACCTTTTGTTCTTTTCCAAAAGACACACAGCGCGCGCAAAGACTCCAGCTCGCATTCTGATTCACTCTTTATTGTGCTGAAATAGACGCAATTTCTGGAGTATGCAATGCGCCTTTCGATTTTTCATAGCATGGCACTTGTCGTTGTGATCATTCTTCTGACCGCACTGTCGACCTTTTTTGTCTTCTACCATTTTCTGTATGAGGGCTTTGAACACCACGTCCAGGAAGACTTGGAGACCATGCGCCTTGTCGTCAACAACAACCTGAAGAATCTCAAGGACAGGCTCTACCAGGAAGTGATTATGCTCTCCACCTCAGTAGAACTTGCCGATGCCTTCCGGTCAAACGATTACGAAAAGATGGTGCAAGTCGCCAAAACGGCAAAGGAACACTTCAGGGCAAGTTTTGCGACAATAACAGATACCAATGGCACAGTACTCGCGAGGGGCTACCTCGACAAGCGAGGTGACAATATCGCCTTTTCGAACGTACTATTGAAGGCCCTCAAAGGGACACCAAACGTCGATATCACCAAACTCAGAAACAACGGACTCTCTGTCGCCGCTGCGGCCCCTGTCTATGTCGACGGGAAGTTTGTAGGCGCACTGCTCTTCGGCTACTCCTTCAAAAACCACGACTTTGTCGATGAAATAAAAGAGTCCACCAAGCTGGAGATGACCGTCTTTGACCGGGATGTGCGCCTCTCAACCACGATCATCAGGGATGGTACGCGAGCTATCGGGACGGTGCTAGAAAGCAACAAGGTCAGAAGCGATGTTCTTAAAAACGGGATGGAATTTAGCGCCAACACCACTATTCTCGGCAAGTCCTACAAGACAGTCTACTGGCCAATCCAAAACAGTCAGGGCTTAATTCTCGGCATGTGGTTCATTGGGACCGAGATGGAAAGCATACAAGTCAATGTAACCGGGATCGCCATATCCTGTCTTGTTGCAACCATTATCATTGCGATTTCTCTCGCAGTCCTAGGTGCTCTTATCTTCCGCGAGACGGTCAATCCCCTCGCTCACAAAGCCTATGAGGACATGCTGACCGGTATCTTGAACCGCGCAGGCTTTGAACGGGCACTCAACGCTGCGCTCGCAAACAAAAACTGTACTGGCGCGCTCTTCCTGTTCGATCTCGACTTCTTCAAGGAAATCAATGACACTCTCGGCCATCCCACAGGCGACGAATGCCTAAAGCGCGTCGCCTATCTGCTCAAGGAAGTGTTTGGCGACGACATTGTGGCGAGACTCGGCGGCGATGAATTCATCGTTTTCTCCCCCTCCTTGAACAATATTGAAGCCATCAAGGAAAAGGCGAAGCAGTTCAACGACATCATCACCTATACCTACAAGCTTGTGAGCGGCGAAAGCCTGACAGTCACGGCAAGCATTGGCATAGCCATCTGTCCTGAACACGGAAAAACCTACACGCCCCTCTATAACAATGCGGACTCAGCCCTCTATATGGCAAAAAGCAACGGCCGCAACCAATTTATCATCTTTTCGCACGATCTTATCTGTAGTCACGCGCCCCTCCCAAGAAAGAGGGAGCGCGACTGACCGAAACCCAATATACTGGGGGGCTGCGCTCGTAAGCCCCCCTCATATACACAAAAAATCCAACGATACAGCGCTGAACCAAGACGAAACCGATGCCCCCACAGGCAAGCGGAAATTGTGGGCTCTTTCTTGCCAAAACTCCCCATTCCTCATGACACTGCCTGCGCGTACAAAATACGATGTGCGTCTTCCTGGAAGAAAAATCTGCGCACAGCTTTTGCGTACCCAAACACACCAAGGCAATGACAAAAAGTAGGTCTCGGGGACACCCAACCATTTGGCGCAAACAGCACTTCTGGGCTGCGCAAGGGCTATATCCCCATTTTTTCCCGACTGACGAGTCCCCCCATGACGATCGCGCGGCCACAGACAATGACTGGTCGCTCTCGCAGGCGTTTATGCCGAGATTGCTCCTGTTTTCCGAGCGGGCGGACTACGGTGAGCCACCACAGCCCTGTATATCTCTTGCCGCACGCTATGAAAGAAGAATATCCATCGCAGTCTATTATAATAACTGTACCACGCGCCAACGGTATTAAGTCATTGTATTGTCAACAAAAACTGCTTACGCAGGGCGTTCTCTGCGCTCGTGAGACCAGGAGGCTTACAGGTGCATTCCCCCCCCGTTTTACGATTCTCCAGGTTGATTGCAAGAGACTGGAGGAGTTTTTGGCAGAGAGGCCAGATACTCCCTCCGTGCGGGGTGGGCACTCATTGCAATCAACTTCTCGAATTGTAATACATCAGTGAGCGGATGCATATGAACTTTTTAGAAAGTATTCTTATGATATTTGGGTACTTCTGTCTGTAGAGATAAATTTTTATGAATAGCAATAACTTTGTTAAAAAAATCATTACAAATTTCTAATTCTTTACCTTGAATGACATATCCATTTTTTTAAATATTCAATTTCTTTTATTTTCCTTGTATAAAATGTATTACTTTCAGATATTTTTTGTTTAATGTTTTGATTTTATCTACCATATCTATTATATTAACCATGTTATTTCCCTCTTTAGTATACACAAATGCAATATCAAATAAATCTCTCATTGTTATACTGTCCGACCTGTAATAAATTTTTTTTGCTATAATCTCTAATGGGTGATCAATAAAAATATCATTTCCTAACACATTTATTTTTTGGGGATTTAAATTTGTAATTTGTTTTGAAAAAATAAAGTCGATATCACCTGCAGAAAATTTAATTTTATAAAATTTGTTTGTTCTGAATAAAATATTAAATCATCATCATTAACATCATTTATTCTTGGTGATACAAAAGTTAAAAATTGCAAATCAGGAAAAAATATATCAATATCTTTACTATAACGATGGCTATAATAATATTGTATAGCCGTTCCACCTCCTAATGCCCATTGATTATTTGAAATGTTTGCATACTGTAATTGCTTTAGCGCTTTATTTAATACATAAAGAGTTATATTTGAAAAGCTCATCTATATCTCCCAGTCTTTTACATTGAAAGCATTCTGGTAATTTCTTATTTATTTTTGATAAATCTTCAGTTGTTATATTTAATTCCATCATAACTCCACAAATCCAATCTATTGGACTTTCATTTAAAGAATAAATAATGTGAGATTCCCAATCTTCAAGTAGAATTTTATCACCGCGTAAAATTTTAATAAAAATTTCTTGAGGTATAATTCTTTTGTAAGAACAACTACAAGATCTGGCGCATACTTCTGAATATGACGTTTTCGGTTTCACGCAATTCCCTATATTTTTTTAAATATTTTTGAAAAAAATTATTTATCCATATTCTTAAAAATAAAGAAAAACAAGGTGTTTTTATATGATTAAAAATGCGGATAGTAATTCGTTCACATCTATGACCTAAAGTTGTAACAGTGTATCCGATCACGGGTCAACGGTACTATGCTGGTTTTAAATCTATTCAAACCGTAGCAACGTCAACAAAGTTCGCTTTCTTCCGGCCTGAGGAGTAGCATAAAATCTTCTGAAAGGCGCGCGCAGTAACCCCGTGAGCGGATACTCGATAAATTGATTGCAATAAACCCGACCTCGAACAAGTGAGAGTATCTGGCTTCTCAGACATAAACTACTCCCATCTCTTGCAATCAAACTATAGAACCTAAACTCTTCATTTCTGCGTGACTCAAGTAGGATAAGAAAGGTATTTCAAATATAAAACTCTGATTATAGCGGACATTGCTCGATGTAGACCGCCACAGAGTGGATATGCTTTTGAGTCGCATGTGTGACTCAAAGGATACCCGGTAGGTAGGCATCTTTACAGAGAAAAACAAAGTGTAGTCTAGGTTTCCAGGTGAATATCTCACCAAATTGGAGTTGAATCACACAATGGTGAAGAGCTTAGGATAGAACCGTAATACCTATTAGGGACAAAATTACTAATTT
>JAFTDR010000149.1 GCA_017454105.1 Desulfovibrionaceae bacterium | reverse complement strand
GCTTCCTGTGTCTCTTTCGATAATCTGGGCATGCTGATCCCCTCCTCTAGTTTTTTGGTAGAAAAAGTCTATAAACGCATACTAGGAAGAGGGGAAGGAGTCAAGACAAAAAGAGCAATTTTTTTTCTGACCGCAGTATAGCCCAGTTGAGATGAGGTGGCGATCCCCCGTCATGGGGAACCCGCATCCGAGCCCTTCGGTCGTCGACGTACCCTTGTGAGCGGATACGTATACGGCTCAGGTGACTTCATTACATGCTTCTTTGGCTACATGGGGGACATTGTTTCTTCCGTAGACAGTACTTTTTGCAGTGGATGCGCATATCTTGATGTTTACAATCCAACGTGCTATAAGCTGAGCGAGGAGGTGTCTATGTCTGCACCGTATGATAGCAGGGACGTTGCGGCGTATATTGCACAGCAGTGCGACGCCAAAAGAATCCCATACAACAATACCAAAATTCAAAAGTTGTTATATTGTGTCTATGGGTGTTACCTGGCCTGGAAAAAAGAGCGCGTTTGCGATGAATATCCTCGTGCGTGGAAATATGGCCCCGTCTTCCCAATGGTTTTTAACTACTTTCACGAGCATAACGATATCTCGCATTTCTCAAGCACTATACAAAACAGTGACGACCAGGACGTGAAATACGTAGTTGACGACCTTGTCATTCCGAGTTTCGCGAAGTATCCAGCTTCACAGCTGTCAGCCTGGACACACAAGCCTGGGTCCCCATGGGACAAGGCTGTGAATGGAGACGGAAAAAATGAGGGGGACGGCCTGAACGGCTTTATTCCAGATGGATTCATTTTCGATTATTTTCACGATAAGGTACTCGAAAATGCCGGCCAGTAAACCATCTATCCGTTTGCGCGAAGGAGTCGAAGAACACGGAGGACACAGACGAGGAATACGCCAAGCAGTTGCGGCTTTGATAGTACGTTTTGATTCACTTCTATGCATTCGTAATTATGTAAGGTGTCCATCTTCATTTTCTCTTAACCATTTAAACAATATAAACAAAAAAATATAATTTTTTTAATTTATTTATCGACAATTAACAGTACTATTTAATTTTAGATAAAATACTTTTATTGGATTCTATATATTTTTGACCTAATCAAGGGAACAAAGCCTTGATAATTGAATATGCAAAAGAAGGCTCTTTATGGCAAAATCCTTCGATTTGCATGGCATAGCTAACAAGAACGGCGGTACATTCAACATAAAGAAAAGGCGACTTTAATACCATCTTGCAGAGAACCTTTGGCGTACGCAAACGCCTTGCCAATTCCGAGATTTCCGATGTCGAAGGATTGTATACGCCGTTGTATCAGCTAAAGTGGTATGAGTACGGACGCAAAAAAGGAAAAATTGTCAAGAAACGCAAGAAGATCTATGCTATCCGTGAAAAAGCCCAGGGAAAACGGATGTACCGCTTCTTCCCTGTGGTACTATCGTGAGAAAGCCAGATATTTTCTACGCCCATCAAAAAATCAACCGCATGGCATAGAAGAAGAACCTGCTGAAAAAGATTCAAGGTAAGGATTTGCATATCTGCTTTGGCTCAAAAAAACTGTTCTATGCACAGTTTCATCTCAAAGATAACAATTTGATCAGTCCTACGATATGGTTAGAGCATTTTCGACAAGCTAGGAATAATCGTCCTTGAACATTGTTGTAATCAAATTTTGCAAATGACACCTGTGGTCAATGCAGGAAAAGGCAATATTTTTGCAATTCAGCTTCGCAAGAATATCAAGGCTCGTGTATTTTCAAGTATATGGACAGAATTCTTGCAAATTCTCTCATAAAACAAGACCGCAGAGTACTCTAGCGCATGTATTCCGCAGAAACAAGCGGTACGCAAGCTAATGATTGCAAGACCAGAAGTTCCTATGGAACGATTGGTTTGGAGTACAATGCCGAAACCAACGAAACAGGAAACCTTGTACATTTGAAGCATTTCGACTTGAAATTTCAGGGTACAGGAGACTCCGCAACAAGGTAAATCCGTACTATACCATCAAAAATTGTTGATTATGCTCTTCAGACAGGGATATTGTCATTGAGGATTTGGACTATAAGCCTATACTAAATCCGAGACAGACAAAGCCAAGTCGGATGACAAAGGCTATAACCGTATGTGCTAACTCTTATTTACGATACAAGAAGACCTTTGCTTTTAGGCGTGACGGTACTTGTATAGAGGGTAATTCCGCCTATACAAGCACGATTGTGACAGAAAGAAGTTGCTCATTCACCAAGGAGCAGCGTATGCGATTGCTCATAAAGGACAAGGCTATGTAGACAGCAAACCAAAGGAAAGAAAATCTAAGAAATTCGCATAAACAAAAACATCCAATGAGGAGAGAGTACCTTCCAAGAGATTGTTGCCCTCCAACCTCGTTTTAGATAGAGGCAAGCGTTGGTATTTGTTGTGCCACTTGGGAAGCACATGAGAAACGAATTGATGGGCTTGAGAAATTTTGGCGTGACCTGTGCCCCTATTTGCCACGATTTTGTTTTACGGTCAATAGATTCCCCAGAACGTTTGCTTGTTTCAGAAAGCGTACCTCCAAGCAAGAAGCAAAGCGCCGTACAAGCCCGTCTGAAAGGCACGGGCTTGTACGGCGCTTTTGATGTTTCGGATACAGGGGCTTTGCTTTAGAGAACGCGCTGCAAAAAATATTTCAGTCTCGGATGGCGTGGGTGATCGAAAATGTTATCTGGGTCGCCCACTTCAAGAATCTGTCCGTGGTCCATGAAGATCACCCGGTCTGCAACCGTTCTGGCAAAACCCATTTCATGGGTCACGCAGACCATTGTCATCCCCTCGCCGGCAAGCTCAATCATGACATTGAGGACCTCACCAACCATCTCAGGATCGAGAGCTGATGTCGGTTCATCAAAGAGCATAATCTCAGGCTGCATGGCAAGAGCGCGGGCAATGGCAACTCTCTGCTGTTGGCCACCGGAGAGCATTGAGGGGTAGACATTGGCTTTTTCGCTGATCCCGACTTTCTTAAGAAGACCGTACGCCCGGTCTTCCGCCTCTTCCCGCTCCATACCGAGGAGCTTTATCGGCGCAAGCGTCAAATTCTGCAGGACAGTCTTATGCGGAAAGAGATTGAACTGCTGAAAGACCATGCCCAATTTGTGTCGGATAAGGTTGATGTCATTTGCGGGATCGTTGATGTCCTGACCATTCACAAAAATGGTGCCCTTGTCAATTTCCTCAAGACGGTTGATCGAGCGCAGGGCTGTGCTTTTGCCCGATCCCGACGGGCCGATAATGACCACCCGTTCTGTTGGCGCAATCTCAATGTTCACATCCTGCAGGGCCGGAAGAGTACCGAAGTACTTCCAGACCCCGCGCATCGAAATCACCGAGGGCTTATCGAGTTTTTCTGTCATAGTAGTTCAGCTTGGCTTCCATGATGCTCACCGCCTTTGAAAGCAGCAAGGTTATGACAAGATACACCAGGGCGAT
The DNA here is from genome assembly GCA_017454105.1 of Desulfovibrionaceae bacterium. Classification (GTDB taxonomy): domain Bacteria; phylum Desulfobacterota; class Desulfovibrionia; order Desulfovibrionales; family Desulfovibrionaceae; genus Desulfovibrio. The sequence goes on along the minus strand of JAFTDR010000149.1, from coordinate 8,657 downwards.
TACGGTGTAGGTTTCAAAATACAAATAGGTTGTGCCCACAAAACTGCGCGCCCGCTGCATGATGTCCGGAACAGCCATGATTGAGACAAGGGCTGTGTCTTTCAGCATGGCAATGCACTCATTGCCAACAGGAGGCAGAATTGTCCGCATAGCCTGGGGGAGGATCACGTAGAACATTGTCTGGAAGCGCGTGAAACCAAGTGACCGGGAGGCCTCGGTCTGCCCCTTGGGGATGGCCGCAATGCCTGCGCGGAACACTTCACCCATGTAGGCGCCGTAGCAGATGCTTATCGCTATGACTGCTGAGGTTATGCCGCTTACAAGAACAAAGCGGGAGAGGGCGTAGTAGATGTAAAAAAGCTGGACTAAAAGAGGAATGCCCCGGATGATCTCAACGTAGGTTGAGGCCGCAAGCTTAAAAAAGCGGTTTTTCGAAATGCGCCCAAGGCCTGTCACAAAACCGAGCGGAACGGCGAAGCAGATGGAGAGCAGGGTTATCTGAAATGTCACCAAGATACCGTCCGGAAGGTAGAGCAGAATGCGCAGATAGGGTTCAGGCCAGATAAGGCACAAAGCAAACAGACTGAGAATGGCAAGTGTCAGGGAAACCGACCAGGCGTTGATTAGACGGAACTCGTTTGGATTTGGAATTGAGCCCCCGTCAGTCACAAGCACTATATTGCCGGCACTTTGTTTTTCTTCTGTCTCGGCCATTGTTTTTCCTATAGTGTCCGCCTAGGCGAACAAAAAAATATAGGCGCCCGCCACATGGCGGGCGCATTCTGTTCTATTCGCCGATCCACTTTTTCTTAAGCGCAGCTTCTGTTCCGTTCTCCTTGACGATCTTGATGCCGCGGTTCAGTTTCTCAATCAGATCCTTGCGGCCTTTCTTAACCGTAAAGCCAAAGTATTCCTTGTCGTTTGTCTGGAACACAACGGCGATCTTGCCTTCGTAGTCCTTCTTCTTCAAGGAATAGTACTTTGCGACCGGATCGTCGCAGACAACGGCGTCAATACGGCCGGCAACGAGATCCTGGATAGCCAGACCCACGTCGTCGTATTCCTTGATGGTTGCGCCGACATTCGCATTTTTCACAACAAAAATCCCTGTCGTCGCAATCTGGCCACCGACGCGCAGCCCTTTCAGATCCTTAAGGCTCTTGATTGTTTTGCCCTTAGGCATAATCACAGCCTGGACGATCTCAAAATACGGATCAGAAAAATCAAACTGCAGTTTCCGCTCTTCAGTGATGGTTGTGGAAGAGGCGACTATATCGTACTGGCCAGTCCGAACTCCACCGAAAATGCCGTCCCAGGCGACATTGCGGTTTTCAACTTCAAAACCGGCCGCTTTGGCGACAGCGCGCAGAAAATCAATGGAGTAGCCCACAGGTTTTTTCGCCTCATCAAGAAGCTCAAAAGGAGGCCAGGTGCAGTCACTCGCGACAATATACTTCTCGGCGGCCATCGCGTTCCCAGAGACGCAGAAAAGCGCAAAGAAAAACAAGACAAGTTTTGCAAAAAAACCGTTCAATGTTTCATCCTCCATTCAAAATGTCCTAGACATCCGCCCCATCTTTCGGGGGATACCTACCGTTAGGCTCACTTTGTATTATCAATGCCGCAGTCGTGGTCTTCCTAACACAATGCACCTGCTCTCTCTGGTCTTGCGCTGGTTTTCCCGCAAAAGACAAAGATGAGCGACACAGTTATCTCTCTTCGTATCGCAGTGACACCGAGTTTGCAGGCAAGAACGTATGGCTCCTTAAGAGCAAAGGGGATTGCGGGCAGAAAGACACAATCAGTTTGGCTCTGCGTGCGGAGTTTTCTGTCGTACAAAATACGTATCGGCAAGAAAAGCAGAGCAAAGAAAGCAGATGGCGTACAGAGGCGCAAAAATCTCTTTTTAAGCAAGCTGCTTGTGACACCTCTTCATACAGATCCTTAGGAATACTCGCACTGCCTACTCTTAAGTCCGTGTTGTAAAAATATGCTGGGCCATCCTACGCTTGCAAGAGCAGTAGAGCGTATACGATACACTCGGAACTTTGCTCTGCCAGTACGAGAGCGCGTTTTTGTGCGTATGCGTGAAGGCCAGAGCTTTTTCTCGCAAGAGACGAAAAAAAAGCAAACGAAAGAAGAGCGCGTTCCATTTTAGGCTCTCTACGGGCAGAAAGAAAGTGGCCACAAGTTGAGCTCTACCCTGCCGCAGAAAGATTTTCCCTCGCAGAAAGAATCGGCAAGGGAAGAATCATTGTGGCACCGATCGGCACCACCTCTTTTTCTCACTTGTGTCCCTGCGTGTGGATCCTTGTGACTCGAAGGTCATCAAGTAAGCCGCATCATGGTTTTCCCACACTAAGGAGTACTAGGCACAACCGTTACGCCAAGTCGCGTTGCGACCCGCACGTGCTTGTCGAAAGAGATGCAAAAAAACGCAGTTCTTTAAGTGTGCAACGCGTTTCGTGCGGCTCTCGATTGGTCGCAAAGCAAGTATAGGTAAGTCGGATAAGAAGTGACCATGCGTTGGCGCTTTACGAACACTCATTTGCACCCATTGCCCAGTGTTTTCCAACTGAACCACGTACAATTCCAGGTATACTCGGACGGCACATTGATTTTCCGCAGAACGCCTGACACGTGCAATTCCAGGTATACTCGACTGCACAGTGATTTTCCGCAGAACGCCTGGGAGGTACACTCTCGGCCACCTATGGGAAAATCTTTATGAGGCTTTAAGTATATCCCTGTCCCTTTTGTACGGCGCACAGCATAAAAAATGGACGAACTGCGCGTCTATAGTACCGCAAATGCCCTCTCCTTGCAATGCCTCCCTTGACGTGCGCGCAGCAAAAGGCTACATGTCAAAATTTTCACCAAAGCTCTCCGCACAGAGCACAATGAGTCAGGAGAGTTGCACGTTTTTGCGAAGGGTAGATACTCAAGTTTGAGCGGGACTGCAAAAACCGCGAGCCCCATCCTCTTTGTACCCTGCGTCAACGGATTATGGAGCCGTCATGAGTACAGTCCAGAAATGCAGCTGCCCTTCGTCGCCTCCAAACATCGCCTCCAAACCGTAAATCTTCTGCTTAAGTTTCTTAAAGACCTGGGAATTACGCCTGCCCACGCTCATGAGTCTAGAATTTGCCTGGTCAAAAGGGTGTCACAAGGGCTTTTTCCCGAGCAGACCAATACTGGCGCAGTATCTCTTGTACGCAAACGCTGTACTGTACCGCTCAAAGGGAAAGATGAACACATCCGTGAAGATTACGGTTGATCGTGAAAGAAAGAACAAGGCTCTTGCGGAAGTGACTGCGGGTGCTGCGAAAAAAATCTTTGGCGATCCGTTTGGGGAACTGTTTGGAGAGCTTGGGACAAGGAAAAGGCAGAATGAACAGGATCCACGCGGATCGATAGCGCATGTTGCCATGGGCAAATCAAGAGATTCAGCCTGCAGCGTTCTTGGCATCGCCCCATCGACATATTTCCGTTGGAAAAGCCAGATGCGTGAGACTTGGGACAAGTTGTGATCTCCTTGTGAACCCTTGTGAACTCCTTGCGATTTTCGCCCAAATGCTGCAAGAGCAAGCCATCACCTTGTCCGAAGGTAAGAGACAACGAGCGCTCATAACACTTCATAGTAGTCAATTTACAGACAAATCTCCTCAATGAGGTTGTCGCTGACTATGGGACGCATTATGCTCTGTTAGCTCATGCGTACAGGCTTCTTAAGAATGCGTAGGGACATCGAAGAAACAGCAGAAACAAGAAAGCCCAACAGGGTAGGTGTAGGTTGGGTAGGTTGTGGGATATGGCCGCATACGAGTTTTTCCTCGTGCGACCAAAGAAAGCAAGAAAGCAACAGAGCAAAAAAGTAACAGAGATTGGCCGGCACCCACAGGGCGCACTTCGTGTCGCGGGAAGAATCATTGTGACGCCCGAGTATACGCGGGATATTGTATGGATCGTTAGTCAAGTGGTTTCATCAAACCTGGTCTTCCGTTCCGCCCTCCCCAGATGGCTTTTTTTATTTGCCCACCCTTTGTCATGAGAGCAACCAATGCTAGAGTACAGAGCGCCCGCTTGCGTTCGACATGCGTCTGTGCGAAGCGCCGCGTACAACAAAACGTCAAAAGGAGCACAAAGAATGGGCGAAATTACAGACGATGTGCTTTGCGCAGAGGTGGGCAAAAACGCGTGTACGGATTTGCAGGCTATCGCTCAAAGCACAAAGAACCAGGATTTTCTGTCGCTGTACAGTTCTTCTGGACTCTTCCCTTTTCGTACGTCGCTTCTGACATAAGCCAAGGCTTGTAACGCGAAGATTTCAGCTTCAACACGGCACATACACGAGAAAAAATTCTCTCGGGTACATTTTGTGCTGCGGATTTTAGGATGAAAGAGACTCGCAACACGCTTTGCGAGGTTTCGCCATGTATGAGGACTGGGACGAAAAACGAGAGTATACGCCAATGAGCTTTCCTGCGGGTTGACAGGCGGTTGCGTCTCTTGTTCCAGGAAGTGCATACAGGAGAGCGCCCTGTGTTTTTTCTGGCTTTGAGCCTGCAAATTGACCGACAGAATGTGAAAATCCGCGAGTGGTCTTTTCGCGTACGCAGTGCTTTGACTTTTGCGATCCTTGTGCCGCAGCAGTTTCCACGCAAGGCGGCAGATCACAAGGGCAGCGCAAGAAAAAAACTCGCGTTTTTTTCTTGCGCTGCCCTTGTCTTTTTTTGCATTATTATTATATTTGATATGTCAAACATAATCTCTAACCAAGGAGTGTGCGATGGCACGCCGTTTTGTCTCTCTGGCAGTTCTTCTTCTCCTCTGCGTCTCATGCGTACAAAAGCCTAAGCCTGGAGAACTCTCCTATCTTGATCAGAAACTTTCAGAGGTTGCCGAAAGCATTCGTTTTGATCTCTCCTGGCTTGCCGGGACAAGGGAGCGTATTATTCTTCCGCAAGAGGCGCGAGGGGATCTCTTGCGGCGCATGGATCTTCTCTGGGATGGTCCCATAGAGATCGCGCTCGCAAGGGTTGCAGCCCAAGCGGGCTTTCGTTTTGAAAAGGAGGGAAAGGAACCCGAGACGCCCGTCTGTGTGCGTGTGCATCTGAAAGACCGCACATGTCTTGCCATTCTCCGCGAACTCTCCTTTCAGACCGGTGCCGGTGAGGGTCTTGCCGTATCGGAGGAAGAGAGGACAATTACGCTTCGCTACATAGAAAAAAACGAGCGGATACCAAAGAAAGACTAACTGGAAAAATCCCAAAAGAAATTCCAGAAAAAAAAAGAGGATTGTTCTTTACTTTTTTATTTCTTTTTGGTAAAGACCAACGGAAATACAAGCGCTGTTTGCTTTCAGCACCCTTTTGCGCAAGGATCCGCAAGCCAATGGCGGATCCTTGCCCAAAAAAGTTTCCATTCAGGCGTGGCTCACCTATTGCGAGAGGGCTGGAATATATACCCGCATACTGTTTTTTAGCGAGAGTCAAAATCGGCGTGGGAAGAAGCATTGTGCGAGTACCTTGGTTGACTGCAAGAGACTCTCAGTATCTGTACAAAGCTACGCTTTTTGCATTTTGCAGAGACACAAAGAGCTGTACACAAACTTTTGCGACAGAGTGTTGCGCTCCTACCCGCAGGGTGCGCTTGGCTTTCGAGCGCCTTGGCTTATCTTGCGTGTGGTCGAATAGTCTTCCAATGGCTCACGAAGTTTTTTGCGCGCGATTCTAGCCTTTTGCGTGCGTTTCAACCGTACAAGCGTATGCTAAGTTATTGAGTATACAGTTCAAGTTTATTAAAAATCGCGTTCAATTCTGTTGTCGAAACTGCGGGGCAGTTTCGACAACAATGTCAAGATACTTTTGTACAGTTCCTCTACAGTGCGGGGTCGACCAAGCATTGCAATCAATGTCTTGAATTGTACTCGCTCTGTCATAGCCGACAAAGGCTTGTGACGTGTGTGGCTCACTCCCGTTCGCAAAAATGAGAGTTTGTTTCTGGCTGGAAGAGAACGTGAGAAGAGCTTTCCTTTTCATCGTACTCCTCACAACAAGGCAGCGTGTACTCAAGAGAGAAAGGTGTACAGGGCTGGCCTGAGATTCAAGAACAAATGCGCGTTCTACGCTCAAAGTGTGACAACTTGTTTCCGATCACAAGCGAAATGGAGCTATTTCGCTACAAATCGTCCTATTCGACTTGAGCGTACAAAAAGTTCTAAGAAGAGTACTCTCAAAGGGAGACGAAGAAACGTCTCGTACAGAGTGGAGGTATTTTTCGAGCCGAACAGTAGGCTTTCCACTGTATTGCAGCATAAAAAAGAGTCCGAAGGATGACAACTTTTTTCCCAATCGCAGTATAGTGAAACGGCTCTACTTCGCTACTCAAGCGTAAAAAAACTTCCTATTTGAATAGTCTGCGAGACGAAGAAAGGTCTCGTACAGAGTAGAAGTATTTTCCGTGCCTGTAGGATGGAAAAACTGCGCACGTAGGCTTTTCGTCTCAGTATTTCGGCTATAAAAAAAGTTACCACTTGGCAAAAGACTCAAGACTCCCGTTCGCTACACTATCAGTTTGTTTGTGGCTCAAGTATACCTAAAATACATGCTGGGAAATTAAGATCATCTTGAATTCCCACCTTCCGTGTTACCTACATGGCTCCAGAGGCCATTCTGCCAACTTAAGCGGCGGATTGTAGATAAATGAACTCGTTTAGCTACAAAGGCTCTTTTTGAGTTGGAAGAGCAGATGGACTGTAACTCACCTCCATGTAGCTAACTCGCCGGGCGGGAATTTAAGATCATTCGTAAAAGGGACTTTTTCCGAGCTGGACAAGTACCATCATTGTGTCACCCAGGAATTTGAGGTGTACAGGGTTCTCTCATGCTTTTCCCACGCTTCGTACGCCGTTATTTGAAACTATGCGCGCAGATTTTTTGATCCCATTCCAATTTCGCCTTAAGCTTGCGAGATAAAAAAACTAATGAATGCGCATTTTCAAATTCTACATCGCGCTACATAGGCGCGTATCCGCTCACGGGTGTATAGCGGTTCCATCTAAACTCGTTGCACCACAACCATGATAGAATGCGGACTTTGTTGATCTGTAAGCGGATACAAAGGCGCACTGTGAATTGGCAGCGCACAGATTTTTCCCAGCCGGTTGCGCTCTGTTCCGTTGGCGGTCGTATTCTAGGTATTTCTCATGAAATTGTGAGATACGCAATCTATAAGACAAACAATCTACTAGATGCGCATTGTCCGATTCTGTAGGACAATTTTGGCTGAAACAATATTTCTAGTATCGGCTTAGCAAAGTACGTGTGTAGCGTATACGCTCTCCTGTCATTGCAGCCGCCCCACAATATTTTTTCAACACGGACTTAGAGAAGGCGGTATGAGCGCTCCAAAGGGGAAACGCATCTGCGGATTGGCAGACTATCGCGTACGCTCGTAAGTCAGTCGTTGTACAGTTTTCCAAGGGCATATTTTTTTTCGTAAGGGAGCTACTGACTAGGCCAAGATAGCTCTGTATCGCTTGCAGAGATTGAACGATAGTATTGCCTTACACGAGGAATACATTACGCTTCTTATTTAAGAGACTTGTTTATTGTTTAGCTCAAGTGTCACCTTCTTACAGAAGGAACTGTTTCTGAACTCTAGCGATTGTCCATGCACAAGAAAAGGAGTCTTCCATGTCAGATGAAGCGATTGATGTCAAAATTTTTGAAATAGTGTACAATAAGCATCCCAATGAACCTATGACTTTTATTCAAGAAGAAGCCTTGAAGATGCAAATTGCCATGCATCAAAACAAGATGTATCTCAAGCATATCCTTGACAATCCATCGAATGAAAAGCAGTTTATGCCGAATGCCACACAGGCGATGCCAAAACCAAAAAAAGAAAAACCCGCAATTGACGCAGCAGCAGTCAGGGATGTATCGACGTGGCGGATTTCAGATCCTGAGGAAATGAAAAATTCCATTGGTGACGATGAGATAAAATGTTGCATTTGCCACAACGAAAAACAGCATTTTAAAACGCTCAACCGTCACCTGCGCGGCGCACACGGGATAAGCCCCGAAGAATACCGCACGCTTTGCGGTATCAATCAGAACATTCCACTCATGGCCAAGAAAGTCTATGAAGCAGCCGCGCAGCGTATGCGCACAAAAGATTGGAACAACCCTCCAGCCAATGCGAGCGCACAGCAAGCTCCACAAGGTGGTCAAGGCGGTCAAGGCGGTGGCAGCGGATTGGATATCAACCCTCCTTTAGGCCCAGCAGACATCTTCACACAGCCAACACCAAAACAAGGCTAAGTATCTGTAAAAAGCTACGCTTTTTGCATTTTGCAGATACACAAAGATCCGTTTACAGTAAATTTTTGTGTGCCCGTCATGAATACTTGCTATACGGTGAAAGTCCCGAACAAGAGCAGCTGGTGGCAAGACTAGACCAAGGTGTGTCTCGTACCCCGCAAGGGGCTCGCTTCGCGTCGAGGAGAGACGTAAAAGCGACCCAATGGCACAGCTCTCGCGGCTTGCCTAGCCCAGAGGGAAGGGAAAGCCAAACCCTCGGTCCGACTTAGGCTAAAAGCCGTCACAGGAACCCTTTTAGGCATGCGTAGAGGATAAGTGTGCAAAAATATC
>JAFTDR010000148.1 GCA_017454105.1 Desulfovibrionaceae bacterium | reverse complement strand
GTCATTAAAATGACTATACGACCACATCTCAGTTGCCGGCAGCTTGGCATTACCACCGGGTGATAAGAGTGCAACACTCTGTCGTATCGTTTGTTTACAGCAAAAAATTTGCTGTAGACGGATCTCTGTGTACCTGCAAAACGCTCAAGTTAGCTTTTTACAGGTACTTACTTGGTCGGCCTGGGAAGAATCATTGTAACGCAGAGTATCAAAGATTCGTAAGGACTGCGGTTCTCCTCCGTGTAGCTATACTCACAACGGGTGAAATCGTCCTTAGCACACCCTAAGGAACGGCGCCTCCATTGCGAGGACGAACACAAGGATAGGCTTCTCAATTTCCCGGCATGAAATATAGCTACAGAGATGAAAAGGCTAATGGACACGGGTTTTCTCCTACAGACCTACTGGTAGCTAAGCGGACCTGTTTGAGCCAAAAAGCTCTTTGTTCCGTTGGTAGGTGAGTAAAAGTGCGGCTCTTGTGACTTGACCGCACAATGATTTTCCACCAAACCTCATGAGCCCTATGGGAGCAACGCTTTTGAGTATAGCTCACAAGGGGGCATAGCGTGTCAGCTCATTCATCCCATGGTAAGCACTAACCATTCCAGTCCACCACAAATGCGCCATGAGGCCAAAGTCGTGTTCTATCCTTGCTTGGGGTGGCAGACAGTTAGGAACTGCACAATGTTTACCCTCGAATGGTTGGCACCCACAGGGCTCACTGCGTGACGCCGTATAAAAAGTACTTGTGCAACTTCGAGCTGGAAACTGAAGTCAGCCAGACCTGACACGCCCGCAACGTTCCGAAGAGTCCAATCGTCTCCGAGGTACCCATGAGCATGAGCCAAGGCAATATGAGCCGCAAGGGCAATCATTTCTCTGGACTTGGTCAATGCAAAATATCCTCGGAGGCGCACTGTTCGTATGCTGGCCAATTGGCGTGGCTCGGCCAACGAGAAGTGAGCCCGATGGGTTTGGCTCGTGTACGAAGTACAATACTATCGGTCAATCCCTGCGAATTTATGCTGAAATCCTCGCGTTACAGAGCATCTTGGCTTATGTCAGAAGCGACGTACAAAAAGGATGCGAGGAGTCCAGAAGAACTGTAAAGCGAAAGATAATCCTGGTTCTTTGTGGTTCGAGAGCTTGAGCGATAGTATGCAAATCTGTACAAGCGGAAAAAATTATGCAGTCAAGTACAATGGCCCATACGGTTTAGGCATCTCAGCGCAGATCAGGCTTTTTTTGCCATGCTGTCATCAAAAGAAAGAGCATGCAGTGCACTCCCTGCTTTGCGCAGGGAGTTTTTTTTTGGAGTATGCGAAGCCATTGAAGTCCCTTGTTTCGTCAGGGTATTGCAAGCTACAGCAAATCTCTCAAAGTATCTGCTACGGGATACGGTGGAATCGCGTCTTTCAGACGATTTTATGCTATTTCTCAAACGGTAGAAGCGAACTTGACGCTGCTACGGATCAATGAGATTTAAAACCAGCATAATATACTCGGCGTCGCAATGATTCTTCCTGCGACACAGTGAGCCCTGCGGGTGCCTACCAGTTGAGGCCGCTTTCCTTAGCTTGCCCAGGGAAAATCATTATGCAGCTGGGTATAGTACCGTTGCCCAGTGAGCGGATACTTTCAACTAACAATTTGTTTTGAAAATTAAGCATGCTAAAAAAATACTAATAAAGTCATTAATCTATACAATACTTATATTATGTACTCAATATATTAAAAATTTTAAATTATTACTATATGACTTATTAAAGACTTAGCCAGAGTCGATTAATAATATAACGGTCAAAATCAATAAAATTATAAGAAGAAAAATAGGCAAATTATGTCATATTTAGAAATAGAAGAAAGTAATTCTGAGTATATTAGGTATGCTAAACAGATAGTTGAATCAGTGATTTACAAAAAGAAACCTAATGAAAGTCATTATCGATCTGTCGTTGATGAAAAAAGCCCAGTAATTATTAAAATGCTAAAGCTCAAGAGATTTACGATATTTTAGAAAAAAAGATTAAATTCATATCAAATCTAAACGATAATAATTTTGTATGTAAGCAAAAATGAAGAGCATAAAACATCATCATATTGAATTAATTTTGAAGTATTGATCAGTAAGATGAAGTATGCGACGATAAAACTAGATACGCTAATGAATGTATCGATGTATAAATGACGTTGTACTACGGAAGCAAAAAAAACTGTATACTCGATATTGAAAGCAAAAAGAGCCATACGAACAATTCTCGTAGGGCTCTCTTTATTTTCTACGTCACAATCACTGTTCAATTAAAAAAATGACACTTCACGACATAAATCTCTTCGTCTTAATTCTTTTTTTAAATCTGGTATTTTCAACTGGAGAGATATTCATGTACAATTCTTTGCGTTTAATTACGGGCGTAATCCCTTTCAAATCAGGTCTGTTTCTACCAAGAGATTAGGTATACGCTCACGGGGGGGACGATGAAATTGTGACTTTCATCCGATAGAAAGCGAAATCTATTGACGCTGCTACGGTTGATGAGATTTAAAACCCGCAAGTACTGTTGAGCCGTGAGTGGATACGAGATTAGCATTACTTTGTCCGTGAAGAAAGGCGTGTCGAAATCCCTTTTCAGATCAGGTCAGTTTAAACTTACTGGTTGTAGACAACAATATTGTTCTGTACGAGTCGTAATCCCTTTCAAATCAGATCTGTTTCTACCGAACTCAGAAGCAATTGAACCAAACGACTGGAGAAGTCGTCGTAATCCCTTTTAAAACAGGTCTATTTGGTTCTTCGTTATACCCGGCCGCATAAAGATTTTCCCTCGCAGATCACAGGAGAGCGACCTCAAAGAATCGGCAAGGGAAGAATCATTGTGGCGCCGAGTATATGAGTCGTGGGCAGCTACACTGCGCGATGCAAGGTTTTCGGCGTCCTCCCGCTTGCTCGAATTTGCCTCCTTGCCGTGCGCGGTGTAACCGATGGACCTTGGCGAATGCCGCCTTCGGAGTCGTTTCATTGTGAGATCTGCTTCACCTTGAAGCT
>JAFTDR010000147.1 GCA_017454105.1 Desulfovibrionaceae bacterium | reverse complement strand
TATGATTTTTCAATCTTTTTGGCGCTTTCGTCTTTAATTCCTTGAACCATAGCTTGCTATGCTTCTGCAAAATTAAAAACAAAATCACTCAAAAATCTTTGAATAATCAAAACAGCCTAATTATTAGAACAACCCTTAATTTTAGGAAGTATAAAAAGTGGTTTTCCTTTGAGTGTTTGGAGAATACCTTTTAGTAATAAGAAGATGTCCCTTAGTAATTGGAAGATAACCCTTAGCTACTAAAACTGGAATCAGAAAAAATAAGAAACTATGAGATATATCAAGACATTAGCCCTGTTGTTGGGCTGTTTTATGCTGTGCAGCCTTTCGGTTGAGGCCAAGAAAGAGAAAAAGACGGCCAAGGAAAAACCTGCTCCTGTGGTTTATGCTTTCGGGCATGCCACACAGTTTACGGATACCGTGATAACGATGACTGCCATTCAGGTTTTGCCTGGAGCAGAACTGGAAAACAAAAGTAAGTTCCTGAAGTATCGTGCATATTATGCGGAGCAGTTGCAGGCACATCTGGCTACAGAAAAAGAAGTGCCCACTTGCTGCATTTTCTTCGACACCAACAAGACGAAGTTGGAGAAGAAATTCGTGAAGCTCCGTCGTAAGGCGCAGGCTCGTGGTGCCAAATTCTATAAGGAACTGAGCAAGGAAGATTTTCAGTTTATGAATGTGACAGGTGCGGAGAGCGTTCAATAAGAAAGGGAGCATGTACAATTTTTTGTTGGATAGAAAAATTAGTTTTGCAGAAATATGAAAATATACTTCAAGGTTGCTGATGCCTACTTCAACGTAGATATCACAGAACCCGTAGATGATCGTAATCTCATCGGAACTTGTGCTCCGTTCCACGTCAAAGCGCCCGAGGCCGAAGGACAACCGCAAATGTTTTCCATTACTGTCGGCAGAACACTCGTCACTCCCGATGCAGAGGGCGAGGAAGTCGGACAGTTTGACTGCGGCGGCATGACACACGGCGTATATCGGATTGAGAATGGCTACAAATTCCTGTTGCGCAACATGGATAACGAAATTGCGTGCGCACTAAATGCCTACGATTCCTTTAGCCGTTGCGAGGTATCTCTGTTCGGCGACGAGAATAATCGCAGTTATGGCTTGTCTAATGCGATGATGATTGCATTTGCCTACGCCGGAGCGATGCACGGCATCGTGCTGATGCATGCCAGTGTGATTATGTTTGAGGGACGTGGCTACCTGTTCCTCGGTAAGAGCGGCACAGGAAAGAGTACCCACACGGGACTGTGGCTTAAGTACATAAAAGATTGCGAACTCCTGAATGACGACAATCCTGCCGTGCGCTATTTCCCAGATGGTCGCGTGATAGTTTACGGTAGTCCGTGGAGCGGAAAAACTCCCTGCTACAAAAACAAGCAGGTGCCCGTAGGAGCATACGTAAGGCTCGAACAATATCCCGAGAATATCATAGCACGCGAGAATGTGCTGGGCTCTTTTGCCTCGATTCTCTCATCTTGCTCCACGATGATGTGGGACAAACCTTCGTATGACGCCATTTGTGATACGGTGAGCGGTATTGTGGAACACACCAAGACATATCACTTGCGTTGCCTGCCCGATGAAGCTGCCGCACGCCTGAGTAATGCTACGATAACGCAATAAACGGTGATGTCTGTCAGCAGTAAAAACAGAAGTGACGCAGGAGAGAGTATGAAACCCCAGGTTTTGGAGATTCCCAACGAGGTTATGATTCCGGCTATCAAGGCTTTTATTGACGAAGGCCGGACTACCACTTTCACCGTGCGCGGTTACAGTATGCGCCTCTTCTTAGAGCACGAGCGCGACAAGGTTATCTTGCAACACGTGCAGGAACCCGTGAAAAAGGGCGATGTCGTGTTGGCAGAAATCGCACCAAAAAGATATGTGCTCCATCGTATCGTGCGTTGCGAGGGAGGAAACCTCACATTGCGCGGCGATGGTAATGTGTGTGGC
>JAFTDR010000146.1 GCA_017454105.1 Desulfovibrionaceae bacterium | reverse complement strand
TCTGCTCAACGGTTTGCGCAGTAGTTGGGTCCTCATCATTGAGGAACTTCAGTGTAACGCCATCGCCATCAGCGGAATTTTCGCCCTTTTCAAGCGAAAAGCCGTGATCTTTCAGGGTCTTGTCAAAATTCTTCTTACCAAAAACCGAATCTTTTGAGGAAGGTCGATTGACGATGACGCATTGAAGAGGTCGGAGAATGGTATCCGCTCACGGGGGAACGGTTGAATGCGCCTTGTATTCCTACTCTCGGAGTATCTCTTCCACAATACAATGCGGTCTTTGTCGATAGTGATACGGTTTGAAGCGCTTTAACAACTGCATTGTTCCGTTGACCCGTGGGCGGATACGGAGAATGTACACAAGAGCTTGGTAAATTGGTCGACCAACTTCTTGTTAGCCTTGCACAGGACTTCATATTTTTCATAAACGGCGTCGTACGCCTTGTCCTTCGCCTTTATCAATCCCTTGAGAGCATTTTCATTTGCCCTACGACTGGCAAGTTCGTCTCTCAACTCTTGCGCATCAGCTTCCTTCTGTTGGAGCAGCTCGATGTACTGTTCATGAATTTCTTTGATTTTCTGCTGATAGAAAGCTACAAGTGCCTCAGGATCATTGCGGATGCTGTTCGGTGGCACTAAGGATTGTTTCTGTTTTTGGTATTTTTTATTTTTCAGGCGCCCCTTATAGAGCAGCTCTCTAGTATCGACTTTGCTAAATCCGCGTGTTAAAATACTCTGGCCCCCCCCTCAACTGTAAGGGGGGGGTCAGTGTAAGAGATACACATGAACTTTGGGAAGCCAATACTAGTGTCGCTTTTCATACGCATTCTGTACAATGCGCATGGCAAGCTTTTCGTTCTCGAACTCGCAATACATGATGTCACATTGTAGCAGGGATCAAATTGCTGCGAACTATACTCGCGACGGATAAAATCTTCCGTCTCATTTCTTCTTGCGATACCCAATACCCCCAACCGACTGGGAGGAGGTGAAGAACATCTTTGGCGTCACGAATATAAGTCGAAAAAATTTTTTTATAGTATCTCTTTGAAATACGACACGAGAAGTGTCAGCAGGCTTGAACAGTATCTTGAGATGGCTCTCCCCTCTGTATCACGAAAACAGTGGAGAACTCATCACACTCAGCCCGATGTTTCGCTTTGTCGCCACTGCCTATAGCAATCGGCAGGTGATGACAAAAGGTCTCTATCAAGACGTCCAACGGCAAAACGCCGCATTCCTCGACAGATGTACGCTCTGTGAAATGGGATACCCAGAAACTACAGTCGAAGGCGAACTCCTGAAACGTCGCTTTCCCGCACTTTTCCAAAGACGACCTCTTTAACAAGATGGTCGCCTCTGCCAATGAGGTACAGGAACTCTTCATAGGTGAAGCCACAAGATATACTCGGCGTCACAATGATTCTTCCCCGTACCGCAAATTGACCCTGGTGAGTGCCGCCCAACTGCGAGAGCTATCCCTCGTCTCTCGAGGGAAAATCATTATACGGCCTGGTATACGCTCGAAAATACAATCGAGATCACGTTCCCCGCGCGCTGTCGCCTCCGTTGAGCAAAACGCACCAAATACTTTCAGCCCTTGGCGCTGCCATGCAGACAATCTCTTACGCTCTGGATTGCGCTTTAGCCTATCGAGCATTCAAGGAAACGCGTGCCATGCTGCACGATCTTTCGTTGCGCATGCTTCTCAAGTGTATACAAGCAAATATATACTCAAGCCAGAAACAAACTGACACTTTTGAGAACGAACGCCAGTATAGAGTCAGACATTGTCAAGTCAAAGCAGCAGTTTTTTCCCTGACCGCAGTATACAATGATATGCGGCGTATATCTATACTCCCGACGCCAAAGATCTTCTTCATCTCATCTTGTTAGCTAGATGTATTGGATATCGCAGGAAGAAGTACGATGGAAAATTTTATCCGTCGCGAGTATATCAGCTTATGAAACAGACCGCCGTGACGCTTTGTAGATTAAGGATTCGCAAGGGCGTGACCGAACATGCGATCCTCGCAACCGTGCGTGTAGTGTAGCTGGTTGATGGGTGATAAAAAAATTACAAAAAAGGCTGTCATGTTTTCGACAACTTTTTTTGCGGGCTTCCACAACGGAATGCCCTCAAGCTCGTACTGGCTTAGCAAAGTACATGTGTACCTCGCAACGGTCGACATCTTCCTTCTCGAGTTTTTAGGCTGAGCCAGCAAGTCTACTGCCATGAAGGGGAGGAAGAAGTTCTTCGGCGTTGTGAGTATATCGTATACGCTCTACTACCGACTTTGCTAAGTCCGCGTGTTAAAATACACTGGGGAATCCCTCTCAACTGTAAGGGGATTTCACTGTAAGAGATACTCACAAACTTTGGGAAGCCAGTACTCCTCTCCTTGCAGCATAAGGGGGCACCATATTTTTACAACACGGACTTAGAGAAGGCGGTACTATACTCGGCGTCACAAAGATTCTTCTCTGAAACGCGCAGTGAGCCAGACTGAGATCGCTCTCCTTCGTCTCTCGTTGGAAAATCGTTATGCGGCCGGGTATAGACGCTCTATTTGTTTTGTGAGATCCGTCCGTTCTTGTTCGGCATACACGAAAAGTAGCATTGGACCTGTCGCTCCATCCCACTTGCAAATTTTCGCAACTGTCTGCTCGGCAGCTGCCGCATGCTCTCCGTCATCACTGCGACTCCCACAGAGATCCTGCTGATCATCCCGAGCATCCTGGCAAGCTCCGCTGGACACATTGCAATCTCACGGCACAATCTCTGCCGTCGCAGCCCTAGCGCCGCTTAGAAATTGGCGCGATTGTTGTTGACGCACCGCAATTCCCATAATTCTCCAGCATTGTGTAGCGTATCAATCGGCAGATCTTCCACCGTTGGTCGAAATATACTGGCAATGGGTAAAAAATCTTCTTTCCCCAAACCTTTTGGTGCAGCCCAATACCACCGTTCTCCAAAGAGGAGAGGGAGAATATCTTTGGCGTCGCGAGTATACCCTCTCAGTATCATCATAGACAGTTTTGTATATACCACGCCACTAAAGCAATATCAATGCAAATTCACCCAGCCGCTACTGTAATCTGAATCTGCTATGCTGCTGGCAGAAAAAAATTGTCACTTGAAGTTGCCAATGCCAGTTTCTGCGCTGACGTTCATTTGTAAAGATGTCAGTTTATTTCTGGCTTGAGTATACTACCACAACGGCCCCTTGCCAGTCTCAGATGCCCTCACGGAATACCTCCGCGCATATATTGTATCGCCTACCTGGTACACGTCAGATACAAACGAAAAATCCCCGCGTGTACGAATTACAATACTATCGTTCAACAGTGGGCATTGAACTTCTCGTGACGTGGACCTTCACCTGCCTCAGCAGCCAATAACTGCAAAAAGGAAGCAAGAATGCCTTGAGCAACTGAAAAGCTTGTTTTTTAGGGATCCCGAGCTTGGCCGATATACTGTTATACTGCGGTTAGAAAAAAAGTTGCAATATATGGTTATAAATACAAGATTCAGTCCTGACACCCGCTCGCAAAGATGATAGTTTGTTTCTGGCTGGAGTATACTCCGTACACGCGGAAATTTTGCTTGCGCTAACACTGCGCACTTGACCAAACGACAAAAGGAAACTATCGACATTATCTTGAGAGACAACGGGGACAAAACCCCCAATAGCTCGTTGCGCTCTCTCATTCAGAAGCTCCCAGGAAAGAAGCTCGTATTGGCTGTGCCCCTGATTGGCGCTGCGCACATGAAATTTCGGACGCCTCCGTATGCTATACAAGCCTGTGAGTCGCGGCACGGCGCAACCGGTATGTCTACAGATATCAATACTATCGCCTTTTTGCCTTCAGAGCGTTCTCAGGCCATGGTCGGGATAAAAAAATCGTTATTTGCTCATTGACAAGTTTGTGGATACCCTGTATGCTACTCTTTCTCCATTGTAGGGTATAGTCGCGTCTCGCTTACGGCGCGCACGCCGACAACTTTGACGTATGGCCGCTTCTCCTTGATATACTCACGACGCCAAAGATGTTCTTCATACCTTCCTGGTCGGTGAGGTATTAGGGTATCGTAAGAAGAAATGAGATGGAAGATTTTATCCGCCGCGAGTATAGTTTCTGCGGCATGCAGACGAAAGGTGAGGTCTTCGCCTTTCTGCTATGCCCTTACGCCTCGGACTCAACGTAAAGAGTCCCCTGTCATGGGGGTATTGCCGCCCCTCTCTGCAATCAGCGGTCAGAAAAAAATTGCCACTTGGAATTGAAAAAACATGACTCTGCCCAAGCTCTCGTTCGTAAACATTTCAATTTATTTCTGGACAGAACGAATACGGGGCTCTGCACACCGTGACTTTAGCTGACAAAGAGAACAATACGGCCAGTTGAAAATTTTCTCAGCCAAAATTTCTTTTGCTGAGCAGGCCCTTCACTGGAATTCTCTACGCCAAAAGGCTAAAGCGGGTTGAAGGGCAGGGGCAAATCGGCTCAAGAGGAAAATTTTAGTCGCGGTCGAGTGCTTTTCTTTTTACAATCAGCTATAGAGAGCGCTTCCATCTATTGCCGCCGTTTTGTGTGACTCCTTGGCTTCGCCATAGGAGGATATACGAATGGCGTTGCGCGTTTTGGATGCTCTTTTTCTCTCACAAATTGAGAATCGGGTGCCGCCGTGAAGACGCTAGCGGCAAATATACTCTGCCCTAGCAGCGGAGACGTAAAAGGAGTGTGGCGCATCCCCTCGATTCTCTTATATCGCCCTTAGTCGTTCCATCCAGAGAAAAGGAACGTAGCGCACCGATTTATTGTATCACCAATCTAAAAATATAGCCGTGAGTTTCATCTTTTGACGCTTTTGCAAAAAAAGCTGCTTAAAAAGATATACTCGGCGTCACAAAGATTCTTCCCTGCCGCACGAAGTGAACCCGACGGGTGTCGAGCAATTGAGGTCATTCTCCTTTGTCACTCAAGGGAAAATCGTTATGCGGCCGGGTATATTTGCAGTCTGCTACGCCGTACTTGGTAGGCCCTTCGTTAAGTCGCACTGAAGGCCGCTATCTCCAACAGAGACGCGGTGTGAGTGGTGATCCGCGCCCACCATCAAGTACGCAATTCTCTTTTTGTATACCGCCTTCCGTCGGTTTACTTGTAAGCCTCATACAACGCTATTACAGTTCTACAGGTCGATTGCAAAAGAAGCGGCTGAAAAGCCAGACGCCCAGCTGACGTGGATTGAGTCCCATTGCAATCAACTTCTCGAATCATAATACTTCTCGCTTATAGATTGAAACAGGAGAAATCATGGATAGTGCTGCCCGCATCCGCGAAATTGCCTCTCTAAAACAAGGTTGGCTTGATGGTACATCCGGAAGTCCATGTGAAGAATCATTCATCCGATGGTTTGATGAGCTTCTCAAGAAACACTATCCTTTTCAGGTATTCCGCTGCCATATATCTACCCGACACCGGACGGTGGCCTTTCTTTGGAGTGGGATGATAAGCGATATGTTGAATTTTCCTTAGAAATTGATCCAAAAACAAGAATAGGCTCGCTGTATGTTCTAAGCAAGACAGAAGAGGAGATCGTTGACAGGATACATATGCCGGATAACTGGGGCCTGATTGAAAAGCTGCTTTCTTCTCACTGAGTTGCGAGGGCTTTCGAGCATTGAGAATGTATAGAAAGAAAATCCATATACTTATGAACCATAGTACTATACTCACTGAAAAGACCAAGATATTTCTTGCTCATACTGCTCTTCATTTAGAAGGTATCCATTTAAATGAAGTACAAATAAAAGATCTTCTTGATAAAAATATTCATGAGTATTTTGATGCTGATGAAGAAGATGCAATTGTCATGCGTAATGTAGTCAATGCATTGAATTATCTTGAAAGCATTATTGTCGATCGTCAAGTAATTGACCTTAACTTGTACATCACATTCAATGCAATACTTGCCTATGAACAAGCACTTGAAACTGGACATCTTAGAACAAGACCAGTTGTTATTTCCTGTATACCTAATGATATCCCTCCATGTGAAGAAAAAGATGTTGTTGGTGAAATCAAAAAAATTGCTACTATTGATGATAAAAATTTTAAAAAAGTTATTTCAAGTGCTTTTTGTAAACTCATACGTATGCAACCATTTTTTGACGGAAATAAAAGATCGACAGCATTTCTTTGCAATGCGGCCATTCTAAAGAAAAATCTTGGATTGTTTGTAATAAATTATGAAAACTTAGGAAAGTTCGAACTTCTTTTGACTGATTACTATACTAAAAAAAATAATGATATCTTACAATTTATAGAGGATGAACTCATCCTTTCTCCAGAGTAATTAAATAACACAGAGCTTGAAAATACAGATTGTCAAGAATCTTTACAACATATAGTATCTTGATATCTTTTTGACATAACAAACAATATTTGTAATAGAAATTATTATTAATATAAACGAATACGTACGTTTTCTTAATCGTTCAGGAATGTGGGAAAATCGATAGTATGGCGTAGCAACGGCTTGGAAATGTTAGGAAGAAAAATCCCGTATCATTCTTGAGGAATTAGAAAGGTACAAATATTAAAGAAATTATTTGTTGTGCAATGGATGCCAGAATTAGATATAAAGAAAAGATTCTTTGTAAATGTTTGGTATTATGATAGATCAAAAACATTAAAGAATGGCGGAGTCTCTGGATTAAGGGGACGTTTGTGAAGGTCAAGGATCGCTATCTGGTTCCCCTGGCGAGTGGGTACAAAGACATCCTTATGAACTTCTCACACGCGACTGTGAATGAAGACGGGAAGGCAAAGCATGTCATAGTGGAGCTACAGCTTTTGACCGCAACCATGAACCAGATGAAGAATGCAGGGCCGGGGCATGCTGCGTATGAGGCGACGAGAACAAGAGAGCCTCTTATAGAAAATAAAAAAGCAAAATTTGGAAGGGGCGAAAGATATGCTGCAAGGAGAATAGCCTTGCTGTTGAGCAAAATAAGTGAAAAATGCTACGCTGCGGCAGACCAAGAGACAAGTGACAATGCATTTTCCAAAGAAATTGGGGAGCTGTCGAAAAGGATTGAGGCCGCAATAGTTCCACTAACTTCAACTAACTCTACCGCACTAATGCTCGGTGTTGCGGAAAAAACACGCGACGTATTGGCTTCCATCCGAAAAATGTACCCTGAGTCCGCAACCAAATGTGGCACATCATTGAACTCGCAGAAATCGTCGACAACAAATGAAGACGGGTTATCGTCGTCGGGAAACAAGAACTTAACCGGCAACGAGACCGTGGAGCCATCGGGGAGTGTGAGTGGTACTAACATAGGGACTTCTCCTAGTAATGATTCTTCACCAACGCTGAATAATGTAAGCGGAAATGGTACTGAAGGCAAGTAAACGACATCGATGTCCTACTACTCGACAGCAAAAAGGGCGTATTACCTTAAATTCCCGCCCTCAAAGTTAGCTACACGGTGGACAGCCACATTCCATCGTATTTCCCTGTATAAAAGAGGCCATTTGTATTACAATTCGATAAGTTGACTGCAATATAAAAAAACACGATTTGGTAGAAAGGAAAGGATGCGGGCAAAAGAGATTCTTGAGCTTCTCGAAATGATCAGCGAGAAACTCTACGCTGCAGCGGACAATAGAGATAAGCGCTAACGCCTCAGACATCGAAATTACTGAGCTATCAAAGGTTATAGAGACCGCTATAGGCCCATCCACCTCAACCAGTCTCACGTCTCCAATGCGCATAGGCGTTGACAAGGCGGAAAAGGCGTTGGCTTCCATTCGAAAAATGCAGCCCTCGAATGTGCCTACATACGGTACATCATTGAACTCAAGAAACCTGCGAACCACAAACGACGACGGATTTTCCTCCTCTGGGACCCAGAACTCGGTCGGCAACGAGACCGTGGAGCCATCGGGAAGCGTGAATGGTACTAACATAGGGACTTCTCCTAGTAATGTAACTTAAATTCCCGCCCTCAAAGTTTGCTACATGGTGTAAAGCCGCATTCCATCGTATTTCCTGTACAAAAAAAGCCATTTGTAGCTAAGCGGATCTGTTTAGCTACAAAGCGCACTCAAGACGCGTAACTCCGCAAAAATCGTCCTCACGTTGAAACAAGGCAAAAAACGGGAGCCAGTAAGTAAACAAGAGGAGAGTGTCATAGACGTTGGAACATGTCGTCCTGGCGAAAATTATAGGAGTCTGAGCCAGACCAAGATTGGTCTAATCCATCCCAACGCCTCGCCATAAGACCAGAGACACTTGGAGCCTATCCACGAATAAGAAATTGACCTATGCAGCCTGGCCCTGCACTCCAGATATGAGTTTGCGCTCAGCCGCCTGTTGGAGGAGTGTCTCACC
>JAFTDR010000145.1 GCA_017454105.1 Desulfovibrionaceae bacterium | reverse complement strand
GTCAATTTGCTGTTGTTGCAGACGCTCGGTGACTCCGTTGCATGAAACTGCGAGGAGTCTGTAGGCGCACCCAAAATCCGTCAATGCGGTCTGTCTTTGGATCGCAATCGGCGTATCTCGTGGTGCGTGGGTCAATCTCTTCGCGAGCAAAGCGGTCGATATGCTCTTCAAGTGTTTGAGTTGTAGTCGAGTGTTTCTCCCAGAGACACATAATGCATACCTACTTCCCCTAGATAATAAGCGACTGCTATAAGACCGTGGTGTACATGGTACGCAGTTTCCTGAGATAGCCGCGTCTTGTGGCGTGCCTCTCGCGTTTGTCGAGAGCCCCCAGGGGAGGGGCCACGGTCCCGCATGTACCTCGCGGATCTCGGTGAATGTCAGGATAGGTGCGAGTGGGGGGGCAAACTTTCGTGGTCACTCGCAGATCGCAAGCCTGGGCGGGAATCAAAGAATTCTCGTCATTCTTTTTTTTTGCCCCTTTCCATCTCTTAGACAAGCAAAAAAAAGAGACGGCCACAATAGCCGCCCCTTTCGAGTCAACTCAGAGAGGAAAGGAAATATTAACGCTTCATGTTGATGACCGTTTCAAGCATCGTGTCAGTTGTTGTGACACTTTTTGAGTTTGCTTGGAAGCCGCGCTGGCAGGAGATCATCTGCACGAATTCACGACTCATATCAACATTCGAATTTTCAATATAGTATGAGGTGATTGTGCCGAACGTTCCAGTGCCGGCCACACCCTCAATGGGTTCTCCTGATTCCGGTGTCGGGGTAAAAAGGTTCCCACCTTCACGGCGCAGGCCTTGGGTGCTGTGAAAATCATACATGGCGATCTGATACAGGGGAATGCTTTCTCCATTATCGTAATAGCCGTACACAACACCATCAGTATCAAACTTATAGTTGCTCAGAAGACCAGCGGGATAGCCGTCGTCTTGAATATCATTCTGGAATGAGGATCCGTTGTTCGCAGTAGCCGACTTATCAATCGCGGTATTCGCAACAAGATTGAGATTGTTAAAATCAACTACTCCGTTAACAACCGCCAAATCGGCCAAACTGCCAAGTTGTGCGTCAGGGGCCGGGGCTTCCTCGTCTGCTGCCGGAAGGCCCGCTCGCCACGGAGCGGTTGTCGTTGTTGTACGCAGACCGAAGTCCAGCTCAATCATGGTGTTCGCAGCGTTTACGGCCTCAAGATTCTCGCCGACAGTGCCCAGATCGACGTAGTCGCCGTTATCCTTTGACGAGAAGTTGGCGGTAAAGACTGGCAATCCATTGCTCGAAAACGAAGTCGGTGTCCAGTTCGCCTTATTGGATGTAAAATCAGCCGCATCACCCACATCGACGCCGCCATTGTATGTGTAGGCGCTCTGGTTAACGAGCTGGCCTGCCTCGTCAAAAATCATGACACCGCTTAGAAGCACGCCGGCTTTTCTCTGTGTGGAACGTGAGAGGGGCACTTCACCGCCTTCTTCGGCGACAGTGCGCATATCGTCCTTGGGATCCGTTGTCACGAGATATTCGTACACACTGTAGCCTTCAGGAATATTTTGAAAACCATAGGCTACTGTCTGGTCGGCGTTAAGCAGTGTGCTATTGACCTTATCCATATACACGGTCAATTCATGCGAACGGCCGCTCTCATCATAGGCCGCTATGGTACTCTGCGTCGCATACTGGTCATCGGCAAGTGGATTGGCCTTTGTCGCGTCCCACGAGTCAAAGAGGGCTGT
Organism: Desulfovibrionaceae bacterium; assembly: GCA_017454105.1. Lineage (GTDB taxonomy): Bacteria > Desulfobacterota > Desulfovibrionia > Desulfovibrionales > Desulfovibrionaceae > Desulfovibrio. The sequence goes on along the minus strand of JAFTDR010000145.1, from coordinate 15,690 downwards.
AAGAGGGGATGTCGCACCAGAACACACGTCGTAGGAATTGTCGTTCACAAGATTATTGGCAATTTTAACATTTGTCGTGCGCGCCGGAACAAGATTCCACTGATCAAGGACAATATCCTTCACAAGACCTGTACGGCGAATATCGCTGTCCAGCGTAGCCTGCGAGACGGCCTCATCGACAGAGATATTGATCGAATGGGCCTGATTCACTCGCCAGCCTTGGAGAATCATGCCACTCGGATTCACAAGCTGGCGCTCGTTATCAAAAAAGAAGTCACCAGCACGGGTGTATGCCGGAGCATTAGTCCCAGTGTTCCGCACCTTGAAAAAACCGCTGCCATTAATGGCGAGGTCGGTTGCGGAATTTGTACTCTCGTACCCACCTTGGGAAAAATCACCTATCAAGGCGGCAATCGCAACACCTTTGCCAACCTGCGTCTGGCCATTCATCGTGCCATGTTCTGTATAGAAAAAATCAGCGAAATCAGCCCTCTGCGCCTTAAAGCCCACAGTGCTAACGTTTGCGAGATTGTTTCCGATAACATTCATCTTTTCGCCGTGGGTCAATAGCCCAGACACGCTTGTCCACATATTTGCTGAAAGACTCATGATTTTCCTCCGATAATCCCAATATATATACTCAACTCTTTGGAAATTTTTTCCCTGATAGTTTTTTCTGTTCTGTATACTTCAAAGTTCATACCAAACAAAAAAAGGGGGAAAAACGGAGGAAAAGGGGGGAAAAACGAAGGAAAAGGAGGGAAAAACGGAGGATGTCTCAAAGGCCACTTGCGCCGCATTGCTTGCTCAAGGCAATTTCTGCCCACTTTCCGCCATATCCCGTTCAGTCAAAAGGCGTTCTTTTAGCTCTAACGCTTGAGAGAGCGTCCCATCAAGGCGTAGCACACGCTCAACAGTGACAAGGGCTTCCTCGTCCCGCCCTAACAGCTCGTAGAGCAGGGCCAAGCGGAGTAAGGTTTTCGGATGCTCCCCGAAAATACGCAGGGCCCGGCCAAGAAGAGCCTCCGCCCCGACAAAATCCTCAAGCTGCAGAAGAATATCAAGGAGCGGAGTATAGGCCGGGGCAAAATGTTCATGGGTATCCACAACCTTCCTGTAAAAAGCGGCCGCTTCGGCATAGAGGTGCGCATCAACTAATGCCTGGCCGGCCGGAAGGCAATAGCTTGTGTCTTTCGGAAATTCGAGCAGGAGTCTCTCGAAAAAGGCTACGGCAAGCCGCGTCTGGCCAAGGGAGAGGTGTTCTTTGCCGCTAGCAAAGAGGCGGGCCTGCCGCGCTTTACCCTCATCCATATTCCTAGCCTCGCGCGTCACGCGTTCCTGGTCGGAAAGCATGGAGCCAAAGGCATCGAGAACGACGGCAAGAGCCCGCTCCTTCCCGTATGTGTAGGGAATGGTCGTTTGGCCCGCAACCTCGAGCATGACCTTCACCCTGGGATGGACTGCGAGCCTATCCAGAAAAGCCCGAATTCTTGAGGATACGTTTTTCTGAGCGGAAACAGGCAGCGCGTTGAACCTGCGCAGCGCGCAGACAATGCGTTCGATAGCCTTCAGCGGATTGTCACGCTCCAAATACCCAAAGGCTCTGACAAGATCCTCGCGCATATCGCGAGGAATGTGCGATCCGTAAGCAACACTCATGGTCAGTTACATTGCATAGAAAAATTCACAGAAAAAGGGGCAGTCCCCTGCCCAGACCAGACCGCAGACACTGTGTCCGCATGGGAATAGAGAAAAGTATGCACAGCATCTGGGACGAGAAAGCGGATATTTTTCCCAGAGAGAAAGCGGGAACGTATCTCCGTCGCGCTGACAGGAGGGACAGTGATTGCCTGAAAGCGCGCTATGCCGCCACCCTGAAAATACGCAGTCTCCCCGCGAATGCTCGCGCAAGGCCAAATTCTCCTGGTTTCCTCGCGGAATTCTTCAAGGGAAAAATCCCCGCGCGGCACGACAAGAAAATTTGCGCGCTTAGGCAGTTCAGGACCGCGGTACCAGGTATCTATCTGCCGATAATCATCGGCGCCAAGAATAAAATACAGGGGAACACCAGGGTGGGCTTGCCTTAAAAGCTCGAGCGTATCCCATGTGTAGGAGAGGGTAGAGCGTTCGCTCTCAAGGCGGCTCACCATAAGCTTCGCAAGTCCAAAGCAGGCGTCCTCAAGCATTGTACACCGATAGGAAAAAGGAAGAAGGGTATTTTCCGCCTTGTGCGGGGGATGCGCGCAGGGCAGAAACACGACGCTTGAGAGTTCGTCGGCAAAATTTTCCGCAATCTCAAGAGCCAAACGGAAGTGGCCAATATGGGGCGGATTAAAACTGCCCCCAAGGAAAGCCAGTCCAGGCACGGATCTAGGCCCCGCGGACTTGGCCGCTTCCCATGACGACAAATTTTGTGGTCGTCAGTTCCCGCACCCCCATGGGCCCGAAGGCATGGAGTTTCGAGGTCGATATGCCTATTTCCGCGCCAAGCCCCAATTGTCCGCCATCATTGAAGCGGGTGGACACGTTCACGCCAACCATTGACGAATCGACTTCCCGCACAAAACGGGAGCTATTCTCAAGATCCCGTGTGACAATGATATCGGTGTGCTGTGAACTGTAACGGGCGATATGGGCGAGAGCCTCATCAAAACTCTGCACAACCTTCACGGCGAGTACTGTGTCATGGAACTCATGCCCCCAACTCTCGGGCCCTGCGGGACGGGCTCTCTCACCAAGATAGGGAAGGGCGATTGGACAGGCCTCGAAACGGACTGTTGCCAACTTCTCAGCAACGCGCGGCAAAAAGGAGGCGGCAAGGGAGGCATGAACCAAAAGGCATTCTAGCGCATTGCAGACTCCTGGCCGCTGGACCTTCCCATTGTACACAATGTCCAGGGCCATCGCACAATCAGCGCTCTCGTCGATATAGGCGTGACACACACCTTTAAAATGCTTTAAGACCGGCATGCGCGCTTCGCTTGTCACAGCCCGCACAAGCGACTCGCCGCCGCGCGGTATCATGACATCAATGAATTCGTCCAAATGACACAGTTCAACAACATCTTGATGGCCTTTCGCCTCAACAAATTGCACAGCATCGGATGGCAGCCCTGCACAAGAAAGCGCCTTTTTCAGACAGCCGGCTAAAACGATATTGGACTCGAGGGCCTCGCGCCCGCCACGGAGAATCACGCTGTTGCCGGCTTTAAGACACAAAATGGCCGCGTCAATTGTGACATTCGGACGAGACTCATAGATCATCGCAATCACGCCTAAGGGAACGCGCATTCTGCCGACAAGCATGCCGTTTGGTCGAACCCACTGCTCATCCATAGCCCCAATGGGATCGGGAAGTCCTGCCACATGCAGACAGGCGGCACGCATATCCGCCATGCCGCTCTCAGTCATTGTCAGCCGATCAAGCCGCGGCGCATCCATACCCTGCGCCTCAGCTTTCGCTCGATCGCGCCTGTTCGCCTCGAAAATGGCGGCTGCATTTTCCTCAAGCAGACGGGCAAGACCCTCAAGCATGTTTTGTTTTGCCGCGCTTGTCGCCTTATTCATAAGAAGGGCGGCTTCTTTTGCCCGCCGTGCAAGATCGCGCAGAGCATTTTGTTCCATATGCACTCTCCTTTGCCTTTTTGATGTCTCTTTGATGCCTCGCTCTTTTTGACAAGACGATCGACATCTACTATTACTGTTCTAGAGTTTGCTTGCAGTAGACCAAGTCTGCAAGCTTGCTTCTATCCAAGTATACTGCGGTTAAGAAAAAAGTTGCAATTTGTTCTGGAATCTCAAGACCACGCATGGACTCATTTTTTTCTGGCTTTATACTTGCGACGGTACAATCTCCCCGCCAAACCTCGGAGAAACTGCGAGGTTCCAACGTTGCGTTTTCCGTAACGAGTCCTTTGGCCTGCGTTGACAAATCATTTCCCTTTGGACGCCTGACCTACAATCCTTACACACGAAAGATACTCAAAAGCAAAACGGTTTCGCCAAGTATTGGCAATTGAAACAGAGGGCTCAAATTCGCCCAAGTATATGGACTACAGAGAGCGCATCTCACCGTGCGTTCGTCTTCGTTAACTGCGAAATCTCGCACTTTCTCGTAAGGTTGTGCAGGAGAAGCACCTCTCGCGTATACTCCTTGATGCGTCATCGTACACCCAAGAGCTGTTACAAATATTTCTCTTGTTTCACACAAAAAAATAATAGAGAAACCGCATAGTCAATATATACTCTTCTACTATTGTCCATTGACGGAATAGCGGGCGTCGACCTACTATTTATACAGATATTATATGATAAATAGCCTATAATAAAAGAAGTGAATTTACAAAATTTAGACGCAAAACAACGGTCAGCTATTCAAAAATCAACACATGCAAACAAACAAAACTCACTCACAATCAAGAAAAACAAGACAGAGAAAAAAACTGAGCTTGTGCCGCCAAGCAGCCTGAACTCTCAGTGAGAGCTTCGGTCAGGCAGGCTATCTTCTATGGGTGACCACTCAATGACCTTTTGTTCCTAAAAAAAATACACCCTGATTTTTTTTATTTGGAAAAAAAGATTGTCTGCAGGAAGCTAGCCCTTCACGCCAAGGGAAAACGTGACAAAGTCGTATCTAAAATTTGCCTAGACGGATATGGTTTCCGAACTCGGCGTGACTCTGAAAATGTCGACTGTGTGCTTTTTACGTTTTTTGCAACAGAGCCTTTGGCTCAGCGTCCGGTATACAAACGACGTTTTTTTCTGACGAGTACAGATTTTATACTTGGCGGCACAAGCATTCCTAACGTACCGACCAATTGAAGTGGTCCACTTAAGCTGCCACGCGGAAAATCATTATGCGGTCGAGTATAGAGGCACACATCGCTTCCTATACTATACCCGCATTTGTACTCTTTGCGTAGCACAGTCTTCGAGCTACCTTGGCTGCACCGTGTATCCGGTCAAGCACGCTCACATTCCCACCATTTGACTTGCCTTTGCGCAGTCGAGTTGCGCGCAAGAAGGCTGCCTGACACGGCTTGCTCGCTCGCAAGAACGTTGTATACAGCAGGTCAGGCAAAAAGGCAAAAAACTCCTGGTACAGCATAGCGTACCTGCGCCTTTTTTCGAAATTACACGGAGCAAAGCCATTCTTGGCGTATCAAGGCTATGTGGGCAAAAAAAGACAGAGCGCCCCGACAAGTTTGGGCGCACACTGCGTCTTGACAATCTGAGCGAAACTCTTCACACATCTCAACTATTGGGCACATGCTCAGGCTAACGATGGGGGAGCGTGGCACGTAATGATTTTCCCAGGAGTGACAAAGGAGATCGACCGTAATTGCCCGCCACCTGTGGGGCTTACTTTGTGTTGCAGGGAAGAATCTTTGTGACGACGAGTATACTCACAGAGAACCGTCGCCCCCTTGACCCATTGCCCCCATGGACACCAGCATTCAGTGGGCCTTATTGCGTACGTTGATCGAGGTCTATCGCCTCTCTATCATCAGCCAAGGCGGCAAAAAAATCCGGTCTAAGACGTACGCAAGGCCTGGGATTCACCCAGGCCTTAGAGTTTCGTGATGCTTTCTGCGTAGCTCGCATTATGTTAGACCGACCATTTGATTGTTTGCGAAAAAACGTGCGGCTCAGAGAGCGCTACACTTTCGCTTAAAGAATCTGTACACTATACTCCAGGCATAAACGAACGGACATGTTTACGAACGCGAGTCAGCACTAGGTCGCTCTTTTCAACGTACAATGCAACTTTTTTCTGACCGCAGTATAAAGGAAGCCCGCATGGCAAAAGAAAATCAGACCCCGCAGGGGATCATGAACGAAATAGGCGGAGAAGTCAGCGAGGAAAACGCGCCTCTGCTTGAGTTTATCACAAAACACGGTGGAAAAATAGCCGGGGCAGTCCTCCTCTTTCTTCTCATAACGGGACTGAGTGCGCTTTGGCAATGGCACGCAAGTAAGTCAGCCGACGAATTCTTGGGCGAAATGGCAAAAATCACGCAGATGAGCGATAAAAAAGCGGCGCTCACAGCGCTTGAGGCGCTTGCGGAAAAAGCGCCAAGTGGCCTTGCAAACACAGTGCAGCTCACAATCGCCGACCTTGCCCTCCAAAGTAATGACACAGAAAAAGCGCAAAAAGCCTATGAAGCTTGCGCTAAGGCAGACGGAGACGGAAGCGCAGGCACAATGGCGGAACTTTCCCTGGCCATGACGCTGCTTAAAAAAGGTTCCTACAAGGAGGCGCTCCCGCTTCTCACGGATCTTGAAAAACGCTTCGCGCCCAAAACGCCGACCATACTCCTTGAATACATGGCTGAAGCGTCCTTAGGCGCGGGCGACGCCAAGCGCGCAGCCGAGCTTTTTACGCGGTTAAGCCAGGAGGAAACAGGCGACACCCAAGCCTATTATCAGTACAGAGCAAGGGTCGCAGTGGAAAGCGGAGAGAAAAAAGCAGCTGAGTAGCAGGCACAGTCGCGGCCTTTCGCCTCCCCTGTCATTGTGAGAGACTTGGGGTGGGTCTTTTTGCCGATTTTACACTGGAGGTATCATGGGCAAACATCCTTTGCTCACCGAGTCTGGAGATCATCTCCTGCTCGGCAATGAAGCCATTGTCCGTGGCGCACTCGAAGCGGGTGTCGCCATGGTCACATGTTATCCAGGAACTCCGAGTTCCGAAGTCGTTGACACCTTCCGACGTATCGGAGCGCGCGACCGCTACACGATGGAATATTCCATCAATGAAAAGGTGGCCATGGAAGTGGCCTGCGGGGCCGCTCTCTCGGGTGCGCTTTCCCTTGTCTGCATGAAACACGTTGGTCTTAACGTGGCCGCAGATCCCCTTTTCACAACTGCCTACACCGGTCTTCCAGGAGGCCTTGTCGTCCTCTCGGCCGACGATCCCGGTTGCCACTCAAGCCAGAACGAGCAGGATAACAGAGGCTACGCCCGGCTGGCCCACCTTCCCTGTTTTGAGCCGTGCAGTCCAGCGGAAGCGAAAGAAATGACGCGCGAGGCTTTTCGCATCGCAAGAACACTTGAACAGCCTGTTTTGCTCAGAACAACAACACGCGTGAATCACATGCGCGGCTGTGTTTCCTTTGACTCCCTCCCAGACGGACCGTCGCGCAAGGAATTCACAAAAAATCCCAGGCGTTTTGTTCCGCTCCCGGCAGTAGCAAGAGTACGCCACAAGGAACTTATCGGCATCCTTGAACAGGCGAGAGAACTGTCCGAAAAATCGCCTTTCACAAAAAGTGTTTGTCACGACGGCGTACAATACGGCATCATCACAAGCGGGGTTGCGCGCAACTATGTTGCCGACGCCCTCATCGATTTGGATCTGCAAGAGAAGGTGAATGTCCTTGAAATCGGCATGACCTGGCCTCTTCCAGTCGAGCAAATCACATCCTTTCTCAAAAAATGCTCTACTGTCCTTGTCGTTGAAGAAGGGGAGGCTTTTCTCGAACATGACATTCGCGCGATTGCAAGCAGGCAAGGTCTTGCCACAGTCATTGAAGGCAAAAACAAAACCCTCACACCGCTTGGCGAATACTCCAAACCCCTTGTCGCCCAACGCCTAAACGAATGGCTCAAATTAAACATCACCTTCCCAGCTTTAAGGCCGATTGTCCCCGATCTCCCGGTTCGTCCGCCGAACCTCTGCCCTGGCTGCTCCCACAGAGCTGTCTACTATGCGGCAAGACACGTCTTCGGCGATGATGTCGTCTATGCAAGCGATATAGGCTGTTACACATTGGGCTTTGTCCCGCCCCTGCGCTGCGCCGATTTTCTCTTCTGTATGGGCTCATCTGTTTCCGGCGGCAGCGGTTTTTCCAAAGGAAGCGGTCTTTCTGTCGTAAGCTTTATTGGGGATTCGACGTTCTTCCACTCGGGCATGACCGGTCTTGCCAATGCCGTGTTCAACAAGCATGAGCTTATTCTCATCATTCTTGATAACGGAACAACGGCAATGACAGGCCATCAACCCAATCCCGGCATGGTGCAGGAGGCTCTTGGAGACGCCTGTTGCCATCTTGACATTGAGCAAATCGTGAAGGCCCTCGGGGTGACACAGACAACGACCGTTTCCGCGTACAATCTCAAAGCAGTGACAGAGGCGATGGAAACGTTTAAGACAATGCACGGGGTGCGTGTACTCATAGCCAAAGAACCCTGTGTTCTGTACGCCAGACGGACTCTGGGCAAAAAGAAGCCCATGGTCGCTACAGTCGTTGCGCAGAATGCCGACACCGAACGCTGCCTCAAGGAACTTGCCTGTCCGGCCTTTTACAAAAAAGGTTCTGATGTGGCAGTTGACGAAAACTTATGTTCCGGCTGTATGGTCTGCCTCCAGGTGGCGCCTGGCAGCTTCAAGGCCGTCAAACGCGGAGGTCTCGCATGAACAAGCAGCTGCGCATCTTCCTGACAGGCGTTGGCGGGCAGGGGACGCTCACCGCGACCAATCTTCTTGCAAAAACAGCTCTGCTAAGCGGCATGCCCGTCATTGCCGGTGAAATTCACGGCATGGCGCAGCGGGGCGGTGTTGTCGAAAGCGTCCTGCTTCTCGGCGGTTTCCGCTCACCCAAGCTCGATTACGGTGAAGCCGATCTTATCCTCGGTTTTGAGCCGCTTGAAACATTGCGAGCCCTTCCCTATCTCAAAGAAGGCGGAGCGGTCGTCTCAAGTGCCAACGAGCTTCCGCCGCTTTCCGTCTCTCTTGGAGCTGGCACCTATCCCCCGCTTGCGACAATACAAAAAGAAATTCAAGCGGTTGCCTCAACAGTCTGTTTTCTTCCGACCAAAACACTTGGGGAAGAGGCAGGAGCTGTGCAGAGCGGCAACACAGTTCTTTTGTCCGCAGCCTGTATTATGGGCCTATTGCCCTTTGACAGCGAGGTCTTAGAACGCGCAATCCGCACATTCCTTCCAGAAAAAATCCAGGCGAGCAACTGCAAAGCTATCGAGCTGACACAGAAATACCTAAACGAGAATAAGTGAACACGTGCTTGACTGAGCATACGGCGCTTTTTTTCTGACAGGAGCGCAAAAAAAGAGCCCTTGTCTAGCATCGCTATACAGGGGCTCTTGTACAGTAAATTAGCGGAGAATATCTTTTTTCTTAAGCGCCCCCGGAATTGACAGAAGGCGCACAGCGGAAGGCTGAACGTAGAGCATGGTAATTGCGCGGACATCCTCCACCCGCGTGACAATGGAGTCGCGGTTGAGGTTCAAAATGGCATCCGCCTCATGGCTGCTGTCGTAGAGATGCGCTGTTTTTTCGGTAATGCTCTCAAGCGTAGTCCAGTGGCGTACCCCTGGCGGACTGCCAAGCACAAAATACCGAAAGAAACGCAGAAGCACTGTGCTGTTTGTCCATGTGTTCATCCACTCATAGCACGTTGTCCACAGCGTATCGACAGACACATCATCGTTGCTAAACGGGGCAGAGCAGGTAAGGGGCAATTGAGCCGAACACATTGCAAGCATGTCGTCAACGAGATCAATGTAGTCTGTTGTCTGATCGAGAACCTGGCGCAGAACTCCTGGACGCATCGCGACTTGCTCCAAAAAATCATTGAAGAAAAGTCGTGCTTTGAGAGTTCGGATGCCGTGGGTAATACGCAATCCGTTTAAAACCGCATAAAACGCGCAAAAGGTATCCACTTTTCCCTGATACAATGGCTTCATCATCGATCCTATCCACTCATTTCTTCGTTGCCGCTCGCCCCGTTCTGTCAATCCTACGCAGCTGATTTTTGCGTACGCATACTGTCCGTTCAGGGCCAATCACGTAGAGATCCGATCGCACCTGCCACAGACGTCAAGCGTGCAACACACGATATACCCGTCCGCATACTGGTCGCGGGAAGAAGAATTGTGACGCCGAGTCAAACTGGACGCATCTATTTCAGATGGGCGATAATTTCTTCTTCTGCCTCAACATTGTAGGAGTATGACGCGTCAGGGAACTGTCCGGCTTGAACATCCTCTTTGTACGCACAAAACGCTTGTTTCATCGCGGAGCCAACGTCACCATAGCGCTTGACAAATTTTGGACTGCGCTCAGTAATACCAAGAAGATCCTGCACAACAAGCACCTGACCGTCGCAATCCGGTCCGGCACCTATACCGATTGTCGGTATCTCAAGATTCTTTGTAATCCAGCCGCCAAGACGCGCTGGTATGCCCTCAAGAACAATCGAAAAGGCTCCGGCATCCTGTATGGCCCGTGCGTCATCCACAATTTTCTGTGCAGCGGCTATGCTCTTGCCCTGCACCTTAAAGCCGCCAAACGACAGGACTGACTGGGGAGTTAAGCCTATATGCCCCATGACCGGAATGGACGCCCGGGTGAGGGCGCGCACCTCTCCTGCAAAATCAACGCCGCCCTCAAGTTTCACTGCGTGGGCCCGAGCCTCCTGAATAAGACGGCCCGCATTGCGCACAGTTTCGTCCGTGTTCACATGATATGTCATGAAGGGCATATCGCAGACAAGCAAGGCATTGCGTGTGCCGCGGGCAACCGCCTTGCAATGATGGATCATATCGTCGAGCGTTACGCTCAAGGTATCATCAAGACCAAGAACCACCATGCCTAGCGAATCGCCGACAAGGATAGCGTGTATTCCGCATTCATCGACATACCGCGCGGTCATTGCGTCGTATGCCGTAACCATTGTCAGCTTGTCTAATCCTTTCTGAGCCCGAAAGGTAGAAACCGTATTTTTCATTCAATTTTTCGACGTGCATACCCGTTTGTAAGCCGGGAAACGTCGCCTCCCTTGTCTTTCCTTTACTGCAATAATCGTCTGCATGGCAGACTGTACGGATTTGAGCTGCGCTTGCCCCACAGAGACCTTGTTACGCCCTTCGTGACCGTGACGAGAGTAGCGCGCAAAAAACATGAGCTAGCGAAAAAAGCTCAATTCTGTGTAACGCTCATTGACCGACTGGCAAAACACATAAGCAAAGCCGTCAGTTTTGCCGCTGTAAAATCACAGGCATGCAGGCCCGGCCTTGGCGCAAGTTCCACGACATCAAAGCCCACTATGCGCCGCACTTTGGCTATACGCGCTATGAGTCTGCGCGCATCGTGCCAAAAAAGACCGCCTGGGGAGGGCGTTCCGGTTGCGGGCATAAGCGAGGCATCGAAGCCATCAACATCAAAGCTTATATAGACATCCCTAGGAAAATCTGGAGGAAGGATTGGCTCAGGTATGCCCAGGTCCTGAAGCTCTAGACAGTCGTGCGCAACAACCCCGTAGCGCTCCCGCGCCTCTTTTTCCTCACTTGATAGCTCACGGACGCCAAACTGGACAAGGCGTAGGCCAAGATCTGCGACTGCTCTGCGCATAACGCAGGCATGCGAGAAAAAAGACGACTCATACCTGTCCCGCAAATCGGCATGCGCATCGAACTGAATAATTCCAGGTCGGGCGCGCGCACTTTTTGTATACGCCCGCAAAACCCCGTATGTGACTGTGTGTTCGCCGCCTAAGACAACAGGGATGCATTTATTTGCAAGAATGCGGGCAACATTTTCCTCAATACCCACAAGCGCGCTCTCAATTGTTCCCGCGCAGGGGAGAGGGGGAAGCGTTGTTATGCCGCCTTCGCCTGGGACCATGTCGTCGAGAAGAGCCTCAAGTTGCTGGGAGGCTTCAAGAATAGCGGATGGGCCGGCATACGTCCCCTTGCCATAGGAAACCGATTTCTCCAAAGGAACGGGAAGAACGGCAAAACGGGCCCTTTCGATCGGGACCTCGGGAAATTCCGAAGCGAGAAAGGGCGGGTATGTCAGTGTTCGCGGTCGTGCCATGGTGCGCCTCGGCTATTGCACAGTGGTTGGGACCTCTGCTACACTTTGCGGAACGCGCTGACTCGCCATAATCAGTTTCTCGCGCAGCTCTTTCGCCGATTTTGACGCCTTCCACTCGCTAAAGAGGCTCTGCCAGTCAGCAAATGGGGTGAATCCTTTTTCAAACTGATCCTCGTGAAGCTGTACCCATGTGTTGAAGAGCTGGAGTTGCACTTGAAAGGCCATACTGTCCATGATAGAGGCTGCAGTGTCCTGTTCAATCTCCTTCCCGTCAATATTTTCAACAATATATGTGCAGATCGCCTGCTGGGACAGATCGAACGACAGCTCCTTCGCGTTCATAAATTCCGCAATGGGAAGAAAAAGAGGGTACTCTTCCTCTATTTTCTTCATCGCTTTTTCAGGCACTATGAGAAAGATGTGCGGATCGGCATCGGGTCCATCCTTTTCATCCCACATTTCCTCAATAAAATAAAAGCGCAGCCAATTCTCAAACATGACCACATTAATCATGCGGTCAACGACGGCAAGAAATTTTTCCTGTTCCGCAGGCATAGAGTCCACCTAGGTCAAGTTACGTACAGACAAATAATTGAGAGGAGTAGGCAGTATCCTTCGAGAAAAAGATCTTGTCAACTCTCCCTCTTCTCATGTAGCCTTCCTTGTGTCCGCCTCCCACCAACCGTTTTTCCTGCAGGTCACTTATGCTTGAATACGAAAAACTGCTGAACGAAGCCCAATATGAAGCCGCAACATGCGACGACAGGGCAGTTCTTGTCGTGGCAGGAGCTGGGAGCGGTAAGACGCGCACAATAGTGTATCGTCTTGCCTGGCTTCTCGAACACGACGTTGACCCAACCAGTCTTCTTTTGCTTACCTTCACGCGCAAAGCTGCGCGGGAAATGATCAATCGCGCAAATGAACTGCTCATGCAGGATGCAAGCGGCGTTCTCGGCGGCACATTCCATTCCTTCGCCTACAAAACCTTGAAAATGTGGCCCCCTGAGTGGCTTGAAGGCCGTCAGTTTACACTCATGGACCAAAGCGATGCGCTCAATGCCCTCCAGCGCAGCAAGACGGCACTTAAGATCGGCGCAAAAAACCGCTCGTTTCCGAAATCGCAGACTATTCAGGGTTTTATAAGCAAGGCCCGGAACAAGGAGAAGTCAATAGAGGAGATAATCTCCCACGACGCCTACCATTTAAGCGTCTATGCCGAAGATATAGAAAAGATAGCCAAAGAATACCGCCGCTACTGCCGCGAACAGGGCCTCATGGACTATGACGATCTCCTTTTTGAACTTGAAGATCTCCTGAAAACAAACACAAGCGCGCAGGAGAGCCTCCACAGGCGTTTCAACCACATCATGGTGGACGAGTATCAGGACACAAATCCAGTGCAGGCGCGCATTGTGCGTCTGCTCAGCAATACAGACGATCCAGAATCTTCAAACCACGTCATGGCTGTCGGCGACGAAGCGCAGTCAATTTACGCTTTTCGCGGTTCAACCATACGCAATATCCTCGATTTCCCGAATTTTTTTCCTGGAACGCGCGTCATACGGCTTGAAGAAAACTACCGTTCCACGCAGCCAGTCCTCGATGTTGCCAATACAATCCTTTCTAATGCAGCAGAATCCTTCCAAAAAGTTCTTTTTACAAGAAATACCCAGGGGCTCCCGGTTTTCCTCTATGAGCCCTACGATGAAGAACGTCAGGCGGAAATGGTCGTCGAGGAACTCCTGTCGCTTAGAAGCAAGTACGCCCCCGAAGAAATCGCGGTTCTCTTCCGCTCAAGTTACCATTCATACCTGGTCGAAACAGCACTGAACCGCTCGGGTGTTCCTTTCAAAAAATTTGGCGGCTTAAAGTACACGGAAGCAGCGCATATCAAGGACTGCCTTGCCTTTGTCCGCCTCATACACAATCCGACAGATATCACAGCCTTCAGTCGGCTCGCCAGCATGCACGCAGGCATTGGCCCGAAAACAATAGAACGTATGTTCGCGCACATACGAAACGGCGATGACGATGGTCTGACTCAAGCCATTCGCCGCTTTCCAGACTTCGCAAATGATCTCTCATTCATCGATTCTCTAAGGGAAGAAAAGAGCCCAAGCGCGATAGTTAACGAAATTATCACCTATTTTCAGCCTCGATTAGAAACCCGCTATGCCGATGACTGGACTATGCGCAAGCAGAGTCTTGAAGAAATAGTCCAAGTCGCTTCGAGCTACGAAACTGTAGACGATTTTGTCGCCGAACTTGTTCTCGATCCGTCAAAGGACGAAGAAGACGAACGTTTCGGCAAATTTACACTCTCGACAATACACTCAGCCAAAGGGCTTGAGTGGGATGCCGTCCTGCTTATCGATCTCGTCTACGACCGTTTTCCAACCCGCCATGCCCTCAATCGTCAGGAAGATTTTGAGGAAGAACGCAGACTCATGTATGTAGCCTGTACGCGCGCCCGCAAAGAACTGCATCTCTATACGCCAAAGCGCATTTTCAACCGCGTTGAACATGCTCCAGTGTTCGCAGAGAAAAGCCCGTTTATCGACGAACTTAAAGATATTCTTGGAACATCCGTCATATCAATGGGGCAAAAACTATCCACACACTACGCGCAAGATTCCGCACATGACTCGGCCAAAAATTCGAAAAAAGCTCAGAAGCGAAGTGCTATGGACGATTCTGAAGTTTCGGAAAAATACGCAAGCAAACGCAAGATCTGCCACCATAAAATTTTTGGCTACGGCGAAATACTGAAAGAAGTAGGCGATCGCTGCGAGGTTAAGTTCACCCAGCATGGTGTTAAAGTCTTGCGCAAAGAATACCTGGACATCGAATGACACCTTCCAATGGCACTGGCAATCGCAGCTTTCGCATCGCGCTGCTCCTATTGTACCTGTGCGCATACGCGAAAACAATTGCCCATAAACCACGCTGACATGCCTCTTGCGACTCTACGCAACGCTTCTTTCTCCCAACTGCAACCTTTTTGTACCTGGAATTTTGCTTTTCAGTTTGGTGTACGCTCATTCCTGTCTGCATGCGCTTCGCGACGTAAGTGCGCCCGTAGTCAGGCTTTTCTAAGTCCAGGTATACGTCGTACAGCATGAGACACACGAACTTGGGTGAGCCAGAAATCGAGTGCGCTGCAAACTTTGGCTAGCCGCATTTCCCGATCACTTTGAATGATACAGCGCGTTCTCGCGCTCAACCAAACAAGGCTCACAAGCCGCTGCCTCATGCAACCAGCCCAAACGCTTACGACTATCGAGCGATCTGTGGTTGCTCTCCTTTGTCTCTCCTCGGAAAACTATACTCAGCCTCATAAAGATTTTCCCATAAGTAGACGATGTCAGAGTGTACCTCTAAGCGTTCTGCGGAAGATCATTGTGCGGTCGAGTATATACTGCGGCCTAGCTCTTTCATAAAGACGCCCGGTATTTCCTACCATATTCTTTGAAGCCCCAAACTAGACAAAGTGTCTGTAGTCATTCGGTCTGAAAATTTCCAAACAAAACAAACCCCAAATTGCAGATTGGCACTACACGACGGCACAGAGCGTGAGTCCGTGAATAGCTTCAGACAATGTATACTCGCGTTCGTCATCATCAACAGCGGTTCCTCGCACTTCCTTCGATGTTGGGAAGGAAGATTTCACCCGTCACCAATATACGAAGAAACTGGGTACGCCGCAGCACGATGTTCATCCACTCTCTTGGCGAGCTTAGATAGTACGTGTCCAAAAGAATGAAGAGTGCGCACATGACGCGGTAGGGACGCCCATTACTGAACGCCCCCCGCACAGATCCGTGCGTGCGGATTTCCCGCACACGGCTCCTCAT
>JAFTDR010000144.1 GCA_017454105.1 Desulfovibrionaceae bacterium | reverse complement strand
TGACAAAGGATTATTTTGTCGGAATGTTCCTTCAAAATCGCTTTGAAACCATAGCCTGAGAGATTCCAGACAGAGTATTTTTCATTATTCTTCTCTTTTTTCGCGGATAAACATGTCCATACAAGCCCAATTTTTGGGGTGTTATGGTGGTCTTACTCTGCGAGCTTTTTTTAACCCGAAAGGCAAAAATGGGGAGGAATAAAAAGTAAATGCGGTGACCGTGATTCTCATTTCGTATGCGATAGACTCAAACTTTATACCATCGGTAAGCTCCTTTTGGTCACTATGCGCAGTTTCCAAAATTGAGCCTACCGATTTTTTTTTGCTCAACAACCTATTTTTCTTTGATCTCACTTTGCCCAGACCAAACGCACGCAGCTGCTCTACGCTCAGCGACGTTGCAGCCACAGTGCGTTTGGTAAATTTCCGCAAAAGTCAAACTTCGCGAGTCCTCCGGCAAAGCCGGAGGTTTACCTTGATTAAATTAAGCTCGAAAAACTGGTGTACTATGCACAAGCGTGGCATCTTGTATGGGAAGAGACTCCACTTTTTGATGTGCGCATCGAAGCTTGGGCGAACGGCCCAGTATGCCCTAGGCTATACGCAAGGCATAAGGGCAAGTTTAAAGTCGGCCCGCGCGACGGCATTGGAAATGCGGAGAGACTTCTTGATAACGAGCGGGAATCGATCGACGCTGTGCTAGATACATACGGCGATAAAACCGCGCAATATCTTGTCCTTTTATCCCATATGGAAGCCCCATGGAAAAAGGCGAGAAAGCGCGCGGGCGTAAGGCCCGGCGAACGATGCAACCAACAAATAACTATCACGGACATGATTGAATACTACAGCGGGCTGCTCAATGGGGAATAGCAAGCAAATAAGTATCGCTTCGACGACTTCACAGTCGATACGCCTGAAGAGCGACGGCACTACGACATAAAGATCCGGTAACATGGGGGCACCTCGTCTTTTGTTCTTGTGGACATCTCACGAAGCTTCTCCCCATCTAGTTTTGCTCGCCGTGCGACTATCGCGAACAATTCCGTGAGGGGAGCCGAGCTGGCGTCAATGACCTCGTTACCGTTCTCGTCTTCGCTGACCAAAACTCTGTCCAGGTCAAGTCGCACGGCGACATAGTCACTCTGCCTTCTTCAAGAAAGTCACGGAGAGTATGAAAAATCCTTTTCGAGTATGTAGTAGTCAGTGCATGTAATCGTATTGTTGTGGCTTTCCGAGAAGATCACGCTCCCACACCGTGGACATTGAATAGGACGAGTTCAATCTACTCGGGCTTTTAAATCCAAAACCGTTCCACACCGCACTTTCACTTCCCTCCTCCTTACCTATCTTCCTTATTGTCTTGGCCACTCGCAGCAGCAGTCACTCCCCAGAGGGCTTTTTATGCCTGGCGGCTGTGCCTTCGCAAATTGCCGTTCACCAAGAGATTCTTAAGATTGTGTGTGCCGCATCTGGAAACCTAG
Organism: Desulfovibrionaceae bacterium; assembly: GCA_017454105.1. GTDB lineage: Bacteria > Desulfobacterota > Desulfovibrionia > Desulfovibrionales > Desulfovibrionaceae > Desulfovibrio. Next base: position 5,883 of record JAFTDR010000144.1, on the reverse strand, counting down.
ACTGGACACGTGTGTGTATCCGAACACGTCGGCCGATTTGCGGCAATATGCCAGCGGGGTCTTGTTTTGCTCCGTACGCTTCAAATGGCGACACCGTTCGAAAGAGAAATGGAAAGATGACAGATCAACAGCGCAGCTTCGCTCGTATGGTATTGTCGACAAAGACCGCCAAAGCTTCGCTAGTCTACTGTGGGTTTGGTCCAACGAGGCAGGATGCAATACACCCGTCTTCCCGGCCAGGATGTCGTTCAACGTCGCGACAAAAGCAAGTTCGGCGAAGTTGTTTCGGGGGGTAGACGGAAACAATCCCGGCGAGTATACTCTTGTAAAAACCAAAGGGCCTGGAAAACTGTGATCCTTCGGTGTGGTTGGACTCAGTTTTTTGGTCCCTTTGATTTTTTATATCCTCTTCAGTAAAAACCTCATATGCCAATCCGTACACGCGTAAAAAAAATATTTTTTTTTCCCTTGACTTTCAAATCCGACTGATTATTGTATGTGTGTGAGGATTCGTCGCACAAGAACACCCTTGAGGCACCTATGCATGGCACGCTTTCCGTGTCAAAGCGCATAGGGTGCTCTGTTCCAGATCCTATCTTTACTTTAGAAGGTGTGTTCTCGTTACGTTTTCGTTTTGGATATATTACTTTCGATACATCATTTATAATAGAATTCAAAGAATTCATTTTTTCCGGCTCAATGCTCATGCCTAAAGCCTTTAACCCGGCCGCATTGGGTTTCCCATGCACGCCAAATGACAGCGACCTTGAAAATCGGCGTGCGAGTATATCGAGCGCGCGCCTACTCGCAGGTACAGTGCGCCTTACGCCGTTCTTTACAAACCACAGTGGCGGATTGTTTGTTGCCGTTGTGTTTAATGATTATGACATATTAAAAATAATGGAGAATCACATGCAGTTCATTTATACTCTTCTCTTCCTTCTTTTTCTCATATCCCCAGCGTACTCTCTTGGCCTTGGCGAAAGCACGCAAATATCACAGACGGGCGTTGTCTTATCAGATGGTTACGGAGGACCTCTTCCCTCATCCGTTCAAATCGCCCAGCTCGGGAGTCTCATCAACAACGGCTTTAACCAAGAAGCCACGGTTATGGCTATGCTTGTTCAGGAACTGGCCAAAAAAAGCCTGGATACAGAAGCATTGCTTAAAGGAATTGGCGAATACTTCACTGGACTGGAAGTTCTGCTGAAAGATCTGCAAAAAAGCGGTCTTACGCAGAAAGCGGCCTATGATAACAGCAAGGACGATGTTTTCGGGAAAACACCTTTTCACTGCTCCGATGTATTGACTGCTTCCGCCCTTCAGGAAGCGCGAAAGACGATGCGCACCTACACCAAGGCCATGAAAGAAAGCAGAACAAGCCGAGGCGAGGGCACACAGGCCACGGAAAGCAAAGCTGAAGCTTCTGTTTCAGCCATGCTCTTCTCAATTATGGAGGAGAATATGACAAGCGGCTCACCCGATGCCTATCAAGTGCCCTCGGGAGCGAGCCTCTTCCCCTTCTCCGGCGTCATCAACAGCACAGGAGCCAAAATATTCCAGGCTGTTATTCACGCTGTCAACTCTGAACCAGCACCGGCACTCCGTAACGTGCGCAGCATAAGCGGTAGGCGGGCTTTGGAACTGCAGGGCATCAAGATGGGACGCATAGCCGGCATACAAGAGGGCATGCAGGTCGCGTTTGACCTGCAGAACCCGGTCGTAAACGGCCAGGCATTCAGTGAAATGCAGCGTGAGGTCAACAGGGATGTCGAAGGCAAGCCTATCGCAACTGAAAACTACATCGAAGGAGCCTATAACGACACATCCGGCGGTATCTCAATCCTCCAAGCTGTATCCCACCAGTTTGAGCGTTCACGTATCGCGAACCCAGACTGGTACGCAAAAATCGACAAAGGGGGAATGAATGAGCAGGGACTTTTACGAGAACTCATCAAGATCGAAGCGTGGCGCGGGTATGTCGAAAGCCTCTCTCTTCGAACCAGCATGGTTAATGCGTACAACCTGGCCCAGCTTACGGCAATTATGATGGAAAAACACGATAACACACGCATGGCGACCTACATATATCCTCCAGGGGAATCACCAACCGGCTCGCCAAAATAGCCGATCCTGTCTGTACGCATAGGCCGGAACGATTACAGGATCCCTCCGCACTCCCAGGTGTCGCTCTTCGCTGACTGGGATCATGAGTTGGGTAATTTCTGCGATACCTTTGAGCGCTTTATGGGGGACTACAACACAGTCTGCAAGGACCGCCAACTGTTCCATGCCGCATCTGAAGTCTCCATTCGTCTCAAAACCCAACTCGCGCTTGTCTCGTATCTTTGTACCCATGCGCCGCTTTCGAAATCTGCGCTGCCCAACAATCAATCGGCAGTGCGTAGGCAATTTGCCATCAAAAATCGAAAGAGTCGTAAATCAAAATGGATTTGTTTACTCCACTTGTAACTTGGAACCCAGAGGCTGTTCAGTAATACCAGATGCAGAAGTATTTCGTACCTACAAATCCTCCATCATAGCCTGGTTTGTACCTAAGGAAATCAGTACGCACATTGGCAGTATCATGCTGGTTGTACATCTCTTCAAATCGTAGCAACGTCAAAACAAGGCGCATTGCACCTACGCCCCCTAAGCCTTGACATTTTCCCTATGACAGAATTATTTGTAATCGTACATTCCCACCCAGCAAGTGAGCTCCACTCAAGAGAGCCGAAGTCTTTCTCTTCTAACTCAAAAAAAGCCTTTTGGCTCACAATTCTGTTTCGCTACAGGTCCTATAGGCTTTTTGTCTTAAGTAGCTCCATTTCATGCCGGGAATTTTCTGGCTTTTCTTGCCAAGCCCGCACGTTGGGATATCAAAGCCGTACGCTTCAAGGCGGAGGCGGGCTTTTGCGGAAAGCTGATTGCCCAAGCAAATTCCCACTCTGGGGAATCGCTCTCCTTGGCAGCGATTCTTCCCGTTCTGGCCGATTGTGGTGCTTTCTGTTTGCTGACCTGCGGAAAACTATTCTGCGGTCGAGTATTTCTCTTGCTTTCGTATTTCATTTATTGGACAAAAGAAGTGTCTCAAATTCTAAGCGCGCAGTTTCGCTTACAAGACGAAAAGTCCAGTGTATCCGTTTTGTATTCAGGTTTTCCATCCTGAAGGACGATTTCTAGCGAAAAAGGCTCACGCTGTACTCAGTCTCATAAAGATTTTCCCCTAGGTGGACGATGTCAGAGTGTCACTCTAAGCGTTCTTTTGAAAATCAATGTGCGGTCCGAGTAGAACAAGATGAGTAAAAAAAAATGAGGCTCATCGGCATGCGCCTTAGTACGCGCGCACGTTGCGGCCTTGTAGTGCTGTTTGACGCGTGCAAGCTTAAGACCCGCACAGTCCAAAATAACGTCATCCTTAGTATGCTGTATGATGTGCGTAGCTTTTTGCGGCATAGTATACAGCGGTTGGTAAAAAAGTTGCCAGCCATAAGCTAAAAGCCGCAGTGTTATGGACACATTTTTTTTGGCTCGAGTAGAGCGTACTTCCGAGTACTGCAGCCAGAAACAAACTGATATTTTTGCAAACGGTAGCTCGCAACTCGTAAGTGGCAACTTTTTTTCTAAGCGCAGTATACCACGCGACGGGTGAAATCTTCCTTCCCAAAGTCGAGTGTGAGTTTTCACCGCAAGCCGCCGCGAGTATACGCTGCGTGCTTGTCGTATCCGACACATAGAGAACCTTAAAGTCAACAAAAGGGGGTAGCGCTCATCCGCACGCTACAAGGCATGCGGTTTTAGTGCTTACATCGTATGAAGACGTATGAACTGTTCATCAATGGCGAATTCATCCCCAATGGCAATCGCGAAATGATTTCTGTCCTGAACCCGGCAACCGAGGAAGTCATTTCCCAGGTGCCGAAGGCAACTGAAGAGGACGTCGCACAGGCCGTCGATGCCGCGTATGAGGCGCAGAAGTCGTGGGCTTTGGTTCCTCCAATCAAGCGCGCCGAATATCTCATGGAACTGTCCGAGCTTGTGCGCAAAAATCTCGCTCTCTTTGCCAAGGTGAACTCGGAGGAAGTTGGGAAAACAATGGCGCAATCAGAAGCGGAGGCCGGCTTCTTACCCGACTATATCCGCTATTTTGCGGCCATGGCCCGCCACATAAAGGGAGAAATCATTCCCAGTGACAGGCCAAACGAGAATATCTTCCTGTACAAAATGCCAATTGGTGTTGTGGCCGGCATTATGCCCTGGAATTTCCCGCTTTTTCTTATCGGCCGTAAAGTTGCCCCGGCTCTCATAGCCGGAGATACGGTGGTCTTGAAACCATCGAGCGATACGCCAAATGGCTGCTATGAATTTGCCAAACTTGTTGCGCAGAGTTCCTTGCCCAAGGGTGTCATCAATGTTGTTTCGGGTTCTGGGCACATTGTAGGCCAGGCTCTGGCCTCCAATCCTAAAGTGCATCTTGTGAGCATGACCGGCAGTGTTGCAGCCGGCGAAAAGATCATGGCCGCAGCGGCCAAGAATATCACCAAGGTCTCGCTTGAATTAGGCGGCAAGGCTCCAGTCATCGTGATGAATGATTGCCAGCTTGATAAAACTGTCGAGTGGATCTGGCAATCTCGTATTGTCAATGGCGGGCAGGCCTGCAACTGCGCTGAGCGCGTCTATGTTCAGGAAGAGATTGCGCAGGAATTCACAGACAAAATCATCAAGCGCATGAAAGCCACCCGTTTTGGCAATCCAGCCAAGGATCCAGAAAAGAAGCTGGATATGGGGTCTATGATCAACAAGGCTCATGTCAGCAACATTGACGCCATGGTACAAGAAGCCGTGGCTGAGGGCGCCACAATCGAGTGCGGGGGCAAACCGGCAACCGTCGACGGCAAGGGCTTTTACTATGAGCCAACCGTGCTGACACACTGCAAGCATTCCATGCAGATTTTCCACAAAGAGATTTTTGGCCCTGTTTTGCCCATCACGACCTTCAAAACCCTTGATGAGGCCATCGAGTACGCCAATGACTGCGAATTTGGCCTCACCTCATCGATCTACACCACAAATACCGACACAATGCTCAAGGCATTGAACAGGATTCATTTTGGCGAGACCTATGTCAACCGTGAGCATTTTGAAGCCTATCAGGGATTCCATCAGGGTGTCAGGAAATCCGGCATAGGCGGAGACGATGGCGAGCGTGGTCTTGAGGAATTCCTTGAGACACACATCTGCTACGTTGACTACGATCTCAACAAGAACTAAGAGCGACCGCGCAGCGCGTGGCAGATCCTCTGCGGCCGGAAATCAATGCCTGAGCAGCAAAACGCTTGGCCAGAAACAAAAGGCTTTGGCGGCCGAATGTACGTGACTCGCCTGCGCTGTGCGACTTTGGCCCCATACCCATGGGGCTTTTTTATGGTCTTTCATGAAAGGACAGGCATACGAGCAAAACATCGCTGTCAAGCCGTCATGTGTCTTTAGGCTACGCCTGTCCGCTTTTTTTTCTGGAAGCAAGCGCTTAAAGAATTGCCTAGGCCAAGGCGCCTAAAGGCTCACAAAGAGACAGCGGAAGAGGAGAAAGAGTCCAAGCAGGGTGCAGGTTATGGCCATGAGGCGACGAATCCAGAGCAGGGGAAGGAGGCGGACGGAGAAGACCCCCACAAGAAAGGCCAGGCCCTCAAGCGTCGCTATGCGCCAGAGGAGCGGGTAGTTGAGGGTGTGGTTGAAGGCATTGCTTATGCTGGCCGCAACCGCTGTCGCAAGCGAGTAGGGCATAGAGAGACCGACGGCTGTTAAGGGATGGATTGCGCAGGCAACCATCCAGGCAATGGCGAGGAGGGGGCCTCCAGCACCGGTGAGACCGGCCACTGTGCC
>JAFTDR010000143.1 GCA_017454105.1 Desulfovibrionaceae bacterium | reverse complement strand
CAAACCTGGAGAGTCAAGCGCAAGTGTAGGACAAAGTGGTAGTGAAGAAGTATCGCCAAACGCCAAGTCAACCACCGAAGCAGGATCTGACGAGATTGGCAAAAGCAATTCCCAATCTCAAGGCGAGAGTGAAAACAAGAAATCGATCTATCGCAAACAGCAAGACTGCATACGAGATCTCTTCGCATGTGACGCATCTGAGCTGCCAAAATCCCTTGGTGAACTGTTGGCAGACCGATTGGAAGGAGGACGCGCATCAAGAAAGGAGTCAGCAATGACGGTAGCCAATGTGGGCAAAGTATCGGCATGCACTATCCGTCCTGAAGAAAAGGAAGAATCGCTGCGTGCCAGTATTGCCCTACGTTCAAGGCTTCAAGGATTGCTTGAAGCTAAGACACGTCAATCTGTCGGTATCGGACGTCGAGGGCCACTCTCAAGCAAGGATCTGTACCGTTTGAGTATTGGAAACCCACGTATCTTCAAGAGTTGTGAAGAAACAAAGGGTCTCTCCACAGCCGTCCATCTCCTTTTGGATGTGAGTTCCAGTATGGCAGGATCAAGCATCCAGCTTGCACGGAAATCCTGTTACGCAGTCCTCAAGGCACTCTCAGGCATCAAGGGGATAAACGGAGCAGTAACAGCTTTCTAAGCCTATGACACAGAAGATTCCGTAGCACCATTGACTCGACACGGACAGGCAATCCCGTCATATCTCTCTGTCAAAGCTTCTGGTAGCACGCCACTCTCTCAGGCCCTTTGGTGGGTCATGCAAGAGATGCTGTCACTGAAAGAAGAGCGCAAGATTGTTGTGGTACTCTCAGACGGAATGCCCGATTCCGTTGAATCCGCACAGTACGCGATTACACAAGCCAAACGAATCGGCTTTGAGATCTACGGTATCGGCATCGTAAGCTCTGCCATCTCGCAGATTCTCCCTGAGACCAGCAAGACAATCTGGAACCTAAACGAGCTTACCCAAGCACTGTTCTCGCTTTTGCAGAAGGCACTCGTACCAGCAATCAGCTAACACGTACACCATCACTACAAGGATACACGCCATGACAGCAACCATGATTCCCCTCGATTTCCGCTTCCTTCGCCATTGCAGGTAGGTACAACATCAACCAAGAAAACGGAAAGAGCCCAAACCATCTTGGGCTTCAATGACCCCCTAATCCGTGACTCAAAGGAGTACACTATGCAATTCTTATCTTGGATCCCTGTGGCAATTTCCATCTTGAAGGCCATCGACGAAATGTGTGATGACGACTAGCTGAGACAGTAAGCTTACCCTCTCCGACAACGCTCTACTGTTTGGTCGAAGGCATAAACTTGCAAACAAACATACCAACGATAAAAATTCCCGCTAGATAGAGCCAAACACCTAGCATTTTAGTCATCCTTATTTTTTTGATAGACAAAAAACAAACCTATCATGGCCGCAATGTAGCAAGCTAACAGTGCTTGAGCCCTATGACTTGGAACAATTACTGCTGATGCAGCCTGACAGAGACCGATATCAAGTGCAGTATAAAGGGGATGGAGCACAGTCGGGAGGGTATGTTCTCCGACAACTCCAACTCGCTATCATAGTGTACCTCTTCCGCGCGGTAAACACAAATTCATCCACTCCACAAAGGCGAGCATCATTTATACTGCGGACAGAAAAAAAGTTGCCACTTGAAACTGAAAATACCAGACTCTGTGCTGACTCATTTTAGAAAACATCTTATTTTATTTCTGGCTTGAGTATACTTTCATTCTGTACTGCCAACTTTCACCCTCGAGGTTGGAAAAAGAAAAGGCGGGTTTGCAGTTTTACCTGCAAACCCGCTATATTCTTGGTGGATCTGGACGGAATTGAACCGACGACCTCTTGAATGCCAATCAATTCACTTTAGGTCGATAGTGAAGGAATGTGAAGCTTCAAGCACTCCAAATGCCCTTTATTTTCGCGGATTTTTGAGGAAAATCGTTCAGAATTTTTCACTCACTTTCACTTGCAAATCAGGCACACATGTGGCATAAAGGATTTGTACGAACGAGTACGAAGCTAGAATCTGGCACAAATTGGCACATGTGCGGACTCTAGAATGCCCGTTTTAGGGGCTCTTGACAACTACGCCGAGAGGATACGTGTGAGAAGCCATCGCACCGTCATGGAATCGTCTGGGACTTTACGTTAAAGGCGGCAGGAAATGCCTTTCGTAGGTTTATTGGCAAACTGTGCCGTGCGGCCCCCTATAGGCGAGTCTTTCATGTCCTGTTGATACTAGTGCCTAGGAGAGCGTAGACTACCCGCACCATAGACAGGCACAAACGTCAGTAAACGAGTGCAAGCACAAATTTTTAGTATAGCCTGGAGCAAGTAGTTATATCAAGAGAAACTGTATATGCAAAAACAATGCCAAACAATACCAATGCATACTAAGTAAGAAACAATCGAAAAGAAACCTCATTCGGGGAAGCTCAGACTTCAAGCTCCAAATTCAGGTGGAAACGCAGATCTCTTTGCGGTGCTGCTTCGTGAAACACGCGTTGCGCATGCGGTGTCGCAAAAGACTCTGTCAGCCATCGCAGGATATTCGATACGCAATCTCATTTCCGTTGAGAATGGTAAGCAAAATCCACTCGTGAGCACAGCACTGAACTTGGCATCGGCCACAGGCTGTGATCTGGAATGGTTTTTCGATGAACTTGCAAAACGCTACTATGAACTGCAAAAAGGTCCTACAGACTCGCCAGAACGGTCTGGCGGGTAGCCTCTCGATTTGTCGGCTTTTAGCTGTTGGGTATCCCTGCACGTCTCTTCGCCTGAACTCGTGAAGCTTGCATGAGTGATTGGCTTGTAACAAGGCTCAATTCTTTGAAGCGCAGCTGCATTAGAGCTGACTCTACCGAAGACGGAAGGCACTGCCCGATGTGGTTCCGCTCGAAAACATGAGCTGATGAGAATAGGATAGTTTTTCTACGAAAAAGAAGCTGTCAATCCATTTGACAGTTTTTTTCATACATCACTTCTTCTGGGTAGTCGGTTAAGGTGGGACTAATCTCTGCCCCTACAGGCCTTGTCGTCCGTATTTACCCTAGAAGTCGCATGAATATACGGGATTACACCGGGCAGCACGCCCAAAAGTGGGTGAAAAAAAACGATCAATTTATCGGATGGTCTCTGGGCCCGCCACATCTCGTGAGGCAGAACATTTCACGGAGGGGCTTCAAATTTTCAAATATTCGTCAGCTTTGTGAAAAAATTCACAGCATTGACAACTGACAGCAAGAACACACATATAGAAGGCACACGCTGCGCCTTTAGGAGCAATTACTCTGCCCATCTGCGGGGGAAAATGAAGAAATTCAAATTCTGACTTGCCTCCCTTCCTAAGAATGACAATTTACGGAATCTTGACGTAAAAAGATTTTTTTCTCTCTCTACAGGTACACCCGAAGAAAAACACGTCCGATTGAAAATGCGGATTACTTGTGGTAGGAAGAAATCTTCGGTAGACCTTCGACCACATGAACGCACTTTGACTCAGGCTACGGGAGAAAGAGAACGATTTGACACGCTATTTGCTTACATGTCTGCTCGAACACTCAACAACTCTTTACGAGCGGCATTCACTTTCGTAGACTGCAAGCCTGGAGCAAAAAACAGGAATACGAGGCTTCGGTGCAAATGAAAAGTGGCAGAAGCTAAGAGCAACAAAGACAACCTGACTGGCGCAAGGGAGCAAGGGGCGGCTGAAAAGGGCGAAGAATCAACAACCAAGAAGTGATGGGGACAGTTTCTTAGCTGGTACAAGAAAATGCGAGAAAAGTACGCATGCGCACATCTGCGGCGATATGACTCACAAAGCACAAGAGTCAGTGGCCGGGAAATAGGCAGAATCTGCACTGGCACGCAAAAACTCAGAAGGCCATAGTCGGGCGAAGTGAGTGGAACTCAAACGTCTAAAAGTGGATAAAAACACAAACAAAGATATAGTCTTTATCCACAGCTAAGGATCTTACTTGCAAAAAAGGACTTGGATATGTCACAGGCAAAATTAATAGAACATGATCATGATGGAAATTCAGCCTATCCGCCTCAATTTAACCTGTAACTATATATTTTAGGGTATTTAGGGTATTTCTAGCTTTCTGAGGTGTTCTTTGGCACGGATCATGATTCTCGTTTTCTAGACTTTTTCTATAAAAAATTGAGACAAATATGGCTGTTTTTGTTCCAAACT
>JAFTDR010000142.1 GCA_017454105.1 Desulfovibrionaceae bacterium | reverse complement strand
TTTAAATAATAAATCAAATACAACATGGAATATATTTTAGCAGAATCGGTATTACATGTTATAATCTAATTTTAGATTGTATTTAATTTATGCTTAAATACAAAAATATCTATTAATATACTCAATACATCTATTAAATACAAAAATAACAATTAAATTTAATCTAATAAATTATTTCGCAAATTAATCGTATTTTAGTACGCTAAAAAATAAATATAAATAACGATATTATTTTATTTACTCTATATATTATCTACTTAAAATCTGAAGGAATTTAAATGATTATGACCTATCTGGAGGCGACCTAGATGACCGTCCCGCCGAACGCACTTGTAGCGCATACCCTGAAGAGATGGCATACCCATTTTTAGTCCTTCACTAGTGATTCTCTGGTTTGTGGTTACTCGTGAAGGATTGAGAGTTTACGCCGAATTCCCCTGCTTGCAGTGTGCCACTGTACTTATGAAAAGCTGTAGTACATTTCGCAGGAGCAAAAGGAGATACGAATGACGGAAAAAGAAAAACGAGATCGCGGTCAGCTCTATGATGCAAATACAAATCCTGAATTGCTTGAGGAGATGAGCCTATGCAAGGAGAAATGTTTTGCCTACAACGCCCTCCCCATTAGCCAGGCCAAAGAACGCGAACGGCTTTTGAGAAGTTTGCTCGGTCGAATGGGTGTGGAAGTCTGTATTCACTCTCCTTTTTGGTGTGACTACGGGTACAATATTGCCGTGGGCAACCGGCTTTTCATCAACCACAATTGTGTCATTCTGGATGCTGCTCCTGTGACCTTTGGGGATTGTGTATTTATTGGGCCAAACTGTGCCTTTTATACGGCAACACACCCGCTTGACGTAAAACGCCGAAATGAGGGACTGGAGTGGGCGTATCCCATACACGTCGGCAGCAATGTGTGGTTTGGCGGTGGTGTGACCGTACTCCCTGGGATTACGATTGGCGACGGAACTGTTGTTGGCGCAGGCAGCGTGGTCACGCATAATCTGCCCGATCACGTCCTCGCCTACGGCAATCCCTGCAAAGTTGTGCGGCGGATCGAAGAGACTGAGTCATGCAATCGAACACGATCGACCAAGCCCCAAGAGTTAGATTGAGAGGTGTGACACTAAAGGCTACCCCCCCAGAGCTTTCTTGGCGATTGAGAGGTGACCAGCTTTTCCTGCTCAAAAAAAAAGCATTCGTAGCCCAACAGATCTCATACGCTGCAAAGCGTAAGAGTTCAAAAAGTGAAATCAGCTAAGAAATATACTCGGCAGCACGAAATTATCCCATAGGACGCTGACCAATTGGCTCTCCTTTGTCTCTTGTGGGAAAACTATTATGCGGCCGGGTATATAACAATGTTCTTGAATGTCGCAAGCCTTGTTCCCCTGAGACGTATACTGCAGCCAGAAAAAAAGTTGCCACTTGGAGTTGAAAATACCAGACTTGAGTGCTGACTCCCACTCGCAAATACGTCAGTGTATTTCTGGCTGAAGTATGGGACTGTTCTTGGATTTCTTCCGCAAAACACTGCAATGCCTCGCACACCTTGGGCTTTGGACACTATGACGCTTGATGACGGGATTTTGCAGAGGCTTTGACCGTGTCTGCTACAAATCCGAGAATACGATACCCGAATATGCAGCGCGGCCACGTCTCTGCGCGCTGAGTACCGTGCGCCAAAGCCCTGGCAGTGTTCAGGCAAGCACCATACCCTTTGGCCGTGAATACCCGCGCCTCTGTTCTACTGGCTCACCCAAACTATCCTGACAATGGAGAAGTCCCCCCCATCACACGTAACTCTCTGCCATGCAGAAAACCGAAAAGACAGACCGCACGCTCAGTACTCGCTGCGCGAAACCGGGGCCCTAAGCAACCTGCCACTGAGCCATACGACGAACCACACACAGATGCGGGTAAACATGTTTGACCCGCAAACGCAGATCGTCGATAGAGACCTTGCCAAATGCGCAAAGGATCTTATATTCAAATTGATACATCAATTGGAATATGGAGGGACTATGCTTCGATACTGTCTTTTTTTTCTGCTCTGCTTTTTCTGGACAAGCGACTGTTTCGCTGCTCTGGACGACTGCCATGGCGCAGCGCTCAGCAAAACACATGCCCGGCAGAAAGCCCTTCTGGATCAGTATGCCGAAGCGATTGAGGCGTCCCAGAAGACAGAGTTCATGACGCGCGTTAAAAACTGTGTGGCGAAGCTGAACCTGGTCTTCCGCTTCCGCCGTCTCGGCGATCTAGACGATGTCGTCGAGCAGGTGGAAAAGGCTCTGGAAGAAACAGCCGAGGAACTCTGCAGTGAAGCGCTGCGCAGGCTTTCAGCCGAAATCAGCGGTTTGGAACACACAGTCTGGGACAGCATCCGCGAAAATGCCAAAGACAGCGGCTGGCGTCAGGTGATTACTGCCATCCAGCAAGGAAACCTCAATCTCTCGGGCTACTGCAAAAGAAAGCTGAAGGACGTTCTGCAAGACTAAGAGAGGGCCGTAGGGAAAACCTACGGCCCTCTCTTGGTCTTGACTCAGGGCAAAGCCGACTTATTATTTTTGACGTGCTGTCTTTAATATATTAAATTCAACATGTCAATTTTAATGGAGTTCTATGCGCGAGAAGAGACCCTATTCAGTCGGCTATGTCACGCTGCTTGGCTATCGTGACGAGGAGAAAAGTTGCGGTATCACTGGCACGCTCTGGCCAACGAAGAGACGTGTGCAGATCACACTGGACACAGAGATTGAGAAGTCGGATCGACCAACGTTTGCGTCCCTGCGTTCTGGAGAAGAGAGCGGGCGTGTGCTTGAAAAAGGTGGCATCCTCAGGATGCGGCTTTTTCCAAACGGGGTCCAGGGAAACTACACAACAGACTGGCCGAATGTTCTGACTTGGAATGAAGCGGAAAGCGCGGAGAAAATGCGTTTCGGTCAGGGTTGTGTCAAAACAAGCACACCACGCTGTGTTGTGCTTAAGCGAAACTGGCTCATCAGCAATCCGAAAGGCCTTGCGCTTGTGGATGCGGCCTGCAGAAAGGACAGTTCCCTCACACCTCAGATGGCTCTTGAGAAGGTATTGCAGGAACAGATGGTTGGGGAGGTGCGCTACACGCCCTTTATCTCTCTCTATTCTCCAGAAGACTGTCTCAAAGGCAATGCCGGAACACCTCCTTCACAGGTGAAGGAGGCTCTGTCTGCATACTTTTCCGATCCAGTCTTTCGACCGAGAGAGAAAGAAGACAGTCTTCCATTTCGGCCAGTGAAACCCCACCTGCTCATCCGCTCTCTGGACAATGAGGGACAGCTCCTCTCCTATCAGACCTTCAATCCTGGGGATGCGGAATATCTTACCAAAGGGCGGCGGGTGAAAAAGATCTTTCTTGATCCCGAGGCCTGCGCGGAGAAGGTGATCGAGCAGCTGAGCCCTTGCGAACAATGGGATATTCTTCCCTGCAGAATCTACACCTATTCAACCGAACAGATGCGCATGGGCACACTCCGCTCCGCATACAGCATTCAGAAAATAGCCGTCCTGCAAAAAGCAAGCATACGCTGGAGTGAACAGGGTTTTCTGCATCCCGTTGTCAGACCGATCGGCATCCATCTCGCGCAAGGAGACTCGCTGGTAGCAGTGGAAACACTCTATGCTGAGCGTTTTCCAGGAATTGACCCAATACTCCTTACAGAAAACGGAACTCTAACGCCCGCGCCTCTGTGCGAGGAACGCAACGCGCTGCGCTGCCGTGAGGATATGTGGGAGAAGGACAGCGAAAGACTGCGTCTTGAATGATATGCGCGATCATTGCGGTGACATGGAAAAGTATCCTTCCACGGGGGCAAGGTAGACGTATAATTCCTCCCCCATGACGGGGGTATGGTACTGGCTTTTCAACGCTCGCATGTATCTTTTTCTGCCTCAAGTCAAGAAATCTTCTAAGGCCGAATTGACTTGTGCGTGACCGGATTCACCGGAGCTACTTTGCAAATCGTAAAGCCACTACAGCAAGTCCTATATGGCAAGAGGCTCAGCGCCACATGGTAGCGATCAGGGACACACCTTAGGCCAGTAAAGATACGCACGAACTGAGAAAAGCCAGTTCTGTCTATGGTCTCTCCATTACAAACGCTTCTTTCTGCGCCTGTGGATCTTCACAGACCGAACAAAACAGAAGTCGCATAGCGGCATCTCAGCGCTAAAGGCGCAACCATGGCTTGCTACTACTCAATTCTGGCTCAACACCACGAGACAGACTGGTCAAAGGCCCTCTCGAAGACTGAGTTGCCACGGTGTGCAATCACAGAACAGTACTCTGTGTTAACTAAAATGGGTTCGCAAACATCATAGGTTTAGAGATGAAACCTGTTTTTTTCGTGTTTGGAGATAGTCGAAACCGAAGAAAATTAAGTACAAAAAATACTAAAAGAATTTACTTATTTAATTTTCTAAAGGGAGGCTCAAGACTATCCTTGTACAGTCTCATCAAGAAAGTTACAGTCAAGTAATATGAAAGATACGACGGAAATTGTATCAGCATTAACAAGACCGCCGTAATTCCTTTTCAAATCAAGTCTTTTTCAACTCTCTTGATCCTGCTTGCCGCTGCTGTCGTCGTACTTCCCTTTCAAATACCTATTTTTACTTTCTTAAAATCAGACAATTAAACTATTATTACGATTGATCGTAATCCCTTTTAAATCAGGTCAGTTTCAACGATCGTGTTTATGATGAAGGATTTGCAATTCTCCAAGAGGGGTCGTAATCCCTTTTCAAATCAGGTCGGTTTCAACCCGTGCTTTAAAAGACACTAATCTTCCAGACAACTGGATGCCGTAATCCCTTTTCAAATCAGGTCAGTTTCAACTCCAAGGAGGTATGCCATGAAATGGTAGCCTTGGTAGAGAGTCGTAATCCCTTTTCAAATCAGGTCGGTCTCAACAAGAGATAAGGCCCGAAGATATTGTATCGCCGGACAAATGAGTCGTAATCCCTTTTCAAATCAGGTCGGTCTCAACGAGAGATAAGGCCCGAAGATATTGTATCGCCGGACAAATGAGTCGTAATCCCTTTTCAAATCAGGTCGGTCTCAACTGGGAAGTGATCGGTAACACTCTTTGCTGCTGGAAGTCGTAATCCCTTTTCAAATCAGGTCGGTCTCAACTGTTTGACGGCTCGGAAATTACCGAGCACAACGTCTCCTGTCGTAATCCCTTTTCAAATCAGGTCGGTCTCAACTCTGGCGCCCTGGAACCCGCACCAGTCAAGGCTTTTTGGGCCCTCATTCGCGAACCTCTGATGTACATTGCGGTACATTTAGAAAACATGGCCTTAAAACATCCTAAAACCCTTGCTGCTGGCCGATCGCAGACCTCTTCGGCGGCCTTTTTACAAAACCCTTGATTATCAATGGTTTTGTAAAAAGCTCCGCATAAGCCTGGAGGTTCGCGCAAGCTATTTCCCCAAGATGGCCTTAACCGCCACAGCCTTTTCCTTCTGCTTCAGGGAAAACTTCTCCCATCCCACTTACGCCGCTTCCAACCATAAGAGGAACGCCTTGGATCCCTTCTTTTGTACTCAGGCCAGAAAAAAAGTAACCCTTTCAGACGACATCGTAGCAAAACTTGTCGCAACTTTATTTCTGCCGCAGTATACGTCCGCATCGAGCTTTGCGCTTTTATTTGTTGCGCCAAAAGGCATGGGAATCTCGGTTATTTTCCCAAAGCTCTGCTCCTGTTTCTTAGTGTAGCCATATTTGTTGTGCTGGGCAGCGATCTTCAAGTCCTCGCAATCAAGAATCTATGAGGAATTCCTAGTGCCGTATTTCAATGAGCTTCTTTACAATTCTTTTCGGCTTAATTCGCGTACGGTAGCGTTATGCATTGAGAGTTTCAACGCAGAATTGCCATGCGAATTGTATAGAACGTGAATGAAAAGCAACACGAGCGCATAGACTGCCTTGTTCAAGGGAACGCGGAGAAAAAGCTGCACCTTCGCTATACGTATGATTGCCGATATGCTTTTGGAGTTTCTCCACAATCCGTACTTGAGAAACAAGGGTGCATTCCAGTGAATATGCTCGGCGTCACAATGATTCTTGAGGTCGCTCCCCTTTGGCGTGTATGGAAAAACCATAGCCAGAAACAAACTGACATTTTTGCGAACAGGAGTCAGCACTGAGTCTGGTATTTTGAACGCTACGTGGCAACTTTTTTTCTGGCCTCAGTATAGCTTCTCTCAAGCTAAGCATTCATAAATGCGCGCACAAACGAGATATCGCCGTCTTCCAGAGCTAAATAGATACACTCGACTGCATACTGGTCCTCGGCGCGCTGGCCAAGGGGAATGCGTTGAAAACGGTATACAGGAAGCATCATTGTGCCACCGAGTCTCGCTGTTTTTCTTTGCCCGCAAGAATGCAGCGCAAAGCCATTATTATATTTTCTGAAGATATATGCAAGTGGCAAGAAACATGGCAACCACCACTCGTAGGCTGCGCTGTATGCGGCCAAGGACCTGGGGTCTTTGATATTGGTATTCTCGAGGTTGATGGCAATAGACATCTTGAACAAAACAAATGGTAGCGGTCAGAAATATACTCGACCGCACATTGATTTTCCGCAGAACGCTTAGAGTGACACGCTGACATCGTCCACCTAGGGGAAAATCTTTATGAGGCTGAGTATACCGCTGCAACCAGTTTTGCTACAAAGCCCCTTGTTCTGTCTTAAGTATTTTCCACCCTTCCGCCCACCGCTAAGGCGTCACTCTTTGGGCATGAGCCGTTGTTTCACTACTCTACCCGGCCGCATAATGATTTTCCCACGCAAGCCAAAGGAGAGCGACCTCAAGTAATTGGCCCCCATAGGGCTTATTTCGTATCGCGGGAAAAATCAAAGGTACAGCTCGCAGACATGGATGCTCCTCTGTACTCGTGTCGTGAGGGCAATTCTGTAAGGAGCCATCAATCTCTGCGCAAGGTCTATGATCCCGATTGGACACTGCAGGTCGCCCATCGATATATACACGGTCGATGGTTTTCCCTCGCAAGCCAAAGGAGGGCAACCGTATGTACTCGGCATGGGAAGACTCATTGTGACGCCGAGTATAGCTCTCTTTTGGTTGCCGCCTGCGACGGAACTCTTTTTGAATGGTATACTTTTCTGGCAAACCCTGTCAGAGGAGAGCCGGCCGCACAATGCTTTTCCCACAAAAGACAAAGGAGAGCCAATTGGTCGGCGTCCTATGGGATAACTTCGTGACGCGGAGTATACTCGAGCCAGAAATAAACTGACCTTTTTTCTAACGGGAGTCAGTACCAAGTCTAGTATTTTGAAGGCTACGTAGCAATTTTTTTATAGCTGCAGTATATATCTGGCACGAAAGCGCGATCCCGTACACATCGGCGCGGTACCGTCTCGGCTGGGTCGACAACACCATTGTCTGGTCTGCCCAAGGTTCCTGGAGCCTTGCAGGCGTGGCCGGGTACGCAGCCAACAATGCTGATGGGACAAGCCATATCGGCCTTCTGCGTTTCTACGACGGCCATAGTCTCGCTTTCCCTACGCGCACAATGGCCAGTCCGGTCTCGCCACCAACAGGTATTCCGCAGAAAGCCCAGGAACTTCGATGTCGCCGTGCCCGCAGGCGCCAAGGAGGCCTGGCTGAATCTTGGCTGCAGAAAGCTTGCGACGCCAGATCTCGGCCTTCCGCTTTGCTGCGGCGAAATCGTCAACAGCAATCTCGAGGTCAAAACGGCTGTGCGCATTGCCCCCAAAACAGGAGCAGCGGCGACCGGCGCACTCTGTACCTATGCTCGCCTTTCACATCGAGATCAACACATATACTCGACCGCACAGTAATTTTCCACAGGACGCTTAGAGTGACACACTGACATCGTCCACCTAGGGGAAAATCTTTATGAGGCTGAGTATATACGTCCTCTTTCTGTTTCTCGGCAAATCTTCCGCGATCTGGACGATAGTATCGGACATTTCCGCAAGACAAGCCATACGCGACCGCACAATGTTTTTTTGGCATACACCAAGAAGAACTCGCTACGGAAAATCATTGCGCAATAGAGTATATACGACGCTGGCCCATGCTTGAGGTTCAGGAAGATTTGGGTGGCCCTCTGCCGCCTGCGAAGGACGTCCCACGGTCCAAACTGGACGCAGGCTCAACGCGCCGCAATGCTCTCCGCAAGCCTGGCCTAAAAAGACGAGAGAAAGAGTTCTGCAAACTCTCGTGTACAGCGGAAATTGAAAGGCAAGATGGCTATCACTCGATTGGCTCCCAAGAGTTGCCGAGAAACACTAAAGCCACTGTGAGTGATCTGGATGTATGGCACTCACTATCAGCCCGAACCGTCGGCATTCTGTCACGGCCCTTTGTCTGAACAAAGCTGTTCTTCAATGGACTTCGTTTTCCCAGCAAAAAAGCTGGTCACATAGCCGATGGAAATTGGAGCTATACTGCGGTCAAAAAAAACTTGTCACTTGGATTTGGCTACACAAGACTCCGTGCTAACTCCAGTTCGCAAAAAAGTCAGTTTGTTTCTGGCTACATTTGTGAGGAGCCATGAGCGGGAGATTGCGGCTACCAGACATCATGTGGCTGCGCACATGGCTCGAAGCGTGAAAATACCGCAGATTCATCCGTAATCTCAATTTTCCGGCATGAAATGGAGCTACAGAGACAAAAAGCCTAACGGACAGGAGTTTTCTGTCCTACAGGACCCTTTGTAGCTACAAAGACACTTTTTGAGTTGGAAAAGCAGATGCTCTGAGATTCTCCTCCATGGAGCTAACTCGCCATGCAAGCTTGTAATATGACTCTGTGGTATACTCTTCCCCAAGCCAGATCGAAGCAAACAAGGCATAGAGAATTCAACTCATATCATTTGCTCCCTGTACTGAACGCTCATACTTCAGTACGTATTACTGTAGGGAAGACATATTGCTTGTCTCTTTTCATCATCTATTACCTTGAATTCCCGCCCTCCGTGTTATCTACATGGCTCCAAAGGCCATTCTGCCAACTTAAGCGACGGATTGTAGCTAAATGAACTCGTTTAGCTACAAAGACTCTTTTTGAGTTGGAAGAGCAGATGGACTGTAGCTCACCTCCATGTAGCTAACTCGCCGGGCGGGAATTTAAGATTACTATGACAGCTAC
>JAFTDR010000141.1 GCA_017454105.1 Desulfovibrionaceae bacterium | reverse complement strand
GGCGTGTTTTCGCCTTTTTGCGCTGTTTATACTCGACCGCACATTGATTTTCCGCAGGACGCTTAGAGTTACACTCTGACATCGTCCACCTAGGGGAAAATCTTCCGCGTGTACGGATTTCCATAATATCGTTCAACAGTGGACCCTGATCTTCTCGTGACGCAGACCTTCATCTGCCTCTGTAGTCAGTGACTGCAAAAAGGAAGCAAGAATGCCATGAGCAACTGAAAAGCCTAGTTCTTTGGGGCTCCCGAGCTTGACCGATATAATGTAATCCGTACACGAGGAAAATCTTTATGAGGCTGAGTATATTTCTTGTCTGCTCTCACTCTCTATTGTTTGAATAACAACGAAAACAGAGTCTTTCAATTGTCTCTGCTTGTGAAGTCGGATTTTCTTTTCGTTGTTGAGACGCATTACAATGCTACGCTTGTATTTGCGACATGTCGTAGCACGTGATCCAATCCGTCGTTATGGAGCATGTTCAAGAATTGTTCAGCATTGCAGTACGTGATACCATCTTCTGTCGTCAAGGCTTTGCCCATGTAGATCACAACCGTAGCGGCTACCTGATCGACGCCTCGACAGAGTCTTTGCATGCAATCTTCATCTAGAAGCCATCTGCGCTGAACCGGATCTGGGCGAGCGGAATGCTTGACTCCAAAAAGATAATGCCGCGCGGGTAGAGACCGTCTGTCCTGCAGATCAATGTCGATTTCCTTATCTGGATCTCCAGGGTTTCTCGCAAGAGTTTTGAGCTTCATTGCACGAACGGGCATGCCCATATTTTCGTTCCAGTCCTTGTTTTCCGGTGAAAGACCTGAAACTTTTCTACAGGCGAGCATAAGTTCGTGCAGAACTGTTTCTTCCAACATGATTCCAAGCACTGTGCTATCGTAGATAGAGAGTATCAGGCTTTGTTGCATTGTCTCAACCTGACGGATGGACATTTCCTCTTCGAGAATTGAACGCAGGATATCTGTCTGACCGTAGCGCAGTCCAGGATGGCAGACAAGGTTTGTGTCGCGGCAGTCCCTGTTTTTCTTCTCGTATACGAGACGCTCTTTTTCCGATGGATCGACGGGTGGTAGATATCTGGCTGGATAGATATCGTAGACGTCAAGTTGTTTTAAGTACATCTCGATTGAATAGAGAGTGTCAATGCCGATAGAGAACGCATTCCTATTCTGCACGTGCAATGTTTCTTCAACTTTTGGAAGAATTGCCTGGATGATTTCTTGTAATTCATCGGCCAATGCCGGATCTATCCTGCCAAGGTTTGACTTTGTTCGCGAGATGTCGCTTGGCTTGAATTTCTTTGCCAATACATTGTGGGAGAGACTATGGTTGTCATCATTTAGGGATGACTGCAGGATGGCCTGAAACAGGGAACTTGGTTGCTCAGACAGAATGTGCAGCGCATGGAAAAAGTCGTTTCCGCATGTTTGGGAAAATTCACTGTAGACAATGCCGCCAAAAGTTTGTTTTTCTTTTGTGACGAGGAGCGAGAGTTCGCTAGAGCTGTCACAGTCTGCATAATTCCGTAGCGTGTTTTGAATATTTTCGGAAATAGCAGACGAAAAATAGGTCCTTCTTCCATTTTCTGTCCAAGGCATAGGAACACTGTTTTCAGTTTCACCATCTGTCGGCTCAAGGCTCAAGAGTCCACCCCAGTGCAGATAGTCATCAAGGCTCTCCTTTTTCAGCAGTCTTGACCATTCCGCGTACGGAATGTGTGAGGTATGCAGGGTAATATCCCGGTCGAAGAGCGCATGATTTTTCGCGATGCTCAGCGAAAGGGAATCAGTTCCTGTCATGAAGATTTTCATGCCGAATGAGGCGTACTTGTCAGACAGGCATGCTGCACCGCTGATAAAGCCTGGGCAGAGAGTGATTTCGTCTAAGGCGACATATTTGAACCCGTTTTCTAGGAGAAGATCCAAATCGGAAAGTACACGAGAAAATTGTTCATTATCAGACACTGTGATGCAGGCCGTTTTATCTCTAGGAAAGCTGTTGAGCCACTGATACAGGAGAAATGTTTTTCCAGTCCGGCGCAGACCGAGAAGCATACCTACCCTGTGTCCTTTTCTTTCACTGAAGCGCAGCATTTTAGACAATATATCGCGTGTTCGGCAGGAAATGGCTATCTGAAATGTCTCATTCCTATCAAAATCTTTACCAAGTAACACATTTCGACATTTGAACTGTAGCATGGAATAGCTCATGTAATTAAAAAAGGTGTTTTCTGTTTTTCTATTACGGTTCTACTGGTTGATTGCAATAGACTGGGGGGGGTTATGGCAGAGAGGCCAGATACTCTCACAGTGCGAGATCAACACTCATTGCAATCAACTTCTCGAATTGTAATACAGCATCAGTATCACTCTTCAACGAAACCTTGTCATTTGTATTCGTAACTTTATTTCTGACTGCGATGAGCGATTTGTCGCTGGCAGAACTATAAAGTTTTTTTGCGGTCTATGCTCTAATAATGAATAGCTTTTAGAGAAATTGTTTTTCACCTTCTATAGTATTATAATAGTATCCGCTCACGGGGTGATCAATTGAATGTGCCGTATATCCTATGTATTACTTTCTCGGTAAAATACTGTTCTTGTCGATAGTGATGTAGTCCGAATCGTTTAAAAAACTGCATTGTTCCATGACCTGTAAGCGGATACTTATAATAATTATGTACCTAAATTTTAGAGTTGACAGTCAAGATGTTTTGAATATATTGACAGTTCATATAAGTCAGAGATATCGGCACATCTTGCGGCGTCAACGAGAATTCTTTTGTGTTTGATAGAAAGAGAATGAAGTTTCTGAATAACAAAATAAGCCAGATCACCTAGCGCATCAACAGGCTAAAAAAATTAAAAAATGATATAGCCTCCATGAGGCCAAGCTCAAGTTTTGTGTCACTATCGATAATTTCTGTTATGTAGACATAATCTTTTAAAGAAGATATCTTTAATTTTATTTCCTAAATATCAAGCACTGATGTAGTGAGTAGATTGTCATCATCTATTTATCTTGTCTTGAAATGTAACCAAAATTAATATTTCCAAAAAATAATATCTTTACACAGTTATATGTTCTAAAAGTGAGAGTTCTTGGTGGCTTTTGCAAAATAACTGATTTACTGAGTATTGGTATTGCGTTGATGAGGATTGGAATATCTGTGTCTAATATAATGTGTGAAAAAAAATCAAAATCTGCGAATTCTCTGTAGCTAAGGGTAAGCGCTTACGGGGGGGGGAGGGGGGCCTAGAAACCCGGCCTTCTTCCAATGTGCTGCTCTGCAGTACCTCCCGGTTACCAAAGGCTTATTCTCGCCATTGGAGAATACTCAAGTTAAGACCGTGTTACCCCCAAACTTCGACTCTTGCCTTACCCCGCTGCGCAGTGTTTCGTGGCATCCTGATGGGAAAAGGATATACGATATTAGAGTTGTGCCCTCCGCGGCATACACCGCCATTGACCTTTCCGTGGAAGTACAGTTCACCAGGGTCACCGCATTTACTTTTTAAAAATTTTACTTGACATCTCGCGGAGAAAAGATTATGATATAAAATTTTTTGATAGTTTTTTTAACCTGTTTCTATATGCCTTCTGAAACCTTTACTTGACATATTCACCTTTTTAAATTACTTTAAAATTTTTTCTAAATTTTTTTCTGATTGTGTCGATAAGAGTGTTATACGCCCATTTTTCCCCGTTTGGAGGACCTCAGGCACTCGATCTTTCTTCATTGCGCGATACAATTTCTGAAAAAGTACCCGATCCCCGTCGTACAACCTATGGTCATGTCCTGCATTGTTTTGCAGACAGTATTCTGAGCGCTTTGCTCGCGATCTTAGCCGGCTGCAAGACCCGAGTTTTGTCATCTTTGGCAATGCTCACAAGCAGTGGGTATCTTCGTTTCTCAATCTTTCAAACGGCAAGCGCTGATACTTT
>JAFTDR010000140.1 GCA_017454105.1 Desulfovibrionaceae bacterium | reverse complement strand
CGTCGTTTGCGGCACAGGCGGAAGGGAGGTTACTCAGTGAGAACGGGTGACCACCAAAGAATCGTACTGCGCGCAGTCAAGTCACCCACGAAACCCAACGAAGAACCCATTTTTTAAAAGTCGGCATAATCCACTCCCGCGTACGGTAGAGAATAAGGGCTTCTGTAGAATCTTTGATCGCGTTTGAGACAAGAACGAAGATGCCTTTGCTTTGAAGAGCCTTTCGGCAGACTTCCTCGTTGATAGTACAACATATGCCACTGCGGACTGAAGAGACATTGAAAAATGTGTCCCTGCGATTCTGATCTGCCTGCGTACGCTCCTTTCAAGCCTCAATGCGCTTCTTGAGACGTAGCGCTTCAGGCACGACGAAGTCTCAAAAATCACATACACACGACTTAGCCTGACAGTATGAGCAAAAAAATCGTACTGCCCTATGCCGTAAGAGACGACAGTACGAAGGATTCAGGAGTGGTAGTGATGGGAATGCTGCGAGACGGGATGCTGCAGGGGCTTCGCTTCGATCCCGAGACAAAGGTGTAGACAAGGAAGACATGTGAGCTGAAAAAGAATCCAAAGCTCAGGACAGGAGCTTGGGAGGCGAAGAGCCCGATTATCGACGGAGATTATTGGAGCTGCGGCTTTTGCCTGGTGGCAGTAATGTTTGGCGGATAGCGTACCGCTTCAGGAAAACCTGTAAAAGCTGTACGGTTGAGAGATACACGGGGCTGACGCAATAAGCAGGCGGAAGCCAGGGAGATACTGATACAGGGTACGAAGAGAATTGAAGATGGGGTGGATCTATCCGAGGTGAAAAAGGCGCAGAAGACTCCGAAAATCACGTCGGAAACTGTGACCTATGAAAGGGTAGCTTGAGAGTGGTTTGGGAACAAAACGGTCGATTTGGAACCCAAGTACCGAAAAAGTGCTGATACCGGCCATAGGCAATATCCCCATTGCCGATTTGAGAGACCGTGCCTTCGCGTGCATGAGGAGACCGGGCACTATGAAACAGCGCACTGGCTCGCATCGCAAGCCAGGTCTGCCGCTACGCCACCTTTCTTGGCCACTGCGAATTTGATGCGGCAGCATTGCTGTGCCTGAAGTCAGCGGAGCCGCCATACTTGACCCAGTGGAAATCGGGAAACTTTTGCGGGCAATGTTTCAATGCGCTTCGCGCTTACAATCATGCCCTACGTTTTTCTCCGCAACACTGAATTGCGCTGCGTAAGGTGGACAGAGATTGATCTTGAAAACCCGCTGTGGACAGTGCCAGAGGAACGCATGAACACTTGGTGCCGTTGGCGACGCAAGTAGTAGCGCTCTTCCGCCTTTTGAGAGAATTGACACAAGGAGAGTTGGTTTTCCGTCACCGCAGCCAAAGACGCAGAGTATCATCGATGTCGGGCCTGCGCCGCATGGGTTAGCACTGAAATGAAATGTGCATCCACGGTTTCCGCGCCATTGCCAGCACACGTCTGAACGAGCAGGGATTCCGTTCAGACGTGCTAGAAGCTAAGCTCGCCCACGTACAGGAAAATCATATACGAGGCGCATACAACCGCACTCTCTCTCGACGAACGACGAGACATGATGTAAAAACGGCCGACTACCTGGATTCGCTGAAAAACGGCGCTGGAAAAAAACTGACCCACTTGAACAAAATCAAGGAGTCTGATCATCCGAACCGGTTAGGACAAAGCAGCAGGAAGAACCCACCGGGTAAACGCAAGGGCAGAGAGCATCGGCTGCGCGGACATGATTTTTTTTTTTTGTGACAATTCATCCCCTCTAGCAGACGTTCATAAAACATGCTACAAGACGAGAATCAAGTCTGACAAAGGTTTCTCCGTAAAGGGAGAATGCAAAAAGGGCTGTCAAGACTTGACAAGCCTTTTTTGATCTTTTTTTCAAGCACATTTAACCATTTCGCACCGCGCACGCAGTAGCGGACAAACCGCATGACGGATCCGCCCGTGCGCAAACCGGCTTTTCCTGTGTCGAGCTCCGTGAACGCGCGAAATTCACCCGCACCAGCGTGCCAGGGAATTCAAAAGGCAGCCCTAATTCGCATCACGAAGCAAAAAACTGTGCGCTTTCCCCTCTGAAGCCCTTACCACAAGGCTGGCTGTCTGGCATGTACGCGGATCGATATGAAAAACATAAGGTCACACAGATACGTGCGGCAGAACTGTTTCAGACATATTCCTTTGTGAAAGTAATGCTGAAGTCGACCTGGACAAAAAAGCGATGCACGCACAATACCTGTCATGGCAGCAATACGAAGGCGACTCATACATTTTTGTTCAAGGCTTGGGGGAAGTCGGCTCACACAGAAATAGATATGCTCGGAGACATGCTAACGCTGAGAAAACCGCATGAAGGCGACTTGTACGTTCGCAGAGCATACAGCACAGGGACTGAGTAGAAGTCGACGCACACAGAAATAGATATGCTCATACCCCTGCCAACACAGAGAGAACAGCAAGAAGGCGACTCTCATGTTTTTGCATAAAGCCGCAGAGCATACCGCGCAGGGTCTTTGCAGAAGTCGGCTCACATAGAAATCGCTATGCTCGTACCCCTGCTAACGCAGAGAAAACAGCCTGAAGGGGACTTTCACGTTCTTGCTTAAGTTCGTAGATAAATGCAATTTAAATTGAATACTAAATTGTGAAAGAATAAATTTTGAGGATGTGAAGAATTTGTACAACGAGAGTTATCTTGTTGTTCATTCTACGTTTTTCAACCCCCAAAGATTACTCTCTAATATTTCAAATTCTTATATGTGGATTGAATCTCAATTCTATCTCCATTTTTTATCGCGTAAGTGTTAGGGAAAATAAGGTCTACTGCCCTGCATTCTTCTTCCTCTACCTTAATTCAGTATTCTATTTGAAGCTTAAAAAAAGTCGCCGAATACGACTGGTCTCAAGTTTTTAACGGAAACTCAGAAGCGTAATCTACGGTGCTAGAAGTGTTTCTCATGCAATCATCTCGAACCAAGCGGGGAGAGGTGTGTTCGTAGCGACTCTAAGAAATACCAGCACTACAAACCATGGTGAAGAATCGAGAGAAGAGAGCAGCAAAAGCTGAGGCGAAAAATTCTCATGAGCCCCCTTCGCCCCCACGCCTCCTCAGAACAAGGAGCTTATTCACTTTTTTTAAATACTGTTTAGGCGGGATCATTTTTTTTGCGCGCGATTTCAGCAAAATCAAGATGCGCCGCAGTTTGCGAAACGGTGGGCGATTTTTCAAAGGTGTAGGAAGAGTGCTGGGCTGCCCTTTTTCTACGAAGGCCTTGAAAATAGGTGTATTGCGAAACCTGCAAGCCTCCCCCTACGGAGTCTCGCCCCCTAAAACCATCGCACCGGCGCGGACAAGGAAAACAGCGAAAACTTCGCACCCATGACCGTCACCTTTTTTGTTTGGCCAACCGGGCAGCTTGCACTCTTTTTGGCATCATAGGAAGAAGTACAGAGACGGCAAAGATACAAAGCACACATCAGCAACCCAGTGCTTTCCCGAGTCCTTTTGCCCTTGTCGTTTTTTTGGGGTCCTTTTTTTGCGGGCACGTTTACTGCAGTCATGGAAGGTCCGTAGTGCAAAGATACGTGGGGCAAAAAGGGCAAGGGCTTTGGGGCAGCGGTGTTGTGCCTCGAGTCGTCTCCCTGTACACGTAGTGTAAACTGCACTTTTTTTGCAAGAAATGTTAAGGAATTCCACTTGAGGGATAAAGGCTTTATGAATAAACACAAAGGAACGTCTTTTCGGGCATGGTAGATCTCTGCGAGACTATCTGCTCAACGCCTGACGTAAAAACTTAGCCACGGCTTCGACGAAAAAAGGTTTTCTGCGGGGTTTGGTCCTGCTACCTAAGTTTGCCCCTGATGGTGATGTCGCGTTTTCCTCCTTGGCAAGCTTTGTGCTTGAGGTCCACGCACCATGAAAATCGCCCATGGGAGAAGGGTGGCAAAAAACTCCTTGTACAGCTAGAAGAGAACGATTGGTGCCACGCGGTGTTGTGGCAGATTTTCTTGGCGCAGAAGACGCAAGAGTGAGTGATGTTGATTTTTGCTCTTGCCGTCTCTTATTGTGAAATTCTTTTAACAATTATGCTGAGGGAACTATGAAAATCAGAACTGACTTTGTCACAAATTCTAGCAGCAGTTCCTTTCTTATTGCAAGAAAAGGAGAGTTTACAGAACGCCAAAAAATTGCAATAGCTGACTATGTCATAGAGAAATTTTGCGGTGAAAAAATGCTTACGCCAGCTAGTACCAAAGAGGAAATTACAGAATTTCTTGAGAATAATGGTTGGGAAATGCATGGTAAGGAAGTCCGTAAAGCGTTGAAGAGAGGAAAAGATATTTATCAGGACAGTGTTATGTTTGAAGATGCGGAGTATACTATTACCAGTATATATCAGGATATATGGGAAATCCTTGAGTCTGAGAATTTTGAGGTCATTGACGGAGAGCTTGATTATTAATCGGCACGCAGCTACGCTTAGCCGAACGCGCGGAGAAGCGTAGCTCGGCGTATCCATTACACAAGATCGCACTTGGTATACCGGACAATCCTTGTGACGCCGATCGCACGCTACCCGGAATGTTAATCATATCACTGCATCCGTACTGCTTAGTACCTGTAAAAAGCTAACTTGAGCATTTTGCAGGTACACAGAGATCCGTCTACAGCAAATTTTTTGCTGTAAACAAACGATACGACAGAGTGTTGCACTCTTATCACCCGGTGGTAATGCCAAGCTGCCGGCAACTG
>JAFTDR010000139.1 GCA_017454105.1 Desulfovibrionaceae bacterium | reverse complement strand
GCTGACTTCCGTCCGCAAAAATGTCAGTTTGTTTCTGGCTTGAGTATATGTGCCGTGAATTGAGAAGTTGCAACCAGTGTGGCTACGAAGTACCTTGTTTCTGGAACCTCATATTACGATTCTACAGGTTGATTGCAAGAAACTGAAGGAGTTTATGGCAGAGAGGCCAGATACTCCCCGTGCGGGGGGGCACTCATTGCAATCAACTTCTCGAATTGTAATACATCCGGCATATTCCCTTTTTTTGGCTTGAGTATAAATCGAGAACACTCACGGATGCGTTCTACTGGTGACGGGTGAATCCTTCCCAACATCGAAGGAAGAGCGCGGAAGATCTTTTCCGTCCCCGAGTATCACCTTCATATTCCCTTCCCTAAATAGATGGTCATGGACGTGCGTTGTTGGGATATAAAAGCCCAGGCTGCGCGACGGTCACATTTCCTCTATCTGATCCTGTGCATTCGTCACTCGATGAACTAAGTTCTGTGGCAAAAACAAAATCGTATCCATTTTTCTTTGAGTTTGGATCAAAATATTTCCGTTGAGACCAGCACGCATTGACCTTGACATCTTTAAATGCTCGCAAGCCAAAAGAATAATTTTTATTAAGTTCAAAATCGTTTAAATTGTTTGTTTTTATTAATACAACTTTTCCATCTTTAAATTCAACATTAAATGATAGATTATAAAAATTGGCAGGTTCATCTTTTGGGATAAATTTATATGCTGAATTCGTTTTTGATTCAATTTTATATATTTTACTATTTTTTGCCCACTTTTCAACATTTTTATATGTCATTCCAAGTCGAATATCGATGGTTTCTTTTGATAAATTCTCCATAAGATTTGTAAAATTGCGGGTAATATCATATTTCTGAGCAAGTTCATTGAGTGTGGGCCCATATGGATCTGCATAAGCATCACATGTAAATATACGAAATAAAAATACAAAGACTAAAAATACTATTTTTTTCATAGAGACTCCAATAGATTTGATTATTGTCGTACGTAGCTTCTATCGAGTACAACAATTCGAGAAGTTGTTTGCAATGAGTGCCCACCCCGCACTGTGAGAATCTCCGGCCTCACTGCCTAAACTCCCCCGATCTCTTGCAATTAACCTACAGAATCGTACTATCTCGGGCCGAATCGATCATACTGCGGTCAGAAAAAAGGATCTTCGATAGGTTTCGTGGGTAAAAAAGCTACGGGCAGAGAGTGGCATTCCCGTCGGCTCCGCTCTCTCCTGGGCATCTCACCTTTGTTGTGCCTCCAGGCTTAAGCGAAATCTGTGAAGCTTCCCTTGCGCCGCATCGAACGCCTTTTTCTACCTTGCGAGCTTCGCAAGGGATAGCTCTCGAAGCTCACGCGCCCTTGACTGTCCGCCGATCTCGCGTCGAACGAAAGGCTTTTGCTGGCTCCCTTGGACGCGGATTACGTTACGCAGATCGCACACTGAAACGACTTTCGAAGGCGCGCCCCATCGCCGCGCCGGCGGGCAAATCCGCATAAAAACGCGCGGACGCTGAAAACCTCACAGCGCGAGAGTGGAGCCGCCCACGACTCATAACGAAGAACCAAAAAAAGTTACCACTTGGAGCTGACTCCTGTTCGCAAAAATGTCAGCATGTTTCTGGCTGAGACAAACAAGTTCTCCAATTGAAAACAGAGATTGCGCCCAATTATGGTGCGGGGGGAATCCGCAGGCATGTGCCAGTTTTTAGTCTGCTTTTTGCTTCACAACTTGCGAACAAGGCAGCTGCAAGGACTTTGCAGCTGCCCTTCTTTTTGAAATGCCTGAAAATTGCTCAAGGACGTTAATCTGACGTATCCTTCGTTCTTTTAGCGTACAGTCGGGTTGGTTTACGAGTTTGGCGGTGTCTCCGCCTCTCACCAAGGATATGGCCGATAACTATTTTTGAAAGCTCGCTGTTGTTGACAATGACCTTCACCATCTCACTCTCTTTAAGAGCTGAGCGGTCATTCACAAGCGCCGTGTAGCAGCAAAGTTTTTGAAAATCATGTTCTGCATCTATTCTTTTCCATGTACTCTCGGGAAGAATAGTGTACTGCTCTGCAGCAGTTCTGCAGAGAATGCTCCGAGCAAGGTCTGACAGCTCATGCGACGGGTACTTGACTGTCATTTTTTTGCACTCTTCAATTATTTCTTGAACAGCGGGCTTTAGAGTCTGAGCCATGTCCTCCAGTGATTTTTTCTGTAACGGTGTCAGTGGAGAGTCACTGGAATCGTCTGCCTCGTCTTTTTTAACTTCGTCTGTAGCTTCATCAGTGGTTTCATCCATGGCTTCAACGCATGGTTTTAAGGATCGCAGCGAGTCGGCTCCAAGTATGCCAGAATCCTTGGAAATATCGTCAGATACTGATTGAAATTTTTTGTACCAGTAGTCAATGGTCTTGCGCAATTTTTTATTTTCTTCGGTGAGGACACTCTGGAATTCGCCAATTACATAGGGAAAAGTTGCGGATGCTGCATCAAGGACAGCTTGTTCGCCGAGGCAATGCTGCGCGTGCTGACATGTGAAACCGTGCCACAGCATGACGACATGACCGAGCATGGTAAAGACAGTGTCTGTTGTCCCTTTGTTGCCGCTTGGCACGCGAATAAACTCAATTTTCTTCGCATATGAAGGATCAAGAGCAATCCCTGTGCTGGCAAGAATGCTGGCACATCTTTCTTGCGAAAGCATTGGCCCGTCTTCGTCGAGCGTGAGAATTCGCAGGAGTCCCGCAAGATCCGCTGTTGCGTTAAGCCATAAAATAGCGCTGCTTGTCATGCCGACAGTCTTTGGATCGCATTCGCAAAACTGCTTTTTCTGCCAGCGCTCAAGAAGCTCGCGGTCAACCACAGCGGCAAGTTTCTGCATTTTTTTTGCATCTTCGCAGCGAAAATGCTGCTCTGTCTTGTCAAATGCAGTGAGGGGATCGTTGTGTTGCAAAAAAAAGGCATAGAGAGCTGCGGCATCGGTCGTCAATGGTTGTGAAAAGTTCCGCTTGAAGACGTGTTTAAGCATAGTACGCGAGATTTCTGCCTGATCCGGCGTGATGTCGCCAACGGCAAGCGCCCTTTCTGGAAAATGGCTTTCAGCAAGAATCCCGAGGGCCAAGATCGCGTAATGATAGGGATAGCCCTGGGTCTTTTCAAGAAAAACCGTGGCCGCATTTATTGAAAAAAGAGCCTCTTGAGCGTCGTCTTTGCTTGTGGCTTGCAAGCGTTCCCGCATGCTTTTGATAGACGACGGGATAATAAAGGTTTCTGCGAAGTAGAGACCATCAAATGTTCCATCTACTCGTAGAAAAGGCGGTTCATTGTTTTGCGCGATTTCAAGATTTTTTGAATAGGAGTACCGTTTGTATGTTGCTTCCACACACTCCACATACGAGATATGCAGAGCGGCAAGATTAGACGGGCAGTTTGTTAGGAAATACCGCGCCTCGGAATAAAACGACGACCACTCCTCATCAGAAATGCGGGACGGCAGAATTCGCAGACCAACAAAAACACCCATTGCTTTTTCCTTTGGCATTTTGCCGCACGAATCCACACCTTCGAGTTTTTTACTGAAGGTGACTCAAGGGAGATACGTGCAGAATGAGGCGGGAGACCGCGGAGGATGTTAACGTATTGGCGAATTGCCTTGTATGGAATCTGAACTTTGTAAAAAAGTAATCGCTCAAAAAAACGGATGATAGAAAAAGAGATCCGCTTTAAACCGCATGAAATATGTTTACATTTAGCTCTTTGTGCGTTTACCCCTGAACAAATTGTCTTACTGTACTCAATTTTAGTGAAGCTGTCAAATTTTTTATCTGGAATTCTGCGCAGTCAGTTTGACTCGTGACAAAGCGCAAGGCTTGAAAAAAGTGACTGTGTTCTGCGCGATTGTCTAGTACAATCTGTTCTAAGTCCGTATATAAAAAAGGCGAGGAAAGCACTACGTCGTCAAAATAGTTCTGTCCAAAAGATACACACGAACTTAGGTAAGCCAGTACTAGGCGTGTCCTATTTTTTTCCGCGTCTACGGATTACAATACTATCGTTCAACAGTGGACGCTGAACTTCTCGTGACGCGAACCTTTATCTGCCACTGTAGTCAGTGACTGCAAAAAGGAAACAAGAATGCCATGAGCAACTTAAAAAGCCTGGTTCTTTGCGGCTCCCGAGATTGACCGATATACTATTAATCCGTACACGCGGATTTTTTTTGATACTTGGCCGCATGCTGCGTACCCCACGCCAATCACTGATCGGCCATCCGCTTAGGCTATACTCGCGACGGGTGAAACCTTCGTTCTCAATCTCGGTTGACGAGGATGAAAACAGAAGATCTTTTCCGCCGCTCGTATATTTTGTTTACACTTAAATTCCCGCCAGGCGAGTTAGCAACATGGAGGAGAACTGCAGTCCATCTGCTCTTTCAACTCAAAAAGAGCCTATTGGCTCAAACAGGTCCGTTTAGCTACACAGGGTCCTGTAGGATAGAAAACCCGTGTCAGCTGGGCCTTTCGTCTCCGTAGCTACATTTCATGCCGGGAAATTGAGTTAGATCTATACTCCGGTCGGAAACAAACTGACATTTTTGCAAACAGGAGTTCCCACTGAGTCTGGTTTATTCAACTTCAGGTGGCAACTTTTTTTCTGACCACAGTATATGCTTCCTTCTTCAAAACCTTGCTTGAACTCAAAGTGGCAAGAGTGACTGGAGGTACACGCTGATCGTACAGTTCCTAACACGGCACAAGCGCCTTAAAAACGTCCGCTCACGGCTTTGTGTCTCACTAGGATTAGGATTTGAAGAGCAACGACGAGAAACGAGACCGTATATTTTCTGCGTGTACGGGTCGCCACTATCGCTCACACTGGATATGCAGGGAGGACCTTCCAGTGAAAAAAGTGTGGCTCATCTGCATTCGCTTCCAATACGCGCAATTCCGGCTTTGTGGTGCTGTTTGCAAGCGTACGAGCCATGAGAGCCCCTCGCATTCTTAAATAACGTTGTCCTTGTATGCCGTGCGCAGTGTGTGGCTTTTTTTGGTCTACGTTCACACAAGCTCACTCGCTTTCTGTTCCATTCAGCAACTGAGCGGATAAGATCATACCCCGTACACGCGACGTTTTTTTGATATCCTCCCTCTTCTTTCGTCGGGGGATTCTAAGCTTAGGCAGGTTTTCACAAAAGTCAGGGAGTGTATGGCGGCATTGTATACTCGCGACGGAAAAGATCTTCCGCTTTCGGCCCCATCAACATCTGAGTTTAGGAAGGACGAATTTACCTGTCGCCAGTCTAGCACGAAACGGCGCATCGCCAAAATTCCGCTGGGACTTTTGCTGTGTAAAGCCCATGCTGTCCAGAATAAACTCTGTGACGTCCTTATTCATAAGAATGTCAATCTCTGGAAGCTCGCACTTGGTGCTGATGACGAGGAGGACCGCGTAGAAACAGAGCGTAGTCGCATCCTGCTCGGCGTCTATTATTTCCCACACGGCCTTGGAAAGCACGCGATTGTGTTTTTCAGTTGTGAAAAACAGCAAGTTGTGGGCATAGGAAGACACGTCGTCCGACTGGCATACAGCCGCAATTTCCTTGCACGCAGTAAGAAAACTTTCAACAAAAGGTTTACATTTCTCTGCAAAAGTCTGCAGTATTTCTTTTTGGGTCTGTGTTAATTCGTTTTTTGGGGAATCATCCGAAGTATCGCGGCCTGCCGCTCTTGACCTGAGGAAATCCAGGGGGTGAGCAAAGTATCTGTCCCGATACACCAAATCTACGTTTAGGTCCTGGAATTTAGGGTGCCAGATGTCGATACACTCCTTCAAGTCCTCGGTTTCTTTCAGAAGAGTTTCTTTGAATATGCCGGTTTTGTCAGGGAAAACCTCGGAACTGGCTGTACAGACTGCTCGTTTGCCTAGGCAATACTGTGCGCGCAGGCAAGCAATGTTGAATAGTTGTATGGCATAGCGCAAGAAGAGTTCAAAGAGTTCACAGCCTTCCTCCGGCGCGTCAAGTATTTCGCGAATGTCAGCCATTTTCTTTGCGTAGGAGGTGGGGAGAGCTATCCCTGTGCTAGCAAGCACGCTTGCGCAGTCCTTTTTTGAGAGCCTGGGCCCTTTTTTGTCGCAGGAGAGTATTCTGATGAGCGATGCGGGATCGGCCGTCGCATTGAGCCAAGATAGAGCGGCCTCAATCATTTCCCGGGATTTGTGGTCGAGTCTGGCAATCTTTTTTGCCTGCCAGTGTTCGAGAACATTGCGGTCAATCACACTGGCAAGGATCCGCGTTTTATTTGCGTCGTCACAGCGAAAGGATGCGAATGTCTTTTCACAAGCCGTTTGCTCATCATAATGATTTGAAAAATAGGCAACAAGCGCATGAGGATTGCCCAAAAACGGCTCGGAAAAGTGTCGCGCGAAGATCTCGTGAAGCATCGCACAGGCGCGCTGGACCTGATCTGGGGAAAAATCCCCATGCACAAGCGCCCTGCCTGGAAAATGGTTCTCGGCAAGAATGCCAAGGGCCAGGACTGCGTAATGGTACGGATAGCCCTGGGTTTTGCCGTAAAAAATAGATGGGCAGCTATTTGTCAGAAGGAAATGGAAATCTTCGTTTTCCCTTGAAGAAAGCTTGCGGAAGGAGGAGAGAGATGGCGAGATGCAAAAGGGGTCGCCGAAACGGAGATCGTCAAGCGTGCCGTCAAAACGCAGGAGCGGCAACGCGTTCTCTTGCTGTATTTCAACTTTTTCCGAGCTGGTCAGACGTTTGTATGTGCTTATCAGGCTTCGCACCTTTGAAATACGCACTGAGCCAAGCTGTGGACGGCATTTTGTCACGAATTGCCGCGCCTCGTTGTAGAATGACAGCCACTCATCATTTGTAATCTGCGATGAAAGAATCCGCAGACCAAGAAAAACATCCATCACGTTTCCTTAGGCGTTTATGCCCCTAATTTCAAGTAATCGGACAGATGTGTCCAGAGAAAATCGGACAGAGCATGATCTGTGCCGCACGTGAAGATAGGGGCGAATGAGGCGGAAACCGCGGAGGATGGTACGTATTTGGCGAAGTGCCACTCCTTTGATATAGGCTTGCGGCGCATTTGACAAGTTTTTTTTCATCAAATGCTTCATCTTGCGGCAGAATGACTTTTCAAGTACCTAGGAGGTATTGCTGTTGAAACCGGAGGAGTGACCATGGCGGATTTTATTCACCTGCATTGCCATACAGAATACAGTCTTCTTGATGGGGCTATTCGCCTGAAGGATTTGTGCGCGCGATCGAAGGACTTCGGCATGAATTCCTGCGCAATAACCGATCACGGGAATATGTACGGGGCGGCGTATTTCTTCAAAGCCTGTAAGGAATTCGGATTGAATCCGATTTTTGGCTGTGAGGTCTACGTCTGCCATGACCATACGGACACAACATCCGATAGAGCGCGGCACAGAAACCACCTTATTCTTCTCTCTGAGAATATCGATGGCTACCACAACCTGGTCAGACTTGTCTCGAAAAGCTACACAGAGGGTTTTTACATAAAGCCGCGCGTTGACAAAGAGCTTCTGCGCACCTACAGCGAAGGGCTTATTTGTCTTTCAGCGTGCATAGTCGGGGAGATTCCTGAGGCCATTCTTGCCGGCAACATGGATGCGGCGCGAAAACTGGCTCTTGAATATCAGTCGATCTATCCTGGAAAGTTTTACCTTGAAATCCAGTCCAACGGCCTAAAAGAGCAGAAAATCGTCAATACAGGGATACTTGAACTTGCGCATGAGCTGAACATACCGCTTGTTGCGACAAATGACTGCCATTATCTTGAAAAAAGCGACTACGATGCGCATGAGGTCCTCATGTGCATCGGGACAAAGAAGCTGCTCAAAGATACAGACAGGCTGACCTTCACGACAAATGAGTTTTACTACAAATCGCCGGAGGAGATGGAGGCGGCTTTTGCGGATACCCCAGAAGCTATTGCCAATACAGGCCGCATTGCCGAGATGTGCCATGTTGAACTCGACATGGGACACCACTATTTTCCAGTCTATCCCCTGCCTCAGGGTGCGAGTATAGAGAGCGAGTTCAGACGGCTTGCCGAGGAAGGACTTGAACAGCGTCTCGCAAACCATCCAAAGCGCGAAAGCCTTGATGCCGAAAGCTACCGCAAGCGTCTTCAGCACGAAATTCAGGTTATACTTGACATGGGTTTCCCTGGCTATTTCCTGATCGTGCAGGAATTCATCAACTGGGCGAAGGATCACGGCATTCCTGTCGGTCCAGGACGCGGATCCGCCGCAGGCTCCCTTGTGGCCTGGGCCATGCGCATCACAAACTTAGATCCCCTCCCCTACAATCTTCTCTTTGAACGTTTCCTAAATATCGAGCGTGTCTCCCTGCCCGATATTGACGTCGATTTTTGCGAGCGCCGACGCACCGAGGTTATTCAGCATATGCGCGAAACCTACGGCGTTGACTGCGTGGCCCAGATCATAACCTTCGGAACAATGAAGGCCAGGGCCGTGGTCCGCGATGTTGGGCGCGTCCTCGATATCCCGCTTGGCGAGGTTGACAAACTTGCGAAACTCATCCCCGCTGATCCGAAGATGACGATAGCCAAGGCCCTCACGCAGGAAGCTGAACTCAAAAAGATCTACGACAGTGAACCGCATGTCAAACGGCTTTTTGACATGGCCTCAAGCCTTGAGGGGCTCACCCGCCACGCGTCGATCCATGCGGCTGGCCTCGTTGTCTCAGATAAACCAATGCAGGAATATCTTCCGCTCTGCACCCAAAAGGACTCGGTTGTCTCGCAGTTTGACGGGCCGATGACTGAACAGACGGGTCTTGTCAAATTCGACTTTCTCGGCCTAAAAACCATGACAGTCATTTTTGACACGCTTGAGAATATACGCCGTGAGGGGAAGGAAGTCCCAAACTTAGACACCCTGGCGCTTGATGACGCAAAGACCTACCAGCTCTATTCCCAGGGGGATACGGACGGAGTCTTTCAGGTTGAAAGTTCAGGGATGCGCCAGTATTTGCGCATGCTGCAGCCGTCATGCTTTGAGGACATTATCGCCATGCTCGCGCTGTATAGACCTGGACCCTTGGGCAGCGGTATGGTCGACGAGTTTATCAAACGCAAACACGGACAGATACCTGTCGTCTATCCGCACGAATCTCTCAAGGACTGCCTGAAGGACACATACGGGGTCATTGTCTACCAAGAACAGGTCATGCAGATCGCGCAGATTATAGCCAACTACACACTGGGTGGCGCAGACCTTTTACGCCGGGCCATGGGCAAGAAAAAAGCCGAGGCTATGGCGGCGCAGCGGTCGGCTTTTTTAAACGGCGCGAAGAAAAACAATATCAGTGAGGATAAAGCGAACGAGATTTTTGACCTCATGGAGAAATTCGCAGCCTACGGCTTCAATAAGTCCCATTCAGCGGCATACGCGCTTGTCTCCTATTACACAGCCTACCTTAAGGTCCACTACCCTGCTGAATTCATGGCTGCTATCATGAGTTCGGAGATGGGGGATCAGGATAAAATTCTCCAGTACATTGGCAGTTGCAAGGAAATGGGCATAGACGTTGCCCCACCGCTTGTGAACACAAGCTATTCTTTTTTCACCTCGCATAAGGGCAGCGTCCTCTTTGGTCTTGGCGGCATCAAGAATGTCGGCCAGAGCGCTATCGACAGCATTGTCCAGGCGCGCGAAAAGGAGCCTTTTGCCTCACTTCTCGACATGTGCGAGCGCGTGAATCTTCGCCAGGTCAATAAACGCACCCTTGAGGCGCTGATCAGGGCCGGGGCCTGCGATTGCTTCGGCGTAAGCCGGGCCGGCATGCTCGCGGCGCTCGACAAAGTTGTCTCAAAAGCCCAGCATTCCCCCAAAAACAGCAATAGCCAGCAAAATTCCTTGCTCTCCCTTCTGTCCAACGTCCAAAAACCCACGAAACTGGGCGGGCTCGGCCTGCAGCTCGAAGAGGCGCGTATGCCCGAGATGGATGATGAACAGAAGCTTTTGGCGGAAAAAGACGCTTTGGGCCTTTTCCTTACAAGCCACCCGCTTATGAATTGGAGCGAAGAGATTTGCCGCCAGAACCTGGGCACAATAGGCAGGGCTAAGGAATCGTTTGTGAGCGAAATCTCGCTTGCTGTGATTGTGGTCGAAGTGAAGGAAAAAACGACCAAGAACAAGGGCCAGAAAATGGCCTTTGTGAGCGTTGAGGATTTGACCGGCCATGCCGAGCTTGTTGTTTTTCCAAGAGATTGGGAGCGGGTGCGCGACACCTTTCTTTCGGCCGGACAGAGGCCAATCATTGTTGCGGCCAGTGTCGAGCGAACGCAGAAAAACGAGGGGGAGAACGCGGACAATGACGAGCAGACTGCGGCGCAGGATATCAAGCTTATCCTCCGCGACGCCCGTTTTCTTGAGGATGCCTGCGATACCTGCGCGGAACCTGTGACCATCCTCGTTCCCAATCACCGCCTGGACGAAAAAAATGTTCTTGCCTTAAGGGACATTCTTCAGCGCAACAAGGGCAAGCGCCAAGTGAGGCTCCTTGTCCGTCTGCACGACTGCGAATGCATCTTAAGCGTCCAAAGCGTGGCCGGTGTGCAGCCAAGCGCTACGTTCTACAAAGAAATCCACGCCTGGCAGAAAGAGAGACAGGCGGTTTAGTCCGCGCGCAAGGCCCGCACAAGTGTTTCCGTGGCCCGTTTAACCGTTGACAGAACAAAGTCGATCTCTTGCGCCGTTATATTGTCTTTATGTATGCCTGCGACAACGCAGACAGGCCCAGGACAGTACGGCGCAAGAGCCCGGGCCATATCGAGGGCCAATTCCCCTTCTTTATGACCCTTGTACACATACAGAGTGTGACTGCCGTCTTCTGTCTGCACGGCGACAGCACCAATGTGGGCCTCTCCTCCGAAAACACGGACAAGAAGATCCCTGCCCTGCCTGATTGGCTCAACGTGGATTGTGATTGGACCGTCATAGACAAGGGTGGGAAGATCTTGTGCGCAATCGTTTGCTTTCATAGCGTACCCTATTTGTACATTTGATTGCAGGTGGTCGTTTACGATCACGAAAAAAAACAAAACGCCACAGCGTGCTGCGCTATGGCGTTTTGTTTTTAGTTTTGTTCTGCCTGGAAATTCCTCAGGTCACGGGAGATTTCAAAGGTATCGAGTTCCGTTTTCGCGGCCTGAGCGTAGGGTGAATCAGGGTAATTCTTGATAATTTCCTCAAGCAGAGCCTGTGCTCTGTTTGTGTCGCCAAGTTTTCTGTGCAGACGCGCTTCGCGGTAGCGCAGCGAGGGGTATTCCCGGCTGTCGTTTGGGGCAAAGGCGTGGTAGCGGTTGATCCACTGCAGGGCTTCGGGAATACGGTTTGCGACTTCGCAGATATCCATGAGGGAAATCATGGCGTTTTTGATGCGCTCTGGGTCGGCCTTATCCGAACGCTCCTCCTGGAGACGGGTAAAGAGTTCGATCACGCGCATATTGTTAGCGTAGGCCTGACGGATATCCTTGCGTCGCTCGGCGTCCTGGGCGAGAAAGACCATGGCCCACGCTTTCTGGTATGTCTGGGCCTCGGGATCCGCTGCTATCTTCTGCCACAGCGACAAGGCGGTGCCAGGAAGATTGAGATTCTGCGCGGAGAGAGCCATGGCATAGGCCAGATCTTTTTTTATGGACGGCTTGAGATTCCAGTTCTCGACCGCTTTGCCAAGATCGAGAATTTGATGCCAACGGGAATTGGCCAGATAGAGGGTAAAGAGTTCAAGAAAGGCCGTCTCTCCGTACTGCGGATTCATTTGCGGGGTCAAAAAGCTTGTGAAAAGCTGCATTGCCCCTTCTGTGTCTCCTTGCGCTTTCTTGCCCATGGCCAGGGCAAAACGGAGTTTTTCATCGGGTGCGCCGTAGCGCTTGCGGACAAGCGAAAACGCATTCCAGAGACGTTCAATGCGGACATAGTTCTGCTCTGTAAAGGCGAGGGAGAGTTCTTCCTGAAAGGCCTTCCAGATAATATCTTCGGCGACCTTTTTATCAGGGTGATCGGGGTATTCATCAATGAATTCCGAGGCCGCGCTCATGGCCTCTGGATACTGCTTATCCCATATGAGCCAAAGCGCGTATTTAAGCCTGGCTAAAACAGCATCGGGATTTGTCTGGGAGCGCTTGCTTGCGTCCTGATAGACCTGCCAAAATGGCGGGTTTGCTCCGCGGCCAAAGAGCAGGTTCATTGTGTTTGGCGAAAGAGGTGTCGAGTAGACGCCTTGTTCGGCAAGCCTAATCCGTGCCGTTATGCTTTCCTCGCTTTCCGGTGCCCTTTTCAGTATCTCTGAATAGAGAAATGAGGCGGCAGTCGGATTGTTGGCTGCAAGGTAGAGATCACCCATTTCAAGGAAAAGAGGGATAATCTCCTCGTGTGTCGGCAGAAGGTTGTAGAGCAGCCAGAGCGTTTGCACCTGACGATCGCGCAGATCGAATTCTTTCTCTATGCCTGCCTGAATTAGGAGAAATGTCGGATCGTCCACATACTGACGCGGCCAGCGTTTATTGACGAAGTCAAGGATAAGCCGCGCCTTGTCGCGCTTGTTTTCTTTGTAGAAGACCCTGATGAGACCCACAGAGGCATCTTTGAGCTGGGCGGATTCTGGAAACTTATCGAGAACAATGGAATAGTATTTTTCGGCGTTTTGATAATCGCCGCGATCGTAGAATATCTTGCCAAGATTCGTCAGCCCAAGCGCAGTTCCAGAAAACGACGGATAGCGGCGCAGAAGCGAGAGGAGAAAGCCCTCCCCTTCCTCAATGTTCTTGACGCTCATATTGATGAGGGCAAGACGGAGCATCGCTTCAGGCACGCGTTCTGAACGCATGTTGAAGACTAGCGCCTGGTTGGTCGTTGAGACAATGTCCTCATACCCAGCGATCGGATCGCGCTCGTAGCGGAACCAGTAGCAGTCACTGATGGCATAGAGGACTTTTTCGTACTGCTCGGAAGAGAGTTCGCCGGATTTTTTGAGGCGGCTTAGTATGACGAGAGCATCGTCGTACTTCCGCTGCTCCATAAGAGTTTCGGCCTCTTTTTCAAGCGCTTTTATGTCAAGCGGCTTTTCTACAGGATTGCCGCTTTCATCCACATAAATGACCTCTCGCTCAACTTCCTCCTTTTTTTCCTCGGCATGTTCCTTCTTGGCAACCATCCCCTCCTGCTCAGTACTCGCTTTCGCCTTGTGCGATTTGTCTGGAACAGTGCCTAAAGGCTGGGTGGTTGAGACGGGGAGAGTGGCTTCGTTGTGAGCCGCTGGCTCTTGGACAGGCTGTGGGGGTGTGTTTGGAGGAAAAGGGGCGGCCGCAGGCTCAGGAAGAGCGACCGGCTCGTTTTGCGGCTCAGCTGTCTGCTTGCGCTCTCCAGTCTCGAACTGCTTTTTGCCGACATCGCTGTCAGAATAGAGGCCAGGCTCATTGGCGCTTTTGCGGACAACAGGCTGTTGACCTGCTTTTGTGCCAAGGCTCTCATTTTCAGGCCAGCTTTCTGGGCCGTTCATATTCACAAGAGCGCGGATATCCTGCGGTGCGATCGAAAGAGCGCGATCGTTTTCCGCGGCGCAGGCATCGGCGACAAAGAAACGGACGATGGCCGAACCGACATCGCTTAGAAAAACGACAAACGAATCCCCGCAGCGTGTTTCGGCCGCGCTTGTGCTGCCAAGAATATGCTGCATTTGCGAGTAGGGAAGTTTCGCTATGCCGCGCAGGGCCTTGCGGACATCGTTTCTGTGCTTCGCCGAATCCTGCGCCCTCCGATCGGCTTTTGAGACAACAGGCGGAAGAACAAGCGAACTTGCGGCAGGCGGAAGATGGCCTGGGTCGCTCAGCGTTCTTGGGGGGTCGGCTTTTTCTGGGCCAGGTATCTCAAGCGTCAAGCGGAGGGTCATGGGATCGCTGCGCGTAATGGAAAAATTCGAGACAGTGGGAGCGAGACGCACGCGGATGTGGTCGTATTCAAGGAGAACAGCCCGTGCAAGCTGCGAGTCATCTGTCGCATGCCAAAGGTGCTGTATGATACCGCAGGGCTTGCTGAGCGTAAGAATAAGATCATTCTTGCTGCGTTTGGCCGAACGAATCTGATGCGGGCTGTCAAGATGGAAGACAAGACTGTCCTTGTTTTTGCCGGCTTCAAAGGAAAAGGGAGACGCTGTGCCTGGGAAAAGAAGAAGGCAGAGAAGCAGTGTCACTCCCCTGCATAGCGTTCCGGCACCATAGCGCAGCTTTGCTAAAAAAACAGGCATTCGGCACACAACCATGGGTATTGAGGGTGAAGGAAAGACAGACGAGGCTCCGTCTTTCGATTGGGCTATCTGGTACGTAGCCAAGGACGATAGGCAATAGATCGGATGGTTAATTGTTAAACTAATTTACGTATTTGTCAATTCTAAGAAAAGCGGCTTTACTCTGCTGGGTTTTTAGCAAATTTATAATGAAAGCTTCTTTAACTTTTCGAGAAGCGTTGTTCGTTTGATGCCCAGATACTCGGCTGCCTGATTTTTGACACCTCCCGCCTGCTCAAGGGCCTCGGAGATGAGCTTTTCCTCAACGGTGTCCAGGAATTCTCTTAGACCCATGTGCAGTCCCATAAGATCGGCGACGGTTGGCCAGACATAGTCCTGGTATTCCTCCGCAGCTGGCAGGGCGTCCACATCTTCCTCTTTCTGTTTCCGCGCGTTCTCCAAGAATTCTTCGAGATCGCCGATATCCTTTAAAATCTTGTCAGGAAGATCCTTGGGCGTAACAACGTTGCCGTCTGTCAGGATGCTTAAGCGCTCCATGAAGTTTTCAAGTTCGCGCACATTTCCAGGCCACCGATAGCCTTCGAGAATGAGCACTGTGTCACGGGAGAGCTTAAGCAGTGGGCGTCCTTTCTTCTCACAAAATTTCTTAAGAAAATGCTTTGAAAGGAGGATGACATCCTTGCCCCGCTCACGCAGTGGCGGCAGATGGATAGGGATAACGTTCAGACGGTAGTAGAGATCTTCCCTGAAACGGCCAAGTTTCACTTCCTGCTCAAGATCGCGGTTTGTCGCGGCGACTATGCGGACATCGACTTTCTTGACACCTGTTCCGCCGACACGCTCGATTTCTTTTTCCTGCAGGACGCGAAGGATTTTCACCTGAAGACTCAAATCCATTTCCCCGATTTCGTCGAGAAAAATGGTTCCCCCGTCGGCAATTTCAAAGCGGCCCGGTCGTGAGCGTATAGCGTGCGTGAAAGCGCCCTTTTCATGACCGAAAAGTTCGCTTTCCAGAAGTTCCTTGGGGATTGCGCCGCAGTTGATCGGGACAAACGGTTTGTTTGCCCGGTTGCTGTTGGCATGGAGAGCCCGCACCAAGAGTTCCTTACCCGTGCCGGATTCTCCCGTGACAAGTACAGTGCTATCCGTTGGGGCAACTTTTCGCAGCATTTTAAAGACATCAGCCAGTGTCGTGCTTTCACCAATGATGCCTGCAGTGTTCAATTCCATTCCATCACCCCTTCATCTCAAGGAAACCATCTCGTACACGGTCAATCCGAAAAATGCTAATGAAAAAACACTCTTTGTCAATAATGTATCTTGGACGCTTTTCCTTATTGTTACACCATTCCGATTCGCTTGCAAATATATTCAGAAGCCTGTGAATGATCGCAAGGATCGCGCACGGCAAAAGCCCGCGCCCGACATACGTGGGATAGCCGAGGATAACCAATGATAGCCAAGGATAGCCAGTGAAAGCCAATGATATCCAGAGATAAGCAATGAAGAGTACGTGCGCCTTGGTCAATCACAAGAGGCTTTCTGCAGGTTGAGCATTGCGCCCGATCCCCTCCGCGAATGCCAGTACGCTACAGGC
The DNA here is from genome assembly GCA_017454105.1 of Desulfovibrionaceae bacterium. Lineage (GTDB taxonomy): Bacteria > Desulfobacterota > Desulfovibrionia > Desulfovibrionales > Desulfovibrionaceae > Desulfovibrio. Next base: position 1,290 of record JAFTDR010000139.1, on the reverse strand, counting down.
TGCCGGATCATTCGAGGCTCTCCCAAAGCTATGCGCGGAAAACCGTATGCTAGAGGGGAGCCTGTGAAGAGACAGGGGAAGAGATCTGGATACATGTTTCGTTCGCATACTTGTTTTCCCACGAAGGACAAAGGAGAGCGACTTGTGACGCTGGAAGAATCATTGGGACGCCCGAGTCCGAAATTGTGCGGAGAGCGCGCGGACGGAAAAAAATCCAGGGCGGGCGACATTTTTTTAAAGTTTCTTGCGTGGGCTGCAGTGATAGTGTACACTGCCCGGCGAAATAAAGATTTTTGTTTAGGGTCTCTTGCTTTTTGCGGATTCTTTTCTTCTGGTCGCGTACGTTTTCCCTGCGCCCCTCACTTAAACCGCGAGCAATATTTCGATAGCACTAGTACCGACCTCAGTCCGTGTGTACAAAAATGGCGCGTGAAAGCTTGAGTCACAAAGAATCAGGCTTTTCGGTCGCCTTACAGTTTTCCAAGGACATCCTTGCTTCCTTTTCGGACGTCGTTGACTATACTCTGGTCAGAAAAAAAGTTGCCACTTGAAGTTAAATTAACCAGACTCAGTGGGAACTCCTGTTTGCAAAAATGTCAGTTTGTTTCCGACCGGAGTATAATAAGCCACGATGCTTTGTATTGCTTAGGTTTTCAGCATTTATTGTACTCCGTACACAGTCAGAAAAAAAATGCGTGCCAATGCGCCTTCATAGCTCAACGCTGGCAATTTTTTTCCCCGACCGCAGTACGACACGAACTTGGGTGGGCCAGTACGAGGCGTCCTTAAGTAAACAGAACACGAAGACGTGCAGAAGCTAAACGTTTGCCCCCATGGCTGCAGGCAAAGGAGTATTCTGCGGACAGAAATATGTCCCTTATTCTTGGAACCTCATACATCTGGCATAGTCACTTTTTTCTGGCTTGAGTATTTCCGGTCAGTGCCAGATTGCCACGCAAAAGGGCCGGTACGTGTTTTTTGAAAAGACACGCCCAATCTTTCGCTCCCAAGAGACGTGAAAAAAAACGTCTTGGGATTGTGTGTCTCAAGTATCCAAATAATGGAATTCTCGAATGCTAGAATGGGCCAGCCTGCGTAAGAGAAGGAGGACATGTATACTCGGACCCCACAATGGTTTTCCGCACGGTAGTAAACGGAGCCCAGCGCAATCGGCCGGGGAGAGAATCTTTGCGCTGCCCGAGACTGCATAACGCAACTTTGGCCCAAAAGGGACAAGCTTCACTTCAAGAAGAATACGGCAGACTTGTGCGCAGAAGAGGCTTCGTACAG
>JAFTDR010000138.1 GCA_017454105.1 Desulfovibrionaceae bacterium | reverse complement strand
TAATTGCTCCTAAGGCATAGAGGACCAGCGCCAGTTGGACGCACCAGCAGAGAAGCCGCACAAGACTCTGGGCCAGACTGCGGAGCAGAAGAGAAGGGTTCACTTCGGCGAAACGGCGAAGAGCTTTGGGCATCAGCGCAAAAGCGATTGCCAGAAGTAGCACTACTGCCGCGAGCGCATAGAGATAACTGCCGCCGAGATAAGGAAGTACGGCGGGCGAGAAAGCCAGTGCCACTGCTCCGGCCAGGACGATAGCAGCCGTCATCGTAGCGCTGCCTACCACTCCCATACTTAGCACTTTAGACCAAACATCAGGCTCTCCCTCACTCATCAACACCCCTCTCGCAGGGTATTCTCCGAGCCGCCAGGGAGTGATTAGTCCGGCTAACTTGCTGTAATACACCTGCCGCTGCGCCTCGATGAAAGGCATAGGAAGGAGTGTTTTCCACCTCCAGGCTTCAATCGCCATATTAACCGGCATCAGAGCGATGCAGAGAACTATTGCCAGCCATTGCGGCCAGGACATAGCACGGAGTGTCTCGCCCATCGCAGGATAATCCCCGTAGGTTGCAATTTTATATATCAGAAAGGCGCACGCGGCAAGGGCTACGGACCATTCGATAATATGATAGAGCGTCTTTTTCGGCATATTTGGTGCAAAAGTAGTAAAAAATTTTAATATATGCAAAAAATATTGTATTTTTGCATCGTGAAAAGCCGCATTCGAATTATATTGGCTATCTTGTTCCTACTCCCTTCTTTTCAGGGAAGAGCCGGGGACAGGCCGTCTTTCAACTTGGACGACATCGTTTTAGACATCTACAATGCGGCGACGGAGATCGGAGAAGTGGATTATGAGCAGTTGCAAACGGATCTGTACGCGCTGCATGAGGCTCCGATCAATCTGAACAACACCTCCGACGAAGAGTTGCAACAGTTGTATTTTCTTTCGCCCCAGCAGATAGACGATATTCTGGCGTACGCCGACCGTCATCCGTTCGAGACGCTGTATGAACTGAGGATGATTCAGAGTTTGGCGGATTATGAGATTCGTGACCTGTTACCTTTCGTGCGCATAGGTGCGCGAGCGAGCGAACAAAATGTATACGCGCGCGAAGTTTTCGCGCACGCCGGACATGAAATCATCACGCGGGTGGACGCGCGGTATATAGAAGATTTCGAAGGGACAGATCCGATGTATATACAAACGCGCTATCGGTTTGATTATCAACGGAGAGTGACGTTCGGCGCGCAGTTGCGCAGGCCCGCCGGAGGAAAGGCGCAAGAGTTGCTATACGGAGCCTATTTGCAGCTTCGGGACATCGGCCATCTGCGTACCTTGGTGGCGGGTAATTTTCAGGCCTCTTTCGGTCAGGGTCTGGTACTGGCACCGGTTTTTCATACCGGCAAATCGATGTATGTTGCTTCGGCAGGTCAGAGTCGCGAAGGACTGCGGTATTACGGTTCTGTGGACGGAGAAGGATTGCACGGCGCGGGAGCTACGCTGCGATGGGAATGGAGCAAAAAGACGCGGCTGGATGTGAGCACTTTGTACTCCATGAAACGGGCGAATGACAGCACCTGGCATCACCTGGTAGGAGCCAATCTGACGGTAAGGCACAATCGATTGCAAGTCCAGCTGACGGCTATTGAGAATATATGGACGGACAGCATTCATCCCTACAGGGATGCGGCGTACAATCAGCATTATTTCCGGGGCAGGAATCAGGCGGTAATAGGTGCCAGCGCGCGGTATAATCACGGTTGGTTTGACTTGTTTGGAGAAGTGGCAGCAGCGCAGAACCAGCACTGGGGTTTCGGAACCATTGTAGGTAGCCGGTTCTATCCCACTTCGGGCATTTCGCTCGTGGCATTATACCGCTATTATTCACCATGGTTTGACAATGAGCGGGGGTATGCTTTTTCGGAGACTTCGCGCATCGGGGACGAGAACGGAGGATATGTCGGAATAGACATTACGAGGGTTAAAAACTGGCGATTCATCGCCTACGGGGATGTATTCTATTTCTCCGGTCCCAAATACGGTTTACCGGAAGGCAAGACCCTGGGTTACGATGCGATGGCGGAAGCGCAATGGCATGCCAATTTCAAATTTCATATTTATGATTTCAAATTGAGGCTGCGTGCTCGTCAGAAAGGCGAATCCACCTACTCTGCCCGCGCGCAGTTTGACTGGTCTTCCGGCGGCTGGAGTCTGCGGACTACGGCAGATGCCAATTTAAGCGGTCAGCCATCAGCAATCAGCCATCAGCCATATGGCGTAAGCATAGCGCAAGACGTCTCTTATTCCCTTCCGTTAAAGGAAGGGCAAGGATTGGGCTTCCATGTAAGGATTCAGGGCTTCGATGCGCGCGAATGGGCGAACCGGATTTATCTATACGAGCACGACGTGCTGTATGCTTTCTCCATTCCTGCCACGTACGGTTTGGGCGGCCGGGCATATTTAGGTATCAGATGGCAGATTATCAAGCAGTTAGCGATCTATTTCAGGATCTCAGAAACAGTTTACTCCCGTAATTGGGCGGCAGAGCATGACCGTCCGATGAACAGAACGGACATACATCTTTTACTGCGCGCGAAGTTGTAGCAGGATGTGGAAAAATTGACACTTCGGTTTGCAATACGTATATTTTCAAAAAATATATAAAATATATTTGCACAATTCAAAAAAATGTTGTATCTTTGCAGCACTTTTAGAAATCACAAAAGTACCAACAGTTAAGACACTACTTTTGCTATGACTAAAGCAACGACATATCATCCCTCTACATTCGGCATAGCTATAAACGGCAATGCATGTGAGGGTGTCTGCGCCATATAGAGACAAAACCGGCTTTCTGGGTTTTGCCTCTTTTCTTTTTGTCGGCTGTGTTCGTGTACTTTTTTATAAACGGTTGAAGCAATATAATCGTTCCCGCACGATAATATACGGGATAAGATCTTTGACATAGTGATTCCATAAGGAATAATCGAAAAGTGCGATTTTATTGCATTTTGTTGCCGGATTATTTGCATATGTCAGAAATTATTGATGATACGTGCACCCGTGTAGCGGTGTATGTGAACGCTGAAGTCTGTCACACCAACTGGCTGATTGGTAAGCGCATAAAAGAAGACATTCTGTACAACAAACGTGCTGAATATGGCAAGCAAGTCGTTAAGAACTTGTCCGCTCGTCTGACAGAGAAGTACGGGCGTGGATGGAGCGACCGCACTCTATTGCATTGTATACGCGCCGCGTATACTTTTACGGAAGAAGAGATTGTATACGCAGTGCGTAGACAATTCAGTTGGACGCATTTACGTTCTATTATGTTTCTTGAAGACCCGCTTGCACGTAAGTTCTAATACTATACTCAACTGCCGGATAGGAAAGTTCTGGCAGAGAAACTTCAACGCGCCATAGCTATCGCGCGGGAACATTACGCCCCGAGCAACATCTGCAAGACAAAGAGATAGAATAGAACCTCTCCATAACACCGTTTGAAAGCGATTATTCCGAAAGCGAATAGTCGCTTTTTTATTTATGGATTCATGATGTCAAAAAAGGAACAAGGTGCCACCGACCGAAGAGCGGGAGATGACCGACACAAGACCGAGAAACAAAAGAAACAATAATCGTTGGCCCAACACGGATGAGGGGAATGGAAACAGAGGGTTGTGTCTTTTTTGAAAGAGGTTTTGGGTAAAAAAAACACAAGGTAGATAAAAAAGATACAAGCTTGTATAAAAAAATTGACAAGGAAGCATAAAATAGACAAGCAAATTTATACAAGCTAAGTCCGAAAAGGAACAAGGTAAGGGAACAAGGTAAGTAAAAAAGTCAAACAAATATAAAAGTGCACACGGGGGAGTGCAAAAGAAACAGGGGTTGTGTCTTTTTTGAAAGAGGTTTTGGGTAAAAAAAACACAAGGTAGATAAAAAAGATACAAGCTTGTATAAAAAAATAGACAAAGTGGCATAAATTAGACAAGCAAATTTATACAAGCTTGGTCCGAAAGGAACAAGTAAAGCAAAAAGGGAACAGGCTGATATATGAACACAAAAGTTAAAACCGAGGAGCGAGTGCAGAGATTGGTGATGGTGATAGGAAGAGGTACGCATCCCAGACGCGAGTTGATGGAGGCCTTGGGTTTGAGGCAGGAGTCCAGGAGAAACTTTTATGACAATTACATGAAGCCGGCTAAGGCGAGAGGATTAGTGAGTATGCAATGTCCCGGTCGCCCAAGTACACCAGAGCAAGCATATCGACTAACAGCAGATGGTTTAGAGTATTTTGAGAAACTCTCAAAAAAGGAACAGGCTGGTGGGTGATGGTGCTTGAAAAAAGGAACAGGCTGAGAAGTAGGCAAACGCTAAGCAAAAAAGGAACAGGCTAAGTCCAAAAGGAACAAGTAGAAGAGAGATAGAAACCTTACAGAGACGTCATCATCTCGGTCGGCATAGGCTCCCCGCCTGCCTTCCCTTTTCAAAGGCAAAAGCCGATTGCTTTCTCCAGGTCGCGAGATGATTGCGGAAATGAATGCTAAATGAATAAAAATACAAACAATATATAATAGTTGTGCCCGACACGGATGAGGGTAAAAAAGAAGATGAAATCGCCAAAACATTTGAGTCATAAGCCGTTGGTGTCAGTTAATGACTATGATAAGGTAGATGGTATGTATAGAAACAATACAGATGCCAAAGCTTTGAGTATTGGTTATGCTCAATATGATAATGATGAAATCGCAATGAAAGTATGGCGGCATGTGAATGGACATTGGAGTCGACAATCAGAAGAGTTACCT
>JAFTDR010000137.1 GCA_017454105.1 Desulfovibrionaceae bacterium | reverse complement strand
GACGATGCCAGCATGGGTAACAAGCTGCTCCGGCTGTTCCAGCTGCTGAGGTTTGACGGGCGCAGGCATTTTCAGTGAGACCTGGAGGGCTACCTCAGCTGTTCGAAGCAGACCATCATACGCTTGATAGGAGAAATTGAAGGAGTCATCGGTGCCAACCTTATTTCCGGCTTGGAAAAGAGGAAGCGTTGGTATCAGATTCGGTCACTCTCAAGAAGCCGCCTAGGCCTTGAGTACGAGGAGCTGCGATATTTGAGCATCTGACGGGATTTGGCCACCCCTTACCTGCATGAACAGGTAAGGACGCGTGTGGATGAAAGTATTTTTAATTTCTCGATGTTGATGTCGGACACTGCATACGCAGACCGGGATAAGGTGCAGGACGTACAGTTCGCATTCTACAGCAAAGGGCGCATCGACTACACGCCACATTACGAACATTTGGAGAAGCTGGTGCAGGCCATAGAAGAGAAGCGTGTCTACCTGGTGCGCTACAAGGCTGCCGGAGCAAAGCAGTCAAAGGAGCACCATTTTGCTCCCCACCGTCTCGTGAGTATGAACAATGCTTTGTATGCCCTCGGAGCAGGAGTTACCGACGAGTATCGCTCTCTGTGGCATCTTACGAATTTGGCTGTTCACCGTATCATAGATGTAGTTATCACGGACAAACCGATTTTGTTTGAGATGCCTGTCAATGAAGGCATGTTCGGTTTGCCGTGGCATGAGCCAAGGACATTCAGGATACGTTTTAAAGCTGGAAAAACCGCAGATTATGTGCGTGAGCGCATCTGGTCTGACAGCCAGCGTATGGAAGAGCTGGAAAACGGAGATTTGTTGCTTGAAATCGTAACGCGAAGCGAACCTGAGCTGACTGCATGGGTCAGGAGCTTCGGAGAAGAAGCGGCATTTGTTCCATTGCAGGAATTGGAGAACAAAGAATGAAAAATATTGTTTTCAAGGCCCTTGCAGTGCTCATGGTTTTAATTGCGTCCCATGCGAGCAGCCTCGCAGCGGATTGTCCTTTCGGAAGTGCTGTCATAGAGGCGAAGGAGGCTTATGCAGATAAGCTGGGATTCAATATGCATGAAGGGCCGATAGAGCCAATCCCGGTCTGGAACTACCAGTGTGTCAGATACGACAACATCAAGAAAAAATGGCTGGGGTACAGGGGCAGCCACGCCTATGTCTTTCCTGCCCACATGGTACGCGTTTGGACTGCTGACGGCGAGCTTATCCCTGATGGCAAAGGCAATGTGCTGATCAAACCTCGTGGGCCAGTAGTTGTCTGGGAAGGTGAATCTCTTGTCGGCGAGCATGTGGACACCATCACCTATGACGCAAAGGAAAACAGTTGGAGAACAACTTGCCAAGACCCCAACACCGGCAAATTTATCGAAAATGAATATCCCGCTGACGAATTTGATGCCTATGATAAAAACGGGAAGCTCATTCAAAGGAAATGAGGTATGCGTCAATGCTTAGCAGAACATCTATTCCCTGCTCCAAATGCGGTTCAAAGAACACGGAAATACGCAATACGCCCCCAGGCAAAGGAGTTATAGGCAAGCTACTGGCGGAAATTGCTGAGCTATCTTCAGCTTTTCAGCCAAGAGCGCCTTTGGCTGGAACCAGATATATATAGTAAACGAAAAAAGAATACAAAAAATGTAAAATAGTAAAAACAATTATAACACTTTTTGTAATATATGTATTACATCTACTGTATGTATTACATTTATACTGATTTATTCAGACGGTACAGGCATACCACCTCGTTTATAGCTTTTTACATCAACATCTTCTGCATAGTACCGGCATATCATCTCATTTGACACCAACGATTGACCAATTTACACACGAGAGGGTGTAATCGGCACATGTCTGCATTGATTTGCGAAAGTCTCCTGTCCAAGTAGCACATTAGTGCAGATCAAAATTCTAACCAAAAAAGAGGTGCATCATGAAATTTCAAGATTATATCAATCAAGCAAGCGGCATTATGCCTCAATTTCCGACCTATTTTGCGAATGCAACAGATGCTAGAGGGCTTGGGCGGGCCATGATCGCCCATCAGGCTCTCAACGGAGCTGATATTTCGCATCTCGCGGACACATATTGTGTAAGCGAAGGGAGTATTCGCACATGGGTAGGTAAGATTGTCCATGCGGGGTCATGGATTGCCGTCGAGAATCAACCAAAAACTGGTCGGCCACAAAAATTATCTGCACAGATGCTTTCGGAAATCGACTTCGCAATCCAGGATGATCCGTCCGAGTACGGCTACAACGTATGGGATGGAAAAGCTCTTTCTTCATTTATCCTACGACGCTACGGCATAAGCTACAGCGTACGATCATGTCAGTACCTATTCAAAAAACTCGGATTCAGACTGATAAGACCACAAGTGTTCCCCGCACTTGGTGAAGAAAACCGCCAAGATCGCCTCGAGTTTGTGGGGGAAGTCAAGGCATTGGAGCTGGATAAAATTGATCCAGTCTTTGAAGATGAAGTTCATTTCTCAAATCAGACCACAGTCACAAGGATGTGGGCGAAAAAAGGATCAGAACCTCCAATAAAATCTAATCCAACGGAGAAGAGTCTTACTCTCTTCGGGTTTGCCAGTTCTGCTACTTACGAAGTTTTTACACAGGAACCAATTGGCGGGAAGTTTAATTTCAGTACCACAATCGATGCTGTTCGCGCATGTTTGGCGGGCCAACCAACTGATAAAGAAAAATATACAGTTTTTATCCTCGACCGTGCTCCCCTGGCACAAAAAAGCTGTGCGTCTTATCGACGAAAATGAAAACGGTCAATACAATGATATCCTT
>JAFTDR010000136.1 GCA_017454105.1 Desulfovibrionaceae bacterium | reverse complement strand
GCCGAGGTCTTTGTCCGCAAGCAGGAGCCGTGCGTAATCTTCGCCCGGCCCAGTCTTCCAGGCTTTCGGATAGAAGACCTTCTTGCGCTGTCCGTAAATAACTCCAATTTTCCGCCGGTTATTGTCGCGACAGATAACGGGTCGGCAGAAGAAGCCGAACGTCTCATGAATCTCGGCGCCCGTGACTACTGGCTTGAGCCGCTCGATCCGAAGCGTATTCTCACGCTTCTGCGCGAGCCAGATCACAAACCGGCACCTGTGCCTCAGACGACGACCTTAGGCGGGCATAAGCCCGTTGTAGGCGAGGGACCAGAGGGAGAAGGCCCCCAGATTGTCGGGAAACACCCGTCAATCGCCCGCGTTCTCGCCCTTGCAAAACAGGTCGCGCCGTCCAAGGCAACGGTTCTTATCATGGGGGAATCTGGAACGGGTAAGGAAATGTTCGCCCGCTACCTTCATGCGAAGAGCCGTCGGTGCGGCGGCCCCTTTATCGCGGTCAACTGCGCGGCACTCCCAGAGCATCTTCTTGAAAGTGAGCTTTTTGGCCACGAAAAAGGTGCGTTCACAGGTGCTATTGCCCGGAAGCTCGGCAAATTTGAGCTTGCGAGCGGTGGTACGCTATTGCTTGACGAAATTTCAGAGATGGATCTTCCCCTGCAGGCTAAGCTTTTGCGTGTCCTTCAGGAGGGGGAGGTCGATCGCGTGGGCGGAACCGAGACGATACAGGTCGATGTGCGCGTTCTTGCCACGACAAACCGCAATCTTGAAGACTGGGTTAAGCAGGGGAAGTTTCGTCAGGACCTCTATTTCCGTTTGAATGTCATCCCGCTTCGTCTGCCCGCTCTGCATGAGCGCGGATCCGACGTGCTTGATTTGGCGCGCTTTTTTATCAGAATGTATGTGCGTGAATACTCTCTTCCGGACATGGATCTCTCAAAGAGCGCTATTGAGTGGCTCAAGTCGTACGCATTCCCTGGCAATGTGCGCGAGCTGCAGAATCTCATGGAGCGGGCCGTGCTGCTTGCAAACGGCCAGCCCATTAATCCCAGTCACTTCCTTCTTGAAAACGCGGAATGGCCGCTTTTTGAGGAGGGAGACTCTGAATGCGATGCGGAGAGCGGAGAGAAGGACTTCTCTCAGGCTCTGTCCGACGCGAAAAAATTGCCTGGAACTTCGGCTAAGGAAGCATCCGATCCGCTTGAGGCCTATCAGGGTCCAGTGATTCCCATCCATGAGATGGAGCGCATCATGATTATCAAGGGCCTTGAGGCGACGCACGGCAATCGGACGCAGGCCGCAGAGATGCTGGGAATTTCCGTGCGCACGCTTCGCAACAAGCTCAACGAATACCGGAATATGGGAAAACCGGTAGACTGATCCTCCAATCCCGCCTGCCTTCCCTGGTTCACAGGGCAAACCCGTGAACCTCCCGCCGTTTTCTGTCACAGATTTTCCTGCGAGCGATAGATCATCTCTTCGGTGTTTTCCAGGAGGACACCGAGGAGTCCCCCGCCTTTGCGGGGACAGCCGAAGATAGCCTCCTGTCTCTCCCGCCTGTCGCGCGATCGGACGGTGTGCGGAAGGATTTCCCCAAGAACTCCGGCAATCCGCCGTGTGAGCAGATTTTCCTCGGCGCTTGTAAGAAAGAGATCGAGGGTTTGCGCGAAGTGATCGCGCTGCGCCCGCCAGTAGTCCTCTGCGGTTTTCCCAGGCGTACATTCCATAAGAGTTGAAAGGGCGGCTCGCAGATTATTGATCTGCGCCCCGGGCACACCGGCTCGCCAGCCAAGGAGCCAGGAGGTTCTCTCGCAGAGAAGGGCATGGTTTATGCCAAGGGTAGCCAGACTCTCCACACCACAAAGCGCCTGGGTCAGGGGCGCGTAGAAGTCAGAATCAGGCCAAAGTCGCGCGGGATTGCCGACAGCCCATGCCGGAACGCTTTGCGTCGTAGGTAAAACCCCGCCCATTGTTTTAAGAATGTGGGCGAGCCAGAGGTTTGCGTCGCGGCTTTCTGGGGTTTCAATGTGCGAATAGCTTGCGATGTAGGCGCCCTCCCCGAAGGAGCCTGTGATGACAAGAGGCATGCCGCGCAGAAAACCCGAGGAAAGATCAAGACCGTATTCCTCCTGCCAAAGGAGGGTTACGCGTTTGGGTATGCTTGAGAGGGGCAGATCGCCCAGCCAGAAATCCGCATCGCTGTGCATGGCGGTTGCGAGGACTGTGACCTTTGGGCTCTCGTTTGCGAGAAAACGCCCTGGCCACCAGACAGGAAGAGAGACTGTTTTGCCCGCAAGCTCGGGTGGACAGAGCGCTGTGTCTGCGATGCGTGTTGTGACATGGCCTGAGATTAAGTGCTGAAGCCGGTCGGTGCAGGGCATGCGCGACCACGGGCAGAGGGTGAGCGATAAGCCGCTTTCCTTGAGTGTTAAGGCAAGACCTGCTCCGCCGCAGATGCCAAGATACCGCCAGCCTAATCCGACTGCTGTCCGTATGGCCTCAAGACCCGCGCGGCCTAAGGCTTTGGCTTTGCGCCGGGCGTTGCCGCCAGGCACAAGCAGAAGACCCTTTTGCGTCTGGCTTAAGATGCCACCGGCGATTTCAGCCGCCTTTGTCAGACGGCAGTCCAGACCCTGGGCGCGCAGGGCCCGCCAGGCCATAAGCCCCCAAATATGAGAAGCATCCCAGAGGATATGAATAAGAGGCGATTGCCGCATGCCTGTCTATTCCGCCTTTGTCGTATCTGGTTTGTGTGAGCTGGAGAGTGGCCGGCTCTCCGTATCAATATAAGAACACGGTCTAAGGATTATACAATGCGAGATACACTCTCGAGTGGCTATGAACCGAAAGAAGTAGAAGAACGCTGGCGCAAGCACTGGGAGGAGGCTAAGACATTTACGCCGAATCCCGCCGATGCTGGAGAAAGCTTTTCCATTGTCATTCCGCCACCGAATGTCACAGGTGCGCTGCACATAGGCCATGCCCTGAATCTTACGCTGATTGATGTCCTCTGTCGACATGCACGGCAGAAGGGCAAGAACGTCCTGTGGATTCCTGGTACCGATCATGCGGGCATTGCGACGCAGAATGTGGTTGAGAGGGCGCTTGCCCGGGAGGGGCTCTCGCGTCACGCTCTTGGGCGCGAAGCCTTTATCGATCGGGTGTGGCAGTGGCGCGAGGAGTACGGGCATCGCATCCTAGACCAGATACGCTCGCTCGGCTGCTCGGTTGACTGGACAAGACTGCGCTTCACAATGGACGAGGGACTCTCCCGGGCCGTCCGCAAAGTTTTTGTCGCCCTCTATTCTGAGGGACTCATCTATAAGGGCGATTATATCATCAACTGGTGTTCACGCTGCCATACGGCGCTTGCGGACGATGAAGTCGAGCATGTGGACACAGACGGGCATCTTTGGAGCATACGCTACCGCATTGATCAGAGTGATGACGCATTGGTCGTTGCGACAACAAGACCTGAGACCATACCGGGGGATACGGCAATCTGCGTGCATCCTGAGGATGAGCGCTATCGCCATCTCATTGGCCACAGCGCGATTGTGCCTGTGCTTGGCCGGAGAATACCGATTATTGCGGACAGTTATGTTGACCGGGAATTCGGTACAGGCGCACTCAAGGTAACCCCCTGCCACGATCCAAACGACTGGATGCTCGGCCAAAAGCACGATCTCGAATTTCTCCAGGTGATCGATGAGAATGGCGTGATGAAGCCTGAGTCTGGTCGCTACTCAGGGCTTACCAAGGAGGCCTGCCGGGAGAAGATTCTTGAGGATATCAAGGATTCCGGCAACCTTGTCGGCTGCGAGCCCATCAAGCACGCTGTCGGTCACTGCTACCGCTGCCACACAGTTGTCGAGCCGCATGTCTCGACGCAGTGGTTTGTGAAGACAACGGCTCTTGCTCCCGCTGCCCGCGACGCTGTGCCGTCCCTGACTAAGATTTTCCCAGAGTCCTGGCTTAAGACGTACTACCACTGGCTTGACACCATCCGCGACTGGTGCATAAGCCGCCAGATATGGTGGGGCCACAGAATTCCGGCCTGGACCTGCGGGGATTGCGGCAAACTGATTGTGAGCGAAGAGGATCCGACAACATGCCCAGCCTGCGGCTCAACAAAGCTCGCCCAGGATCCTGATGTTCTCGACACTTGGTTCTCATCGAGCCTTTGGCCTTTCTCCACAATGGGTTGGCCTGATGAGACAGAGGAACTTGCGCGCTACTATCCGACATCGGTTCTTGTGACAGGCTTTGACATCATTTTCTTCTGGGTTGCGAGAATGATGATCATGGGCCAGCATTTCATGCACAAGGTGCCGTTTAAGGACGTCTATCTCCACGCCCTTGTCCGCGATGCGCAGGGGCGGAAGATGTCGAAATCGACGGGCAATGTCATTGATCCCGTCCTTATGATTGAACGCTACGGCTGCGATGCGCTGCGCTTTACCCTTGTCGCTTTTGCCGCGATGGGCCGTGATATTCGCCTCTCAGAGGACCGCATTGAGGGCTACCGGCATTTTGTGAATAAGCTTTGGAATGCTGCCCGCTTCTGTATGATGAACTTTGAGGGCAAAGTTCCTGTGCCTTGCGATTTTGCGACTATTTCCGGCCTGCACAATCAGTGGATTCTCCATGCGCTTGAGGACTTAAAGCACGAGGTCGATTCCTCGCTTGAGGAATACCGTTTTAACGATGCGGCGCAGGCCTGCTACAAGTTTTTGTGGGGATCTTTCTGTGATTGGTATCTTGAGCTTGTAAAACCCGATATGCAGGAGGAGGGACCGCGCAAGGAGCAGTCGCGCTTTGTTCTCTGGCTTGTCCTGCGCGAGATTCTCCAGCTTCTTCATCCTATAATCCCCTTTGTGACGGCCGAGATTTGGGATACTCTCCCTGTCTGTGAGGGCTATGACGGTCGGGAACTGACAGTTGTTCCCTATCCTCCCTTCCGCGAGTCCTGTGTCAGGCCTAAAGAGGCCGGACAGATGGACTTTCTGCAGGCTGTCATTGTTGCTGTGCGCACGATACGGGCAGAGCTGAACATCAATCCTGGCAAGAAAGTGCCGCTTCTTCTGCAGCCAGCAGATGAAGCACAGGGAGAACTGCTTGTAGCAAACCAGACTCTGATCGTAACAGTTGCTCGACTCGAATCGATAGTGATTGATTCGAAGCGCAAGGCGCCGAAAGCCTCGGCCTCAGCTGTTGTTGCGGGCTGCCAGATTGTTGTGCCACTTATCGGGACAGTCGATCTGGCCGGCGAACTTGTCCGTCTCGACAAACAGCTCGCGAAGCTTGAGAAAAATTTGATTTCTGTGAACAAAAACCTCGCGGATGAGAATTTCATAAGCAAGGCGTCGCCGGACGTTGTTGAGAAGAAACAGGCCCTTTACACCGAGCTTCTGGACAATAAGGAGAAGCTTGAGGCCATGCGCAAACGCTTTGCCGAAGCGCTCAATGATGGCGATGCCTAATGATCGCTGTATGCGGCATACCGTGCCCTTAAGGGCTTAGGAATGCCGCATTTTTTGCGCGTCAACTCACCCAGGGGCCTTTATGTTTCTGCCTTTTGGAAATGTCCTTGGCCTTGCGCAAAATCCGTGTGCGATCGCGTAAAGCCCAGAATCAGCTGATAGGCGCCCCCGCGTCTCTCGGCTTTCCCAACGAGCGATTGGGTCCGTGCGCGATGGCGGTCGGCTTCGTGGCGCGCGCTGCAAATTCTGCACATGAATCGTAGGCGCCTTGAGTTCTATCGGGAGTTTCGCCTGGATTACATTCCACAGACTTTCCGGATGCGTCGCTCGGGTTTATGGGTATCTGCTCACGGGGGCCGCTACGGTTTGAAGAGATGTACAGCATAGTACCGTTGCCCCGTTATACTGCGGTCAGAAAAAAAATTGCCACTTTGTGGCGAAAATACCGTACTCAGAGCTGACTCACACTCGCAAATATGTCAGTTTGTTTCAGCCTGGAGTATAGCGGATACGTGTATGTTTCACTCTGGTACAAACAGGGTGTCAGATAATGGAAGCACGAAGGCTGCTATGCTGCGCATTCTTGCCTTTGTCCCTCTTTAGCTTTTTTCGCGTGTGCGGATTGGCGTTCAGGCTCGAGTATCGCCTTCTCTAAGTCCGTGTTCTAAAAATATGCTGAGTTTTGCTACGCTGCAAGATGAGTTGAGCGTATACGATACACACGTACTTTCGAGAGCCACAAACAGTTTTCTATGCATCCTTGCCCTCTGCGCATGGAGTGTATGAAGCCAAGATGCTCTGTTTTACCTTGCAGGGAGTAAACGAGAGGAGCTTTTTTTGCGAGCGCAAGAGCTGTCTAGGAGTCGGCATCAAAGCGTTAAGGGCTCTTTGACACAGAGCTAATTTCAATGAAGAGAAAGATTTTTTAACTAGCTATAGATGTAACTCTTATTGAAAATTTTCAATAGTTTTTTATGTAGTTCCTAGGCTAATTTGCTAAGAAACAAAGATTGTACAAGAGCGAAACTCCCTATGAAATCATTCGAAGAATCATTTTTTCTCTAGGTTTGTGCAATGCAACGTTTACCTATAGGTTTATCCAATTTTGGTATGATCCGCCGCAAAAAGTATGTGTATGTGGACAAGACCAAAAAACTCCTACAGTTAATAGACTCTGGATGCAGATATTTTCTCTCGAGGCCACGCCGCTTTGGTAAATCTCTGATGATTTCTACACTCCAGTCCATGTTTCGGGGCGAGGCAGAGCAGTTTCGAGGACTTGCGGCAGAAGAGTGGGTCAGCGAGCAAAAGAGTAATCCTTGTCCAGTTTTGGTTTTTGATATGTCAATTGTTGATATAAAAAAACTTGAAACCTACCTGATTGCAAAAATTGATAAGGCTGCAGATTCTTTTTCTCTTAAATTAAAATATGATACTTTCGATTTACGTTTGGAAAATCTTTTAGGACAAGTTTATAAAAAATATGGGGAAATTGTTGTTCTTATTGATGAATATGATAAGGCCATACTCGATGCAATACCAGATGTAGAATTGGCAAAAAAAGTTAGGGAAATTTTAAGATCCTTTTATATAGTTTTTAAGAGTTGTGATGAATATTTGAACTTTATATTGATTACTGGTATATCAAAATTTTCAAAAACTGGTGTTTTTTCAGTTATGAATAATCTCGAGGATATTTCGTTTGACGAAGACTATGGGAATATTTTGGGGTATAGTCAAGATGAACTCGAGAAATATTTTTCTGAGTATATAGTGGACAATGCAAAAAAATATAATATGGATAAGTGTTTATTTATTGAAAAATTAAGAGATTATTATGATGGTTTTTGTTTTGATGGCCGACATTCTGTGTATAATCCCTTTTCAATTATGCAATGCCTAAAGAAAGGTGAATTTTCTGATTATTGGTATGATTCTGGATCATCAAATTTTATAGTAAAGTATATGAAACAAAACAATATTGATGATCCTAAAGAATATGAAAATTTCTCAGTTCCAAAAGAATTTACAAGTTCCCAGGAGATAGAAAACGCCAGACCAGAAAATTTTTTGTACCAAGCAGGTTATTTAACGATAAAGAAAAAAGAGGAAAATGATTTTATTTTGTCATATCCAAATTATGAAGTGCGTCACTCGATTGACGCTATGTATTTGGAGCATGTCTATACAATACGTCAATATCATACCTTAGGAAGCGAACTTTGGCATGCTCTCGCTCGGGGAGATATTGCTTGTGCAGTGAGCGTATTTAATGCAGGGCTTGCAAGCGTGCCCTACGATGATTTTCCAAATCGAGACGAACATTGGTACCGTTCTTTATTTCTTATGCTTCTTCGTGGATCTGGAATAGCGGCGCTTGGTGAAGTGCATACCAATAAAGGGCGTCCTGATATCGTCTTGATATTTAGTAAGCGGGTCATTGTTTTAGAATTTAAATGTGCCCAGAGTGTAGACGAGATTCCTCGAATAAAAAGCTTAGCTGAAAAACAAATCAATGACAAAAATTATGCAAAAACATATGAGCGCGATTCCAGGTGTCTTACACAGGCAGTTTTTATTATCAATTTGCAGGAAAAAGAAATAGTTCTCGGATGATTTATTGCAATTGTTTACTCTGGTAATTACTTATGCGTGAAGAATTTCTGTATGCTCATGAATGAATGCGTAATTCTCCTAAGGAATTATAAAATCATAATTAGGATATATGTTGATAATTTTTAAGTCGTACTCCTGACTACTTCGAATACATACAAGATTTTAAGTAAATTTTCAGTGATAATTTTTATTCTTGAAATACTTGTCATGGCTAATAAAAATAGAGGAGAGGATATTTTGAAGAAGTATAAGTAATCGTTTAATTAAATATACTATTTATTTTTATTGAAAGCGCTCACGGGTCAACACCATTTATACTCAACCTCATAAAGATTTCCCATAAGTGGACGATGTCAGAGTGTACCTCCAAGCGTTCTGTGGAAAGTCAATATGCGGTCGAGTATATGTCATTGTCGACAAAGACCGTATTCTACCGCAGTTGAGGCACGACGAGGTAGGGTGGAAGGCTTATACACCCGTGAGTGGATACAGAGAGAGAAAGTTAGCCTATGAATTTTGAGTGCAAATACAGAATTCAATTCTGTTGTCGAAACTGTTTGGCAGTTTCGACAACAATAGGCTTTTTTTTGGTCATTCAAAGTGCTGAGTCTGGCAGGCCCCCGTAGTCTGAGAACAATGGCTGTTTTGCGGCTACAGAGTGTGCCGCTTTCCATTGAGTGAGCGTGACGGGCCCCTGCCGGTGTACGGTCAGTGCAAAAGGCCCGCTGAATGCGCCTGCGTCTTTTTTGGTCACGCTCCTTTCGCTGTCCCCAAAAAAAGCGCGCAGGGTATATACTCTTATTTGTCTGTAGGTGGGTCTTCAATCGAAGAGATGTCGCTTGTGAGGGGGAGTCTCTATGTATTTTCCCACGGCCGAGATAACATGCAACCCGCTTTTTCCCTTTTTTGTGGCCTTTGCTATTTCCCTTTGTACTTCAACAGCCGGTGTCTCTGGAGGCTTTCTTCTTCTGCCTTTCCAGATGAGCATCCTTGGCTACACGAATCCTAGCGTCAGCGCGACGAACCACTTTTTCAATATTCTTGCCTGTCCAGCCGGCGTTCTAAGGTACGCGCGCGAAGGCCGACTGCTCTGGCCAATAGCGGTAACAACCGCAATCGGCACGCTGCCCGGTGTGTTTATCGGGGCTGTCATCCGTCTGGAACTTTTGCCGGACCCGCATGATTTCAGAATCTTTGCGGGTGTCATTCTCCTTCTTTTGGGATTGCGCATGGCAAAAGGCGTGATCGGAGAAAAAAGACAGGCTTCTCTTGCGTCGGAAGGCAACAAGCAGATTACCCTTCTTTCCTTTGACTCGCGCGCCATTGTTTTTTCTTTTCGCGGGGAGGAACATAGTATTTCGACAAAGCCTCTTGCTGTTCTCTCCCTTGTCGTCGGCTTAATCGGCGGAATCTATGGGATCGGGGGCGGAGCTTTTATTTCGCCCATTCTTATAACCATCATGCATGTGCCTGTGTATGTTGTCGCGGGAGCGACATTGCTCTCAACGGCAATCGCCTCTCTTGCTGGTGTCCTCAGTTTTTCTTTCCTTTCTTTTTTTTACACATCCCTTCAGGCTTCACCAGACTTGAGACTTGGACTGTGCATCGGTCTTGGCGGGATGATCGGAATGTATTTAGGCGCAAGGCTCCAGAAATACGTTCCAGCAAAGTGGATTAAGGTCTTTCTTGTTGTAATAGTTCTAGGAACAGCGTTCAAGTACCTTTTTTTGTAAAGATGGCGGAAGCTCTGCCGCACACCCTTACTCTAGCGGCCGGTTTAAGCATTATACCCGGCCGCATACTGCTTTCCCCTGACAGTCAAAGAGTATCGGGCTCAATTGATCGGCATGAGAAGAATCATCATGACGCCGAGTGCGCATAGCAGTGCTGCTCATGTGCGAGCCTCGGGCGGTATAGTGTTATGGAGCCTTGGCACAATAGCATCATGTCGTAGTAAGCGACGACGCCTGACGCGTAGCGAGCGCTAGGGTCGCGTTTTAGCCACTAGCCTTACGGAGTCGGGCGTCGTAAGCCTCGAAATATATGCGTAGGAACTGTAAAAAAGTATCTTGACATTGTTGTCGAAACTGCCAGGCAGTTTCG
>JAFTDR010000135.1 GCA_017454105.1 Desulfovibrionaceae bacterium | reverse complement strand
GCGTTCAATCTGAGCCAGAATCAAACTCTCCAGTTCAAATCTGTGTCAGATTCCTGCTATGCAGAAATCAGAATTTCTTTTTTAGAAACTCAATGTTTCTCTTCTTCCACTCGCTATTCACTTGTCAATGAACAAATAACAAAAGCAATGTAAATCAACTTCAAAATGCTGTCAAGTCTTTTTACGAAAAAATTTCATATTCTTATTTCTTCGTAAGCCCTGCTCTCTATGAACATCTTTTTACGTACAGCTTCATACAGCCTATACAAAAAGTAAGCTCATAGACACAGTGCAGACAGCATCGATAAAATTAATCTAAATCAACTTTAAAATGCCGTCAAGTCTTTTTACGAAAAAATTTCATATTCCCAATTCTTCGTATAAAAACTCTCTACCCATATAAGTATACGCTTTTACACATGGCATTATATAACCAATATAAAAAGGTAACTCATGTACGCAGTACAGACAGCATCAAAAAAGTAAACGCACTATACGCCAAAGCGGATAGCTGTCAAGAGCTTTTAAAAAAAAAGCAACTTTTCGACTGACATGTCTGGGCAATCAAGACGAGAGCCTACTCTTAGCCAATCTTCTAAACACCTGCATAGGTATGTCTCTCTCAAATCCACAGACCACTGTGCAGAGAACAAGTGCTGCTTGCCCAAATATACCGTCTATCCAAAAAGAAAAAGTGATTTTTCTTCTACTAACTCTTGCCGCATACGATTGTTTGTACGCTTTATGGCGTATTGGCATCTCAGGCTTGCTTTTGCGCCAAAAAAACAATCATTACATGGCAAAAAGTCTTTGCGGCCTACATTCGCACTTGCGCGATAGACAGCAATGCGTCAAGAGTTGGTGACTGTGCCTTTTTTTCGCTGCATTGTCAAGCTCTCAAACAATTTTTTTGCTCAGCCGAGACGGAGAACTTTCGGCACGCAAAACAAGAGCATCCCAAGTCCTGGCACTGCAAAGTCACTTGCGTATGTCCTGGTCAAAGTACTCCTCTCGCACAGCGCGTCGATGCGCGTGGGTCGTGAGCAAGCAAAAATTGCCTATTCGTTTGAAGCGGACGTATGCACGACCGGAAGCTGACGTATGCCCTATTGGCCCCAATCAGTCAAGTTTTTTTTCTCAAGTCAGCAAAAAAAATGCTCTCGCCCTGCCCGCTCACTCTCTTTGCGAGAGAGAAACTTGTTTCTGCACGTTTTTTTCCGCATATACGGATTGTCAAGCGCACTCGTTTGGTTGGAACAGAGGACGGGTTCCGGCCGTAGTACGCGTACGCCAGAAAAAAAGCCACGTGTGTCTACCCGAAACGGCTGAAATCCTCCCTTCCAACCTCGGAGGAAGGGCGAGGTTCCAGAGTTAACGAAAAGGAAAGAGCTTTTCCGTCGTTGCCGAATCCTGTGTATCCCACGAGGATATACTCTGCCTCATAAAGATTTTCCCCTAGGCGGACGATGTCAGAGTGTCACTCTAAGCGTTCTGCGGAAAATCATTGTGCGGTCGAGTCAACTGCGGTCAGAAAAAAAGTTGCCACTTGGATTTGCCAGTACCAGACTTGAGTACTGACTCCCGTTCGCAAAAACGCAAGTTTGTTTCTGGCTACGAATATTTGTCGGCACACACTATGCTCACTTCGTGTCGCTATCGTTCACTGACATACACGGCGCTGAAAGCATGAGAGCTTCTGCAGCCAAAAAAAAAGCCGCCACTTCGCACGGCATACAAGGATGGCCAGTGAAGAATGCGTGCGCGCAATCTCAAGTAGATTCCTGCACACTTTGCAATGAGTACCCCAAAGCGGAGCATCTGCAATGAGCCGCACTTTTCTAGTGGATTGCCGTACACCCTGCTATCCTGTGTGAGCGATAGTGTCCCGTATATGCAGAAAAAAAAGTGACTCTGTCAGATGTGTAGTCAGTCTGCTTGCAACGCTCTTTCTGCCAGGAGTATTTTTTTGGGACTTCATATGTATCGTGGGTACAGTCGGCATTCCTCGTAGGCTTCCTTCTTGTGCATCTCACCTATGTTGCGCCCCGGTACTTCAGCAGGCAACATGCTCTTTGCCGCATCGAACACCTTTTTCTATACCCAATTGCATAGTGATTTTCCCTGGGCAACCTAAGGCAAGAGGCCTTAATTGGTAGGCACGGGAAGGATCATTGTGACCTCGAGTATATCTTGCGAGCTTTGGAAGTCCAAGGGGCCGCAACTGTCCCTCGATTTCGCTTTCGGGCGATGCTGGCTCTTATAGAAGCGGAAAGCGTGCATCCGTTTGCGCGTAAAGGCCCATCGGTTGCGCCGCGCAAAAAAAGAGGACGCCGAAAACCTCGCAGCGCGAGAGTTGCGCCGCCAACAATTCATAACGAAGAACCCAAAATGACTATGTCCGATGTGGAGACGACTGCTTGCAACGCTCTCTCTGCCCGCAGTATTTTTTCGAAGAGGCGATCGCAAGCGAAAAAAAAATGTGTACAGCTCTGCCAAGCCATACACATTTTGCCGAATATTGTTCGAAATACGCCTCTCGCAGCGTCTACAAGCCGGCCTTTTCCGGCATCCTCCCAAAAGGGAGGCGACTTTTTCCAAAGAACAGAGCGACCATGCTCTTCGTATGGGGACTCAAACGAAGCATCGGGGTCAGGAGGTCACTCGGCGTTCACAACAAGACGAGTGCCTATACGCAACGAATGCTCGTCAACAGAATTCAAACGCTTCAAATCCTCAACGGACATATTGAACTGACGTGAAATTTTCCAGATAGTGTCCTTGCTCTGAACAACATATATTGTGGTTCCGCTCTTCTTCCGGGAAGCCGCTTGGGTACCAAGGCTGCCATAGGATGTGCCCTGAGCCGGGCCATTTGCAGCAACCGTTGTCTCGGGAATACGCAGCCTAGTACCTGAAGAGACATTGCGCGGATCCTGAATGCCGTTTTCCTTCATAAGGGCGAGGGGACTCACAGAATAGCGCTTTGCCACGCCATACAGTGTCTCCTGTGGCTGGAAAACGTGTATCTTCTGTCCCTTGGCATTTCTTGGCGCAGCATCTCTCGAGGCATACGCATACGCTGCGGCATTGCCTGGAACAAAAACGACATCACCAGTCTTAAGCGAGCAGCAGGGATTAAGCTTCTTGAGCTTTTCACCGGAAATGCGATACCTCTTTTCGAGCGACTTCCACGACTCGGGTTTCTCAATTGTGCATGTCGTCCACCCTGCGTACTCGCCGCTCTTCGCCTCCGCAAGGACAGTCTTTGCGCGCTCGGCTTTGTCTGCCGGCACATAGATATACGTCTCACGCGATGCCGAGGTGACTGGGGCCTGATGGTGAATATTGAGTGCAGAGAACTCCTCCCAATCCATAGAAAGACCCTTGGCCACAGCTTTTAGGTCAGTCGCAGGCTGGGCAACAAGCCTCTCAACCTGACGCGCGCGGTCTTCACGTATTGTGGGCAGGCCCAGTTCCTTCAAATTCCTCATAATTTTTACCAACGCCAGAAAACGTGGGACATACTGCTTTGTCTCCTCGCGGAGCTGCAATTTCTCTGGGAGCGTCTCGTTCCGCTCGCGGACCTCGAAGAAATTCTTGCTGCCAGATCCGTCAAGTGCCCTGCGCATCTTTCCTTCGCCCGAATTATACGCGGCTATGGCTGTCGGCCAATCGCGGAAATCTTTGTACAGCTTCTTCAAATATGTTGCCGCGGCTTCTGTCGCCTCGTAAAAATCATAACGGTCGTCTGTCCAGGTGTCTTGATTTAAGCCGTAGGCAGTACCAGTTCTCTGCATAAACTGCCATGTGCCGGCTGCGCCCGAACGCGATTTCGCGTCTGCCTTATACCCACTTTCAACTATGGCGAGATAGGCGAGATCCTTAGGCATCCCCCTTTCCTCAAAGATACCCTTGGCATACGGCAGGTAGAGTTCACAGCGTTTTATCGAAGCGCTTGTGTGCTTCCTAGCATTGTACAGATAATATTTATATTGCTTTGTGACATCGGACATGGCTGTTGAGGGGAGATTTTTATCGATTTCACCCTCGCTCTTAAGAGCAGTCACCTCTTCAGGTTTCAGTTTGGGGCCACTCTCTTTCGCGTCGAGTTCCAGCACGATGCCGGACATCTCCCCCTTGTCCTTGGTGCCGCAGGCTGCAAGAAATAAACTGACGACACAGATAGCCACACATGTCGAGATTCTCATCGCGCGCATCGTATTGCTCCTCTCAAACATAAGTTCAACAGAAAATCACTCGAAAAACATAGCGTGTACTACTATAGAAATTTCAGACACTCTGAAAAAAACTTCGAAAATTCCAAGGAGGCTTCAGATGACAGATCAGCAAATGATTTTGCCAGGAATTAAACCAGTCCTTGAACTTTTACATGAACATCCAGAAAAAATTGACCTTGTTCTCTGCCGAGCAAACAGCAAAAGCAAAGATATCGGAGAGATCATTGCGCTTTGCAAACAGCATTCGATTCATTTCTCTTTTGTCGAAAAGGAGCTTCTCGACAAACGCTGTGCCCGCAAAGCAAGCGAGGGGAGTTCAGCCCATCAAGGAGTCCTAGCCAGGCTTGTGCCTTTCTCCTTTACGCCCCTTGAGACTGTCGCAACTCAGGTCGAAAGCGCCCCGCTCCCCCTGCTTCTTGCCCTGGACGATGTCCAGGACCCAGGCAATGTGGGGACACTTGTCCGCACTCTCTATGCGCTTGGCGCAGCCGGTCTTCTCATACCCAACCACAACACAGCCCATCTTGGCCCGGCGGCCCATAAAGCCTCCGCAGGAGCCCTTGAGCGCCTGCCAATCGTCCGCGTGCCGCATCTCGGCCGGGCCCTCGATTACTTGGAGGAACAGGGGCTTGCGATCTATGGAAGCGCCCAGGAAAACGCTATGGGAGGGAGCGCAAATGCCCTAACCACCCCCATGAATCTCCCCGCAGTCCTAGTCCTTGGCAATGAGGCCCGGGGACTTCGACCTGATATCAAAAAACGCTGTCAGACCTTGCTCGCTATCCCCCAGGAGAGACGCATCAATTCCATAAACGTCGCGCAGGCAGGAGCTATTCTCCTCGGGGCAACGGTAATCTTTAGAAAAAATGCTAATCTTCTCCTCAACTCTTTATAAAAATGACTATAGATCACCCAGATAGAATAATCAAGAGGAAGAGCTAAGAATTTTCTAAAAAATTTTCTAATTTTCATTTTATAAGTCTATCAATTATTAATAAAATATCATTATACTTTTCTAGAGATTATACAGCCTTTGTATTGACTATCGCACGACATTTTCTTGTGCCCATAAAAGCCCATAAAGACGGCTATTTTCACCACACATCGCCTCAAGCAGCGGGATCAAGCTTTGCGCTTACCAGAAACAAACACAAGACTCGTCATTGAAGATACCAAAAGAATCTCGAGAAATACTCACGCACAATACGTAGAGGATCTGCGGAAGAAGTGGAGCGCCTAGAATTCTCCTGAAGACTTTCCAGACAAATCTCTAAAGAAAAACATTAAAGACTTCAGTAAAAAGATAAAAAAAATCCGCCAGCGGGGAAAACCCGCTGGCGGATTTATGAGTACACAAGAAAAGTCTGGTCGGAGACAAACGCATTCGCGAACACCAAAGCGCCCTTGCCCACTACAGGCGATTGTAACATCTTCGAAGGCTTTCGTAGATGACTGCGCGCTCCCCGCTTCTGCGCAAGCGATGGGTCGTTCTTTGACGAATGCCGCCATACGAGCCACTCTGCTCACCGAGAAGCTGTACGGAGAGCCGATTGACGAAAGCTGAAAGGCGAGTACACAAGGGCCGCTGGCACCCACGCAAAGCGCTTTTTTCGTACGCTGTCGTTGTAGCACAGTAGATTTCCTGTTCGACAGCGTGAGATTTTTTAGGTCCACGTAAGACGCTGATTTATCGTGTGATGCAGAGATGCTGTCAGGGGCATGCACCTTCCGTGGTATACCCGACCGCATACTGATTTTCCCTGTCAGCCAAAGGAAAGGGACCTCAATTTGCCGGCGCCCACAGGACTCACTTCGTGTAGCGCGAAGAATCATTGTGCGAGTATATCATCTGATACTCCGGCCGCATAATGATTTTCCCCCGCTGGTCAAAGTGGAGCCAAAGAATCGGCAAGAGAAGAATCATTGTGGCGCCAAGTATATTTCTCGCTCTCTCAATGTACATACCCCAACTGTCTTAGCCGTATTATCATAGCTTTTGTTGAAACGCCAAAATACTCAGCCATATTCCTTGTGAGCATCCTTTTTCTAAAAACACAATCTTTGACTGCTGGCGCAGGCATTAAAAGTGCTGCAGCAAAACGGTTGGCCTCAATATCATTGTATTGCTCATCTTTATTTCGCTCTCGAGTACTATGACCCATTATGTAGTGCCCCAACTCGTGAGCTACTGTAAATCGCCGACGCATCAGTGGCTGATTGGTATTTAAGTAGATTGCGTTTTGATCTTCGTCGTACCATCCATCAATGTTTTCCGCCGAATTATCCTTATAGACTGCCAATCCCAACCTTTTGCAACTCGAACAGGGTTTACTGGGATAGAACAGATTTCTGGGTGTAGCAAATGAATCCCCAGAGCCTTCTGTTCCGCTAGAGTTCTCCGTGGCTCATCATCTGGAGCCCGCTCGGCTGCATCTGCACAGAAAGTAGACATAGCGACCTCCTTTTTTTGATAGGCAATAGAGCAGTGTCGCATTATTTGCGCATCTATCTACGAAGCAAAGTCGCCTGTGTCGTCGCAAATACGCGCAGAAATGCGAAATACATTGACAGCATACCAATTTTGCAATTTGACGAGTGGAGGCGTGATATATGAAGGCCTATGTGTAAACATCCACAAGGATCGTTCTGCCATCAAATTCCGCGCGATTGCAAGAAAGTCGAGAGTGTCAGAAGTCATCGCGCTTCTTGCACTGCGCGATAGAGCCTGTGAGTCTAAGACGCCTGGTCGCGCAATAGGATTTCCACAACAAACTTTGCGCTCACGGGGCAACGCTGGTGTTAAATCTCTTCAAACCGTAGCAGCGTCAACAAAGTTCGCTTCTCCCGTCCTGAGGAGTATACCGAGCCTCATAAAGATTTTCCCTTAGGTGGACGATGTCAAAGTGTAACTCTTAACCTTCTGCGGAAAATCACTGTGCGGTCGAGTATAGGCGCGATTCCGCCGTAACCCGTGAGCAGATACCAAACTTTTTATACATGGAGTGAGAATAGTCAATACTACCGCGGACCGCGCAGTCTGTCACTTGTGCGACAAAGCAAAAAAAAAGAGACGGCGCACACCGTCCCTTCCGCGACACTACCTGATATAGGTCGGAATATTGACAAAGAGATCTCTCGTAAACGTGAGCATGCGCTCCATAAGCCACGGGAGGGAAAAAAGAAGTGCCAGGAACATGCTCACGATCTTAGGGATAAAAGTCAATGTCATCTCCTGAATCTGTGTTGCCGCCTGAATGACACTGACAATAACACCCACAGCCAGACCTACGCCAAGCATGGGAAGAGCCATTGTCAAGGTCAGCTCAATGGCCTGCCTGCCAAAACCGATTGCAAATTCTGGGGTCATAGTGCATCTCCAAAGAGGCCAGCCTATTTCGAAGTCTTGGGCCCCTAGCGCGCAAAAGCGCGTCAGAGAAGGAAACTGTTCACAAGAGAGCCGACAAGCAAATTCCAGCCGTCAACCATGACAAAAAGAAGCAGCTTAAAGGGCATGGCCACCATCATGGGCGGAAGCATCATCATACCCATGGCAAGCAGGACGCTTGAGACGACCATATCCATGATAAGAAAAGGAATGTATATGAGAAAGCCTATGGTGAAAGCGGTCTTAAGCTCGCTTATCACATAGGCTGCGGCAAGAATCATTGTCGGCACTTCATCGCGGTTCTTGGGCGCGTCCATCTTGGCAATGGCGTAGAAGACCGAAAGATCCTTCTCCCGCGTGTGCTTGAACATGAAATTGCGCAGGGGAACCTGCGCGCGATCAAGCGCCATTTTATAGTTGATCTGCTCGGCAAGATAGGGCTGAAGAGCTGTGTCATTGATCTCCTTGCCAACAGGAAACATGATCACAACCGTCATAAAAATGGCCAGACTCGCAAGCACCTGGGTTGGAGGCAATTGCTGCACGCCCATTGCCTGGCGCAGAAAGCTAAACACTATAATAATGCGGGTGAAACTCGTCACAGTCAGCATGATCGAAGGCGCAACAGACAGAACCGTAAGCACGAAGAGAATCTCAAGAAGGACAGAAACCTTCTCCGGCTCAGGCGTTCCCCCAGAGAGAGTCAGCTGCATCCCCGGAAGAACAAGGTCTGGCGCCGCCAATGCTAAAGAGGGAAAGAGAAGAGCGGCTGTCAAAAAAAAGACGCCGCAAGCCCTACCGCTTATCCGCCGTACTATACTCTTCAAAATCTGATTCTTCGACTCCATCGTCTACACGTTCCTCAGTCAAGAGCGCGATCTGCTGGTCTGTCACGCCGATCAGCAGTCGTTTGTCCAGAAAACGGACGACCATAAGACATTTACGGGGCCCGACAGGCATCTGCGCCTCCATGAAAAAGGCATCCTTTGGAAGCGAACCCTGACGCGGAATAAAATTAAAACGACCATGACGCTTCAAATAGCGCGCAAGAAACCAGAGGCAGGCAAGCAAAAGAAACATGACCCCTACGCCCTGCCAATACCCACCCCAAGAGAAGGTCTCTGGCAGGGGGACCTGCGTCTCTGTCCGAAAAATGGGCGCAGCCTCCTGTGAGGGAAGTGAGATGCCCGAAATAAGCTCTCGTACATGCGCCGGAATATCTGCGGAATTGTGCGTCTGTGGCCCACGAGATACGTTCTCAGCCAAGTTGCTTCACCCTCTCAACAGGACTAATGATATCGGTCAGACGGACGCCGAATTTTTCATTGATGACAACCGCTTCGCCGCGGGCAACAAGCTTGCCGTTCACATAGAGTTCAAGAGGTTCGCCCGCAAGTTTGTTCAGCTCAATGACCGAGCCCTGACCAAGCTGAAGGAGTTCGTTGATCATAAGGCGTGTGCGGCCAAGTTCCGCAGAGACATTGAGCGGAATATCGAGAATGAAGTCCAGTTCGCGGTTTCTCTTATTATCCCTCGGCTGACGGGCAACCTCCGTCATATCCTTGAATTCGGCCTCTTTCGCATTTCTGGCAAAGCCGCCGGCTCCTGGACCACCGAAGGTCGATCCGTCATCATTTTTCTGCTCATCAGCAGCAAGCGCCTCGGCCCACTGCGCGGCAAGGGCATCCTCTTTTTCTTCAGGCTTATTGGAAGCATCACCGCCAGCGAGCTGTTCAGCCCATTCTGCGGCCATGGTATCCTGATTTTCCTGAGACATGTAACAAACCTCGTGTTTGACATCCCCGCATACAGCCGGGAGATTCCAGGGTCACATTACAATACGATTCTCTAAAAACTGTAGCTGAATTCGCGGAAAACTTGCGCGGAAGCCACGCAGCCAGGCGCAATTCCTAAGAAACCAATGCGCTCTCGCAGCACACAATTGCCCGAAGTTTCTTGAATGTGAATACAAAGCGACACGGACACATTGCGGCTAGAGAGACACAAAGAACTCGAAGCTAAGCGAGTGCAAAGGTATCGTACGCTCTCTCCCTTTTGCCAAAAAATTCAGTGCGCAGGGCTTCTCAATTTGTACGCTCTGACTCTTCTCGGTACCCGCATACTTGCCTGACTCTAAAATCAAGAGACTACTGCACAACAAAATCCGTAAAGTATACGCGGGTTACCCGCTGGCTGCCGAGAATTTGGTTCAAACGGCTCATCACCTCGACTTTCAGCATGACCTTGCCTTCGGGAGAGGCAATTTCCCTGTATGTTTTCCCAGCAAGAAGCATAATCACAGCATCGCGCACCCTGGCCTCGTTTTCCTTGATCTCCTTCGAGATATCACGATTTGCTTCAACTTCCATGCCAATTTTAAGGTACCTGTGCCCGCCGCCCTCAAAAATATTCACGGTAATCACTGGAAGCGGCACAACAACGCTCTTTCCACGGGGTATTTCGTGGGGTCTCTGGAGCGTTGCGGAAGAGTCGTGCGCCTCCTCCTTTTTCGCAGCCTCGCCTTTTTTCTGCTCTTCCTGCGCCACTTCCTCGACAGGCGCCTCTGCGTCAGCCTTTTTTGACGAGAAAAGCGCCTCGCCCGGCTTATGTATGAAGAACCACCAGTATCCGCCGGCTCCCGCGCCAACGAGGGTCAGAAGCAGGAGAAAAAGAATGATGATAATGCGCTTTTTCTTTGACCGCTTTGGAGGGGCTGCGGTCTCTTCGGCCTCAGGCAAGGCCTGCCCTTTTTTTTTCGTATCTTTCGCCATACTCGTTACAATAGAGCGCTCCAAACATTTGGATCGTCTATCGCATCCTCCTTTTTTTCATACTCATCGCTTGGGCGTAACTCGCTCGCCAAAAAGAGCTGTCCCAACCCGCACAATCGTCGCCCCTTCCTCAATGGCCAAGAGATAATCTCCGCTCATGCCCATGGAAAGTTCAGGGAGAATTTGTCCTATGCGCTGAGAGAGGGCATCCCGTAACATGCGCAGCCTCGCAAAATAGGGCCGAACATTTTCCCCTTCGGCGTCTGCGGGGGGAATGCACATAAGGCCACAAAGCTGCACATGGGGACAGAGATCGAGAACCTTCTCGGAAAATGCGCAAAGCTCCTCTTCCGCTATCCCCGCCTTCTGCGCTTCCCGACCCAAATTCACCTCAATAAGTACGTCCTGAACAATCCCCAAAGATGCGGCGCGCTTCTCAAGGGCCGAGGCGAGAGGCAGGGAATCTAAGGTATGCAGAAGAGCAAAGTTCCCGACAACCTGGGGGACCTTCCGCCGCTGAAGATGGCCGATTATATGGATCATGCGAGCAGGATCATAGCCCTCTTCGCGAAGTGCCGCGCTCTTTTCCTGGGCCTCCTGCACATAATTTTCCCCAAAAAGCAATTGCCCTGCCCTTGCAAGTTCCAGCATGGATTCAAACGGATGATACTTTGAAACGGCAAGAAGCCGCACACTCTCCCGCTTCCTCGACGACTTCCGGCAGGCTTCAGCGATTTGTGACAAAACAGCGTGGTAGCGCTCAACAAGCTCACTCACGGTCCGCTCCTGCAAGAAGAAGATCGCCAAGCACCTCGGGATCGTCTATGCGGTGTTCTTTCACAGACACCCAGAGATCGAGATGGACATTGCCGTCTAAGAGTTCCTTTATCTCGCGCCTGGCCTCTGTTCCGATTTTGCGGATCATTGTCCCGCCGTGGCCAATCACCATGGCCTTGTATATCGGCCTCGCCACAAAAATAACGGCTCCAATGACCGTCTGATCCGTCTCCGCAGAATACTCCCATGTCTCAACGGCAACCGCGCAGCCGTACGGCACTTCCTGGCGGAGATTGAGATAGATTTTCTCGCGGATGATCTCGCTCACCATGAAGCGGACAGGTTGGGTCGAGAGCTGATCGTCTGGGTACTCGGGCTCGCCTTCTGGCAGAAGGCGGATGAGCAAATCCTTAAGCCCATCAAGGCCATCCTTGGTCTCGGCAGAGACAGGAAAGAGTTCAGCCTTGGGCCAAAGACCGTTCAGCCGCTCAATAAGCGGCAGAAGGCGCGTCTTATCCCCTAGGAGATCGACCTTGTTTAAAGCAAAAAGAAGAGGACGCGACTCGTTTTCGAGCGCGTCGCGAAAGGGGGCGATGTCCTTTTCCAGGATTTCGCCATGTCTGCTGTAGCAGTTGGCGTCCAAAACAGGGAGCAGGACATCTGCCTGGCGCAGACTCTCCCAGACAGCCTGCGTCATGGTCCTTGAGAGCCTGCCCCGCACAGTCGATAGGCCCGGTGTGTCAAAAAATATCGCCTGACTTCCCGACTCTGTCAAAATCCCCACAATCTGGCTCCGCGTTGTCTGCGGCTTCGGGGTCACAATTGTGATCTTCTGCCCAAGCAGGGCGTTTAACAAGGTCGATTTCCCGGCATTGGGCGGACCGATGAGCGCGACGCGCCCGCAACGATTTTTCATGCTACCTTTCATCGAAACTATCCGGCATGTTTCTGCCGATTGTTTAAAAGTTTTTGCGGCGTCCGGCTCTCCCAAGTATCCGCATCATAGCCGTCCTATAATCGCCTGGCGTCACCATGATTCCGCGCAGCAAGGGAAAATCAGCATGCGGCAGGGTTACAGCGCGTACTGCTGTCAGTGTACGCAAGTATGCGAAAACGTCGCATGCTTAGTCTTTTTCCGTATCCGCATTGTCTTCACAATCGCTATAGCAGGAGGCGACTTGCCTGTAGAAGGACGGAAAACTGCCCTGAAGTATGGCCTCCCTCGCCTCGCGGACAAGGTTAAGGTAATAGGTCAAATTGTGCAGGGAATTGAGCCTAAAGCTTAACAGCTCATGACTCACATAGAGATGGCGCAGATAACTCTTAGAAAAGGTCCGGCATGTGTAGCAGGAACAGTCGGGATCAAGGGGGCTATCGTCCTCCGCAAATTCCCGGCGCTTGATATTGATTTTCCCGCGCGAGGTGTACAGAGTTCCGTTCCGCGCATTGCGTGTTGGAAGAACGCAGTCAAACATGTCGATGCCGCAAGCAATCCCGCGAAGCACATCAAGAGGCGTTCCAACCCCCATAAGATAGTGCGGAAGTGCTTGCGGCAAACGGTCTGCGGTTTCCGCAAGATGGGCGCAAAAGACATCCTTCGGTTCCCCGACAGAGAGCCCACCGATGGCGAGACCGTCGAAGGGAAGATCGGAAAGCTGCGCCGCGCATTCCGCCCTAAGATCGGAAAAAAAGCCGCCCTGGACGATACCAAAAAGAAGGCCAAGAGAAATGCCCTCTCCGTAAAGGCGCTCCCTCTCGCGCACAGATCGCTTAGCCCACCGGCAGGTGAGCTGCATGGAGTCGCGGGTGTAGGCATAGTCCGCACCGAAGGGCACGCATTCATCGAGGACCATCATAATATCGCTTCCGAGATTGCGCTGTATGCCAAGAACACTTTCCGGTGTGAAGAAATGGCTTGATCCGTCGATGTGCGAGCGGAAACGCACACCCTCCTCCGAGAGTTTGCGCAAGGTCGAAAGGCTAAAAATCTGAAAGCCGCCGCTATCTGTCAGAAAGGCTCCAGGATAGGCGGAGAAGGCGTGGAGTCCGCCATGCCGCGCTATGAGTTCATCGCCAGGTCGCAAATGGAGATGGTATGTATTGCCTAAAATGATCGGGGCCCCGATTGCCGCAAGATCATCGGGCGCTATGGCCTTGACCGAGGCGGCCGTTCCCACGGGCATAAAAATAGGCGTAGGGATTGCACCATGCGCTGTTGTAAGGACTCCAGCGCGCGCACTCCCGCACGTTGCACAAAGAGTGAAGACTGTCTGTTCCATGGCGAAAGAGTACACGGAGCTTTCTTTCTCTGCAAGCTCTTCGTTATTGACTGTGCGCAAGACGCCCGCTTAAAGGATTACGCCAGACGTGGCCAAAGGCACTCTGGCTCACCATAAGCGATACAGGCGCCTGTCTACGCTTAAACTCAGCCTTGCCAAGGGCGTCCCGCAGATAATTGGGCGCGTCATCGCCGTTTAAAATCCCAAGAATGATCGGATCCAGTTCAGCATAGGGCGGAAGACTGTCGCTGTCTTTCTGATTCGGTTTCAGTTCAGCAGACGGCTGTTTAGCCAGAATCGATTCTGGGATTGCGCAGGCAGGATGTGCGGTATTGTACCAGGCAGCGAGAGCATACACTTCCGTTTTGAGAACATCCCCAAGAACGGAGAGAGCGCCGATTGAATCGCCATACAGGGTCGAATAACCCATGGCAAGTTCGCTTTTATTGCTCGTATTGAGAATCAGGGCCTGCGCCCTGTTTGCGAGTGCGCAGAGTAGAACAGCCCGAATCCTCGCCTGAATGTTCTCGGCTGTTGTGTCGCCCTCCCGCTTAGGAATAGTCGAGAATGCCGGTGACAGGGCCTGGGAAAAAGCCTGCATAAGAGGCTCTATGGGAATTGTCACA
Organism: Desulfovibrionaceae bacterium; assembly: GCA_017454105.1. Classification (GTDB taxonomy): domain Bacteria; phylum Desulfobacterota; class Desulfovibrionia; order Desulfovibrionales; family Desulfovibrionaceae; genus Desulfovibrio. The sequence continues at coordinate 1,307 of JAFTDR010000135.1, read as the reverse complement.
AGCTCTACGCCAAAACGACTGGCAAGCAGAAGCACATCGCGCTCAGACTCCTTAGATGTGTAGGGGGAGGGCATAAAGACCGCGTGGACGTGTTCTGCGCCAAGTGCCTCGCAGGCAAGAGCAAGTACTATGGCCGAATCCATGCCGCCTGAGACGCCGATATAGACAGACTTTGCGCCGGCTGCGCGCACAAATTCGCGCACACCGAAAACAAGAGCTGACCAGAGATAGGCCTCTGTTCCGTCAAGAGGGAAGTGCTGCGTGATGTCGCACAGTCGCTCAGCCAAATCACACGTCACAGTAGACTCGGTAAAAGCCCGCGTGCGCAAAAGCATCCCGCCTAGGGGATCAAAGGCAGCCGATTGACCATGATAGAGCTTGCCGTCCTCGATTCCCACAGAATTGGCAAGGAGGACATGTGTTCTGAGCGATCGGGCGATATCGCGCGCATCCTCCTCAAGCTGCCGCTCAAAACCGTTCCACCAAGGATGCAATGTGAAAATAAATAGGGCACGGCCCTTGGGCAGCATGCAGGTCGATGTCGGATCGTTAAAGAAACTGAAGGGCTGAAGTGGTCTATGGACAAAATGGCGGCTGATCACAAAGAGGAGCGTTATCGGCGTATCGTTCCAGAGTATGGAGCCTGTAGTCACAACGCATTGCGACGATTCGTTCCCCTGCGGCCCAACACTTATCATCGGCACTTTTTTAAGACGCCCTCTGCGGACAAAATAAATACTCTGCTCCTCCTTACCCCCGTCTCCGAAAAAAACCGCAGGAAGAAGAAGTGCCGCCTGCGTCTCTTTGGCAATGGTTTCAAGTCCATGCTGAACATCGTGGGAAAATGAGGAAAAATTCGCCCAACTGCCAAGATTCGTCCCGCAAAGACTGTTCACCGGACAAAGATAGATATCCGCCCCGGCATTGTCTTCCATTGCGCGAATAATTCTGGTCGAATTTTTTTGGATGTCGCCAAGGCAAGGAATCAGCTGAAGAAAAGCTATTTGCATGGCTTTTTTGAGCAGGGACTCACAGTCCCTGCATCCCTCCTTAAAAAAATACGGCTACCCGTGCGGTGGCACATGCCCAGGCTTGGGTGGCGGTGCCATATGGCTGGGCGGTGTATGCCCAGGCTTTGGTGGCGGCGCCATGTGGCCTGGCGGTGGTGTATGCCCAGGCTTTGGTGGCGGTGCCATGTGGCCTGGCGGTGTATGCCTGGGCTTTGGTGGCAGTGCCATGTGGCCTGGCGGTGTATGCCCGGGCTTTGGCGGTGGTGCCATATGCCCATGCGGGGTATGACCAGGCTT